>JAMPGV010000031.1 GCA_023663735.1 Muribaculum sp. | reverse complement strand
GGATATTTCCTTTGATGATGTGTGCAATTCGGTTTTGCGGATAATGGATCTGATTGCTAAGCAATAAATTTTTGGGTCTCATAAGATAAAAGCTTGCGCCACTGATCGAGGCGAAATATCATGAGATTGGTGAAAAAGAATAAATTGTTATGTTGAATGATTTCAACAAGCGGTTTGATAGATGGGTGGTACAATGGAACATTTGAATTATGTTTTTTTTGAAGAATACAAACGTTTGAATAAATTGTGTGGAGAACTGTATAACGATCCGGCAGGCGTAACTTGTTATATTGATCATATGAAACATATAACAAGGAAGGAGTATCATTCTATTCCAAATTGGCAAACTGATCTGGAGCATCTGATTCGCTTTCGTCATATCAGAAATAATTTAGCTCATACAGAAGGTGCCTTTAAAGAGAAAAGTTGTACACAAAACGATATTAATTGGATCCGAGATTTTTACAATCGAATTATGAATCAGACCGATCCCATCGCAATGCTTCATCGGAACTCGATATCCGGACAAATTCCTTATCCAATAAATCAGCGGACAAACCATTTGGCAGACAGACAGATGAAATCACAGACAGGTGAAGAAATCAAAGCGTTTTATTGGATAGTTACTGTGTTTGTTATAGCTGTAATTCTCTTTCTTTCCATGATACCTGTCGTATTGTTTGGAATGTCCAAATTTCTGTGAGAAGCTTTATCATATCAAGGAATCCAATTCATGGATTTTCAATGCTTTTGCTTTTCTAAATCATATTTATTGGTACTTTCTGTTTTCTTTTTAATATTTCTCAAACAAAAACCAAACACAATGCAAATATTCAGGTGTTATTCTCTTACTGTTAGGTGAAACACAAAACAAAATCTGACAGAATGGAGAAGAAAGATATGGCAAAGTCAAAACTGGTAAATGCGAATCAGAAAATCGCAGAAGAAGTAGTAAAGGGTTACAAGAAAATCGAGGAGGGAGCAGTCGGCGGTTACAAGAAGATTGAGGAAGGAACCGTGGGCGGATTCCAGAAAATTGCCGACAAGTTTGTGGACAATTTTTTGGCGAGAGAAGGGGAGTCCGTGGAAGAGGCAAAAGAGCGGCTGGCCGCAGAACAAAAGAACCGGGAAGGGAGACTTTTATAATGAAAAAGAGTACGTTTGTGGCAATGATTCTGGGGACGGTCGGAGGAATCCTGTTTGCGCTGGGCATGTGCATGACGCTGATTCCCGAATGGAACGCGTTCCGTCCGGGTGTCGTTATGGGTGTGGCTGGAGCGGCGGTGCTGCTGATTATGGTGCTGATATGGCGGAAGATGGAGAACAAAGCTCCGATTAAGTTGTCGGGAAAGACGATCGGCGCAATGTTCATCGGAATTGCCGGGGCTTTACTGTTCGGTGTGGGCATGTGCCTGACGATGGTGTGGAGTCATATGGTGGCTGGAATTATCATCGGGCTTGCGGGTATTGTGCTTCTGCTCTGTCTGATTCCGTTTATCAAGGGCTTAAAGTAAACTGCATGTTTTGCTGTGTTCACACTTTGGACACAAATTAAAAACAAAATACAAACAAAACGGCGGTATAATCATCTTATGAAAATACAAAACATGAAAAAGCTGTTAAAGACTCTATTTTTTCTGCCGCCGCTTCCAACTCTTTTCATTGCTGTTCCAGCCTATGGGCTTGTGATTTATGCGCTCACAGCGGAAAACGTGGATTCGGTCATTTCCTATATTTCGTATGTGGCGTCTGCCTACGCGCTTGTCATTACCATCACAGGAATGACAAGCGTTGTGGGCTTTTTCCGAAAGAACGCAGGGAAGCATCCGTTTGTGAGGAAAATGTTGGGGATTCCTCTGGTGGACAGGTATCTGAAAGAGGACAGATTCCGAGCGGAAGCGGCATTGTATCAAGGATTTTTGATCAATCTGCTCTATGCGGCTGTCAAAATGTTCTCGGGCGTCCGATATCATTCCGTGTGGTTTGCAACGCTGGCAGTTTATTATATCCTGTTGGCGGTCATGCGGTTTTCCCTGCTTCATCATGTGAGGAAACCGGGGAAAGACAAAGTTTCCGAATGGAAAAGGTATCGGTTATGCGGAATGATTTTATTATTTATGAATTTTGCATTGTCGGGAATTGTGGTTCTTGTGGTACGCCAAAACAGCGGATTTGAATATCCCGGAATGCTCATTTATGTTATGGCGATGTATGCGTTTTATGCGGTGATTATGGCTATTCGGAATGTGATAAAATTCAAAAAATACGGAAGTCCCGTTTTGTCGGCGGCAAAAGCGATCAATCTGACGGCGGCTTTGGTGTCTATGCTCTCGCTGGAAACGGCTATGCTGACGCAGTTTGGAGCGGCGGACGACGCAAACTTTAGAAAAATTATGACCGCTTATACGGGGGCGGCCGTATGCGTCATTGTGCTGGGCATGGCAGTTTATATGATTATCCATGCGACACAATGCCTAAAACAATTTCATTAGGCGTTTGCGAAACACTACATTTCGTTATAGGGTCATTGTGCAAATTGCACATTCAACGCAGACGTCCCACCTTCACCGTAAGCTGTCAAGGTGAGAAGCACTTCTAAGGCTTGCACCATAGGGTGCTTCGCCAAGAAGTGCTAAATCTCACCTCAAGGCGCTAAAATACAGCGCCTAAGTGCCAACGGTTCGCTAGGGTCTGCTTATGAATATACAATCTGCACAATTCGGATTCCGAAAAATATCGTTTCGCAATCGTCTAACAATTTCATTAGAAAGAGGGGATATGGTCTATGATTCCGATATTGGTAGTGGAAGACGATGTGAAATTGAACAGGATTGTCTGTACTTATTTGAATGACAGCGGATTTCATGCAAAGGGATGCCTAAATGCTATGGAAGCGTATGACGAGATGTACCGCAATCTTTACGAGCTGATCATTTCCGATATCATGATGCCGGAAATCGACGGATTCGAGTTTGCACGGACAATCCGGCAGGTTAATCAGACGATTCCCATACTGTTCATGTCGGCAAAGGACGACCTGCCTTCCAAGCAGAAGGGATTCCGGCTGGGAATCGACGATTATATGGTAAAACCCATTGAGCTGGACGAACTGCTGCTTCGGGTCAAAGCATTGCTGCGCCGGGCAAATATTGAGACAGAGAGAAAAATCATCGTGGGAAATCTGGTGTTGGATGCAGACGGTATGAGCGCGGAGATCGACGGAGAGGAGATCAGCCTTACCACAAGAGAGTTTCACATTATTTATAAGCTGTTATCCTATCCGAAAAAGACTTTTTCCAGAGCGCAGCTCATGGACGAATTCTGGGGCGTGGACAGCGATACCAATCTGCGGGCGGTAGACGTGTATGTGACAAAGCTTCGGGACAAACTCTCGGCTTGCGACGGGTTTCAGATCGTGACTGTGAGAGGATTGGGATATAAGGCGGTGCTGCTATGAAAATCAAGGAGAATCTTTTTCCGCCGTCTCTGTTTGCCATCTACTTAGGGGTTTTGCTCCTAATGTCCGGCATCCACACCGGCCTGATCGTATTGATGAACACCCTTCATTTGGGGGAGTTGGCACAGACGATGGTCCCCATCGTCTATTGGGGGATGGTGGCTGTGGGACTCACCCTGTTTACAAGGCAGAAAATGAAAAGTACCTATGAAGAGCCTCTGCACAGGATGGCGGAGGCGATGAAAAAAGTGTCGGAAGGGGATTTTTCCGTATATGTCCCCACGCTGCATACGGCGGATAAACTGGATTATCTGGACGTTATGATTCTGAATTTTAACAAGATGGTGGAGGAACTGGGAAGTATCGAGACCCTGAAAACGGATTTTGTCTCTAATGTGTCTCATGAGATGAAAACGCCGATTGCCGTTATCAAAAATTATGCGCAGCTTCTGCGGACGGGACAGATTTCCGAGGAGCGGCGGGAGGAATATACAAGAGGAATCGAAGACGCGGCGGCAAAGCTTTCCTCCCTGATCAGCAATATTTTGAAATTGAATAAACTGGAACATCAACGGATTACGCCGGATACGGAAACTTATGATGTCTGTAGACAGCTGTGTGAGAGCGTTTTTTTGTTTGAGGATGCACTGGAGGAAAAGGAGATTGATCTGAAGGCGGATCTGGAAGACCGGGCGATGATCGAAGCGGATGCGAGCCTGATGGAGCTGGTGTGGAACAATCTGCTCTCCAATGCGGTGAAATTTACAAACCGGGGCGGAAGCATTGCACTCCGCCAGACGTCGGATGAAAAATTTGTCCGGATATCGGTGTCGGATACAGGATGCGGTATAGCGAGAGAGAGCATCAACCGTATTTTTGATAAATTTTATCAAGGAGACACTTCCCATTCCATGGAGGGAAACGGTCTTGGCCTTGCGCTGGTAAAACGGGTGTTGGAATTGATGGACGGGGAAATCCAGATCCGCAGCGAAGTGGGGGAGGGAAGTACTTTTACGGTGATCTTGCCCGCGGCCCAAACAGGGGCGGCGGAAAAATTTTCAAATTGTTTTGTGGCTGAGAGAAGTGGAAGGAATGGGTAATAATAATGGATAATATGGGAGTAAAGCAACGCAATTACGTGGGCTACGAGTATAGGGAAATCACCGCGGACAGCCGCTTTACGGCGCTTCTTCTGGACGGATATGAAAATTTCGGGTGGGAGATCAACGACAGTCTCCCGGAGAGCGGTCCGGAAGAGAGAACCGGCGGCCGCCGGAAGGTGATTCGTTTGAGGCGGGACCGCAAAATCCTCAATAAAATGGAACTTACCAGATTACAGAGGAATTTTGAGGCCTGTGTTGCGGAAATAGAGGCGTTAGAGAGGAGTAAAACTTCCACAGCTACGGTTTATGCGCTTGTTCTGGGAATTTTCGGGACTGCATTTATGGCAGCTTCCACTTTTGCGGTGACGGCACAGCCGCCGCAGATTATTTTGTGTATCGTCTTGGCGGTGCCGGGATTTCTCGGATGGGCGCTGCCTTATTTTCTTTATAGAAAAGTTTTGGAGAGGCGGACAAAAAAGCTTGCGCCGCTGATCGAGGCGAAGTATGACGAGATTTATGAGATCTGTGAAAAGGGGAATAAATTGCTCTATTGAGTAATGAGGACGCTCAGGCGGTTGGGATGCAACTTTGATGTATGTACATGGTAGTATAAAAAATACCACAATGGCACCCACCCGCCGAATCGTTGTCTAATTGTGTCATGTGCCGGTATATCAATGACTCTTTACAAATTGGCGTGTTTTGCAATCATCTGATAAAAAATAGAAAACGAGGATTCTATGCAAAGGAAAAAGAAAAACAACGCAAAATCAAGAAAACGGATCACGCTATATGCCGCCGTCATGATCTGCATACTGGCATTGTCCGGCTGCGGCAGGACGGATCTCCTCGAACCGGAAAGCGGAGCATTAGACGAAACACAGCCGGAAATCCCATCTGCAGCAGCGTCCGAAATCCCATCGGAGGCGCAGTCAACGATATCCGCAGACGCGCAGCCGGATACGGATTCCCAATATCCTAGAATCGCAGAGTCTCCGGAGGGCAAGTGGATGGACACGATTCTCTATTCGGAAGGCTCTTACTGCATTTATAATGGCGCCTATTATGGGTTTGTCACGGAAGACGGAGAGGAGATTGCCCCCTATGTCTACGAAGATGCGTCGCCTTTCTCGGAGGGACTGGCCTGTGTGTGTCTTGACGGCAAATACGGATATATCGGAAAGGACGGAGAAACCGTTCTGCCCTTTGTCTACGATCAGGCCGCGCCCTTCTCGGAGGGACTGGCCTATTATTGCAGAGGGGAAGAGTACGGTTTTATGGATCGGGAGGGCAATGCGGTTCTGCAGCCGGACTGTGACAGCGTCAGTTCTTTCCGGGAGGGATACGCTTATTTTAGTGTGGACGGCAAATACGGTTATCTGGACAAGAGCGGCAGGATCATAGCGGAGCCGGTTTATGATAATGTGGGCTATTTTCGTGATGGGGCGGCGCCGGTCATGAAAGACGGCGGACTGGGTTTGATCGGAGAAGACGGCAGGGAGATTCTGCCGACAGAATATGAAGAAATCCGAGCGGACGAAAATTATTTTCAGGTTAAGCGGGATGGTCTCTGGTACTGCTTTGACAGGGCGGGAAGACTGTATTTGAGCGAGGGATGGGAGCAGATCGATTACAGCGGAGGCCTGTTTTGTGTGAAACGGGACGGAAAGTGCGGGCTGTTCGACGGAAGCGGGCATTTCCTGTGGGAGCCGCAATATGAGAGACTGTCTCCGGTTCCCGGAAAAGAGCTGGTAATCGTGCGTGAAAACGGGAAGTATGGCGTGCTGGATTATCAAGGGAACGTAAAGCTTCCTATTGTCTACGAATGGATCAACTATGAAGAGGGAACGATGGGAGGCGGTTTGACAGTATGTGTCGCAGCCGATCCGCAGGACGGGGAAAATGCTTCGTCAACCGCGAAGTATGGATACTTAAGCGTGGAAGATCTGTCGGAAGTTATACCGCCGATTTATGACTGGCTATCTTTTGTGGGGAGCCGGGCGGTGGTAAAACAGAATAAAAAATATGGAATCATCCGGGAGGACGGTACTTTGGAATATCCTATCCAATATGACGAGGCGCAGCTTTTTGAGGACGGTTCCATGGCCTTTAAGACAGACGCGCTGACAGAATTGTATGACTGTAATGGGAAGAAAATTGCCGTCGGCATGTGGGAACAGATTACAAAAGTCGGCGACTGTTATAAAATTGTCAAAAATCAAAAGTATGGTTTTCTAAACGGCAAAGGCGAGACAGCGCTGCTCCCCGAGTATCATTACGGCAACGCTTATGATGTATATGGCGCAGAACATATTTACTGCATGGAACGGTATAGCGGAGGAAACAGCAAAATCGTGCTGGTGAGGACAGGGGAGGAGGCGGAGGCAGATATGAAGAAAGCGCTTCTGCAGAACCATATAACGCCCCGCGCCGCCGCATATGCCGCCGCGTATTTTAGGTGGGTGCAGACGGGGACGTTCGGGGCGGAAGATAAAGAGCAGGACGAGTGGTTTGCGTCGGAAGTCCGCGGATATCAGAAAGTGTGTAAATTGTTCCGTCTGGAAGAAGACGGGGAGGTGCTGTTGTATGTCTATGCGTCGCCTTATCAACGGACCGGATTTCCGTTATCTTACAGTGGGTTTGCCATGATTCAAGACGGTGAAGCAACAGAGCTGATCCGGGGATATGAATGTGGCGGTTCCATGAGAGGGGATTTGGCCTGTCTCTGGTACGATGAGGAACAGGCGCGGGTACTCCCGGGGGAGGAAGGTGTCTACGGCGGTTTCGGCGGATTTTCCTACGGCGGGGATATTTATGAGATTCAAAACGGGGAGGCTGTGGACGCCGCTTCTTTTTACTGTATCAGCCAGACGGTTTCCAATTACGACCCGGAAGAACTCCGGGATCATGCGGGGGAATTTTATGATCAGCAAAATCAACCCCACACCGCGCAGTCCATTGCGGAGACTTCCTCCGTGACGGAATATACGGTGGACGGAGCGCGGACGGCTTGGGAACAATATGAGAAAATATGTAACCGATACCGGTATCTCTCTCCGTTTGATCTTTGGATTGACTATTCGGTCAGTTAGGGAAACGCTGATGAAAGCGTTATGCATTTTGGGGCTGACGCCCGAACATCCTTTTTAGTCTGCTCCTGCAGATCAAGTAGGCGGGGATCAAAAAGGCGTCCGCCAGAACCCACGCCAGAGGATTGGCAAAACATACGGCGTTGAAGCCAAGCATGGGTACCAGTCCGAAACCCATGATGGCGCGGGCAATCATTTCGCAGACGCCCGCAAGAATGGCAAAGGCGCTGAATCCCATGCCTTGTATGCAGAACCGCACTACATTCACCAACGTGAGAGCCATGTAAAAGGTGCTGTTGGCGATCACAAAGCGATGTACCTGCGACAGGATGGCCGTCTCGTCCGCATCCAGAAACAGCAGAGCGATGGCGTCTCCGAAGAAAACCAGAACGGCGCAAGCCGCAAGGGAGTAGAGAAAGCCGATGAGGACTGCGGACTTGATACCGCGGTCGATCCGCTCCGGCTGTCTTGCGCCCACGTTCTGACCCGCATATGTCGCGATGGTTCCGCCCAGCGCGTCGAAGGGACAGCAGAAGAACATGCTCATCTTGCCGCCCGCCGTAACCGCAGCCACGGCGGCGGAGCCGAGACCGTTTACCGCGGTCTGAAGGATGACGCTGCCGATGGCGGTGATGGAATATTGCAGTCCCATGGGCAGACCCATATAGAGGAGCGTCCGGATGTGCGGCCAGTCAATGCGCCATTCGTCCTTGGCAATGTGCAGAATCTCGAATTTGCGGTACATGTAGAGCAGACACAGAACGCCGGAGACGCCCTGCGAGATGACGGTGGCGGCGGCCGGTCCCGATACGCCCATGCGCAGCCATCGGATGGATACGATATCGAGGATGATATTGATGACCGAAGAGAGAATCAGGAAATAGACCGGGGTTTTGCTGTCGCCCAGAGAACGGATAATGCCGGACAGCAGATTGTATAAATAAGTCACGGGGATCCCCAGAAAAATCACAAAAATATAATCATAGGCCTCGCCGATAATGTTATCGGGCGTCTTCATAAGCCGAAGGATCGGCATACAGAGCATACACACGACAGTTGTCATGACGACGGCCAAAACAGCGGAGACCCAGACGCTGTTCGCCACGAATTTCCGCAGAGAAACATAATCTTTTGACCCGAACCGCTGGGCAACGGGTATGGCGAATCCGCTGCAGACGCCCATGCAGAAACCGATAATCATGAAATTGATGGAACCGGTGGAGCCTACAGCCGCCAGAGAATCCACGCCCAGCCATTTCCCCACGATAATCGTGTCTACCATGCTGTAAAATTGTTGAAACAAAAGCCCCAGAAGCATGGGCAGGGCAAAGCCCAGAATCAGCTTCAGGGGACTCCCCTGAGTCATGTCTTTCGTCGTCTTTTCCGCCATGATCGTTTTTCCATCCTATCCGCCGGATTTGAAAATTTGTTTCCGGCGGTCTAATAGTACTGCATGGATTTCCGGCTGTCAAGCCGGATTTTTGTTTAACATAAGGATGTCTGGCGGAGCCTGACATCCGTTGTTTTGACTTCACGATTTCTAAAATATCTAAATGACGCATTATTTTACTACATATCGGTAGTAAAATAAAGATATTCCCGAATCCTGTGATATGATGGAAAAAATGAAAGATAAGATGCATTTTTTGACGCTGAATACTGAATTTTTGCATTTCGGAATCTATTATGCGTAACAAGGACACAACGAGCGGGAAGGGGAGACGGCAAGATGGAAAGTAAAATAGATCAGGCATTGATCAAAACCCGATATTATCCCGGCAAGCTGCTCCATGCCGCCGACTTTATCAACGAGCAGGAATACGGCAGCCGCAAGCTGGAGTTTTTGAACCGCAAATTTCAGGGCTGTGGGATTATCGAAGGTTTGGAGTTGAAAACCGGGCAGGAGGGCGGTTTGAAGCTGACGGCGGGAAGCGCCCTAGACCCGGCGGGGCGGATTATTATTGCGCCGCAGGATACCGAATGGGACGTCAAGGGAATCAAAGGGCTGAACCCGGAGAAGGAACCGGATTTTATATTGGGAATCCGATATGACGAACAACCCGCGGAGAGCGAACAGGCGATTCTGGAGGGAGACAAGACGGTATGTCAGGTGGCGCGGATTCGGGAGACCTTTTCGCTGGGAGCGTATTCCGAGGAAGAGTGGCGGCGTCTGTGGGCGCAGACCCATGTGAAGGAGCGCATGTTCACGCAGGAGCGGGTGCTGTATGACGGCGAGGCGGTTAAGCTGATTCTTAAGATTCCCAGACTGATCCCCGAGGACAGTATGTTCCGGATGCGTTTACAGATGCGGGCGCGGGACGGGGCGAGCGCCAAGATCCGCTGGCGGGGCGCGGTGAAGATGCAGGGCGCTTTTTTTGCCGAGACGGGCAAATCTTTTGAAATTTTGGAGAAAGAATGGACGGGATTCACGGGAGAGCTGTCGCAGGAGTGGGAGATCTGTACGGAGGAGAACAGGAGACTCCCCGTGGAGTTGGAGCTGAACCGCATGGAAATTGCGGTGGAAATCTTTGGTAAAACAGAGACGGTGGAGTCGGCCTCTTCCCGGCTGTCCATAGAGACGGTATCGGAATACCGCCGAACAGTGCAAAGCTGTCTGCGGGGATCCGAGAGAGAGAGCCAGCCGGTGCGGGACGGTCTGCGGGAGTCCACAAGAGAGAGTCAGCCGGTGCGGGACGGTCTGCGGGAGTCCGCAAGAGAGAGCCAGCCGGTGCAGGGCTGGCTGTGGGAATCCGCAGGAGAGAATCGGGCGGTGCAAAGCTGCCTGCGGGAATCTGTGGGAGAGAGCCGGCCGGCGGACTGGGTTCCGCTGGGGCATTTGAGAGTGGAGAAGACAGGGGAAGAGGACGAATACCGTTTTGTCCTACAACAGGACTTCCGGCCGCGGGTTTACGTGGTTCATCCCGGCGGGGAGGCGCTTTTGGAGCGCGTTGAGGAGGAGGACGGAATTGTGGAGATTCCGTGGCGCGGTCTCCTGAAACGTTTGGGGGGAAAACGGAATCCCTTTTGGACAAAACCGCCGCTGCCGGAGCCTTCGCCGGAACTTCCGCCGCCTGCATTTCCGAAACCGGACGCTGCGCCGGAGCAGTTGAAGGAATGGCTGCGGGAAAACCGGCGGGAAGAAATCCGACGCGGTGTGGCGGTGATTCCTGTTCCGAACCGTTATCGGAAAGGCCGGATCCTGTATTCGGAGGAAATTTCCTATGGATTCCCGGGGGAGGAGGCGTTGATCCGGTGGGGCGTGCTGTATGAAGGCTGCCATTTTCTATATGAGTACGGGAACGGTGGAAGACCACCCCATTCGATTGTCTATGGGGAGCAGAAGCTTTTCGCAGACAGATGGGAAGCCGGATGGGAGAGCAGGTGGAACGGCAACCGGGACGTCAGGGAACAGGCGCTTCGGCAGAACGTGGAGAAGGGAACGTTTCAGATCGCGGTCACGTTATCGCGGGGGTTTCGGCGGAGCCGGGGCAGGGAGGTCACGATTTCATGGATTGCGTACAGGACGGTTTAGACAGTGAAATTCTACAGACGGGCAAGAGCATTTTGGAGCTTTTGAAAAAATCCCTCTGTCCCGAATATGTGCGGGACGAGGACGCCGTCGCCCTCACGGCGCCGTGGGATGAGGAAGATTACCGGGTGGGAATTTATCTGTATGACATACAGGATTATTCTCCCGTATCCGCACCGGGCGTCTATATCGACGAGCGGAAAAGGAGATTTCCGCCCAAGGCGGCGGAGCTTTCGTATTTGATCTTCTGCAATCAGAACCACCGCTTCGGCGGACTGCAGAAAGGACAGCTCCACAGGATCTTAAACGAGATCGTCCGCGCCGTGTACGATAACCCTGTGCTGGAGAGAGAGGACGGGGAGCCGGTGGAACTCTTTTTCCTGCGGGAGGATGTGGAGTTTAAAATCCGGCTGTGGGGGAGTTTTCATCAGGCGCTCTGGCCCGCCGTGTATGTGAAAGCCGCGCCGGTTCTGATCGCCTCCCGGAGAATGCAGTCTGTCAATCCTGTGGAGCAGAGGGATTACGGTGTGGAGAGACGGTAGGAAGGGTTTGGTTACATTGAGAGGAGTAAAAGATGAAGCCAGTGTTGACGCAGGGATGCTTGTTAAAATGTAGTTTTGGAAATTTGCCTACGCCCCTTATGGTGCTGCCGGACAAGAAAGTCAATGCTATGACCCCCGTGGCGGTGAAGACGGATCACATTCCGTTTGTACACATTTTGCCGTTCGGCATGTGTTCCAATCCCGCCAACCCCATGGTGATCGCCGCCACGGCAGCAGCGTTGGGGGTACTCACGCCCATGCCCTGCATACCCTGCACATTGCAGGACTGGACGAAACCTTGTAAAAAGGTGAAAGCACATGGAACGGAGGCGGTCACCATGGATTCCAAATTGCAATGCGTCTACGGAGGAAATATACAGGCGGCAGCGCCGATTTGTCCCACCGTACTTTTTTGACGGGCGATTAGGATCTCATCCAAATAATTGCAAAATAGTAATGGCAAAATACGGTTTCCGCGGTTTGAGTTGATGCGGGAATCAAAGAGTTGTGTGCCGCGGAGGCGGCGGAAAGGAGTAATATGGCAGAGTATTTATCACCGGGCGTATATGTGGAGGAGTTCGACTCCGGAATCAAGGCAATGGAAGGGGTGGGTACCAGTACCGCCGGGTTTATCGGCATGGCGCAGAAAGGGCCGATTCAGGGACTGCCGGTGCTGATCACCAGCATGGCGGATTATCAGAGACGTTTCGGCGGATACCTGCCGGAGTGTACTTACGGGAACTTGCGCTTCCTGCCCTATGCGGTGGAGCAGTTTTTTAACAACGGCGGTTCCGCCTGCTATGTGATGCGGGTGTGCAAGGAGAAAAGTGAATCGGGTCCGGACAAGGAAGATCAGGACAACGGCGGCGCGGTGCGTGCCACGGGGGTATTTGTTACGCAAAAGGGGGAAAAGATGGCGGATGTAGAGTTTCTGAAACTGCGCGCGTCCAACCCCGGCGTCTGGGGGAACAGTCTGAAGGTGAAGCTTGTGTCTGCATTCAAGAACCGGATGGCGGTTGCGGAAATGCAAGCCGGACAGGCGGCCGTGGAGAATGCGGGAAGCTATCAGAGCGGAGATCTCATCTGCATTCAATGTGTCAAGGAGACCGACGGGACGAAAACGGCCAGCCTGACTTATGCCTTGATCGACAAAGTGGAGGGCAGCAGCATTATCTTTACGGAAGCTTTGTCTGCAGTAGAAGAAACAGCAAAATTTTTCTTATATCTGGTGGAGTGGAATCTGATGGTGGAGGACGACACGGCCATGGAACAGTATGAGGAAATCTCTTTCAATTCCGCCCGCAGCAATTATATAGGACAGGCTATGGAAAAATCCCAGCTGGTTACGGTGGAGTCGGTGGACGAATTAAAGAATCTCAAGATCAAGGAGCTGTTTGGAGACGCCGGGGAGCTGTCGTTCTTGATTCGGTTTGAGGAGGGAAGCGACGGCAAGATTGATCAGGTACAGGCGAACAATGTGAAGCTCTATAAGGGGCAGGACGGATCCCCGGACAAGAGAACCGGGCTTGCGGCGTTTAAGACGCTCTCCGACGTGAGTATCATGGCGATCCCGGGCATTACCGACAGCGCTGTGCAGAGCGCGCTGGTCAGCCATTGCGAGAGCATGGGAAGCCGCTTTGCCATACTGGATATGCCTGTGGAGGACAAGGAAGTGTCGGAGTTACAGCAGTTTAAGGAAAATATCGATTCCAGCTACGCCGCCATGTATCATCCCTGGCTGCAGTGCTACGATCCTCTGGCAAACCGGAACGTCTATATGCCGCCCTCCGGTTCCGTAGCCGGCATCTACGGGCGCACGGACAATACCAGAGGCGTACATAAGGCTCCCGCCAACGAGATCGTCAGAAACTGCACCGGGCTTTCCGTCAAATACAACGAGGCGGAACAGGGGAAACTCAACCCCAAAGGCGTCAATTTAATCCGCCAGCTTCCCGGACAGGGCATCCGGGTGTGGGGTGCAAGAACCTGTTCCAGCGACGGCAACTGGAAATATGTGAATGTGAGAAGGCTCTTCATCTTTATCGAGGAGTCCATCCGAGCCAACACCAACTGGGCGGTATTTGAACCCAACGATGAGATTCTCTGGTCCAGAGTGGAGGGAACCATCCGGGTATTTCTGACTACCCAGTGGAGAAACGGCGCGCTGGCCGGCGCTACGGCGGACGAAGCATTTTTTATCAATATCGGGAAAAGTACCATGACAGAGGACGACATTCTGAACGGAAGACTGATCTGCGTCATCGGCGTGGCGCCGGTACGGCCCGCGGAATTTGTGATCTTCCGCATCACCCAGAAAATGGAAAACGCACAGTGAGGAGGAATGATAGATGGCAATGGTATATCCCTTTAAAAAATATAATTATGAAGTTACGATCGACGGTAATGTGGTGGGCGGGTTTTCCGAGGTGAGCGCGCCGGATATTTCGTCGGATCCGATCGAATACCGGGAGGGCAATTTTGCGGTCAATACAGTGGGCAAGCAGCCGGGTATCATCAAGTACGGCAATATCACCCTCAAGTGGGGCATGACCAAATCCATGGATCTGTACAACTGGATGAAAGAAGTGGAGGGCGGCACAATCACCCGCAAGACGGTGGTCATCAGCCTTCACGACGACAAGCAGGCCGAGATCGCCAAATGGACGGTCATCTCCGCATGGCCCACCAAATATACCGCGCCGGATTTCAATGCCACCGGGAACGAGGTGGCGGTGGAGACGCTGGAGCTGGCGCATGAGGGTGTGACGAGAGACAAATAAAACCGCGCGCCGGAGATGACAACGCCGCATATGCGGCGGAACGGGAGGAGACATGTTAATTCAGACGGAATATGAATTTACGCTGCCCAAAGGGTATGTGGACGAACAGGGAACGCTGCACCGTCAGGGACGGATGCGTCTGGCCACGGCGTTAGACGAGATTGAAGCCGCGAGAAATCCCGGCGCCAAAAGCAATCCGGAGTACCAGTCCGTGATCCTGCTGTCCCGGGTTGTGATGAATCTGGGAGGAATCGGCGAGATCACGCCGGAATTGATCGGAGGTCTGTTCACGCCGGATTTTGCCTATCTGCAGAATATGTACGAGACGGTGAACAAAGCGGAAGATCCGATTATCCGGGTACAGTGTCCGCACTGCGGCAAAACCTTTACCGACACGCTAAATTTTGCTATCGGGGAATGACGCTGACAGACAGGGAAGAATTGTGCCGGGAGGTCTCTTTTATCGGATATTATTTCCACTGGCCGGAGGAGCAGATTCTGAAAATGTCCCATCCGGAGAGACGCAGGTACTGTGAGGAGATCAACCGCATCAACAAAAAGATTAACGGCGAGAAAAATATGTTCCGCCTTTAAGCAGCCCATACATAAGAAAAGGAGCGTCCTATGCCACAGAAGTCATTCCCCTCTTTTGCAGACCCCCTGCCGGGGTATCGGTTTATTGTGTCTCTGAACAACATCCTGATGGGATTTCAGAAGATCACAGGGATGAGGAGCCAGATCGAGACGGAGATTGTTCAGGAAGGCGGCCTGAACACAAAAGTACATATTTTTCCCAAATCCTGCGGGGCGGAGCAGATTCTGCGTCTGGAAAAAGGCATTTATGCCGGACAGATGAATCCGCTCTGTCTGGTGGGACAGAAGATTCCGGGAGTTCTCAACGTGATGGTCATGGACAATCAGCGGAAGCCCTTAAAGACCTATCTGTTCACGGAATTAATCGTGAAAAGCTGGGAAGTCGGGGAGATGAGTGCGGATCAGAACGGGATTCTGGTGGATCATTTTGAGATCAGCTACGAGGACTTTCAGATGGGTAGATAAAACATTAAGGAAAGGCATGGTTTTAAGATGAAGATCAAACCGATTGTCTATGACACGCAGGGTATTTGTTTGGAATATGCGCATCCGGGGAGCGGCGCGGGCAGGGCGAAGGAGATTGACCGGACGAGAGAACGGGAGAAGATGAAAGAGGCGCTGCTCCCTTTCATCAAGGAGACTGTGCGGAAGCAGTTGAAAGAAGAGCGGGAATATTACAAATCCCGCCCCTCGCTGGCGGCCAAACATATGGAGCAGGTTTTCGGGACGGATCGCCCGGAGAGTGCGCTCGTCTCCGGAGTTGCGCTCCGGGTGTATGAGAAAGTGGAGGAACGTCTTCGTCTGGATGCGGTGCGGAAAGGCAGATGACAAATCAGGATAGGAGAAGCGATGGCGTTACAGAAAGCGTTTATTTGTCCCTTTGACGGCGCACACACGAACCGATCGCACGGCAATGCGTTTTATGTGCCGTTTAATCCCGCCGAATTGAGCATTGAGGAGGCCGTGGGACTGTCGGATGCAGAGGAAGAGCCGGAATGGGCCGGGAAGGAAATCCAAAACAATATAAAATTCGGACGGCAGTATCCGGTGGAAGACAGCCGCCGCTATAGAAGGAAAGACCGGATCATCCTCTCCATGACGCTTCATTTTAATACGCTGACGAGTCTGTACCAAAGTTCTTATAAGGATGTGCGCCAAGAGATCAAAAAGCTGTATTACTACGACAATAAGAATCTTGCCCTGAACGAAAAGCCCAGACAGCTCTATTTTGAATGGGGAACCATCGGGGTGAGCGGTATTTTGACCCGGATGCATGTCCGCTATACCATGTTTTCTCCAGACGGCAAACCCGTGAGGGCGCAGGTGGAACTTTCCATCGAAGGGCAATACTTCGGAGACGAGATCCCGAATGTGCCATCGGCAGATCAAGGAGACGTCGGGCAGTCGGATTCCGGGGAGAGCGTTCTTATGCCGGAAGCGGGATGGAGCGCATGGCGGGAGGCGAACCCCGATGCTTCCAATCCACGGCTGCGGATGGGCGACAGCGCTGCGGAATAAGACGCGCAGACAGCCCCTGCACTGTCGGCGGACGAAAAGGAGAGGGCATGGCAGACAAAATAAGCGGAAAAGATTTGGCCATAAAATATAGAGATTTTGTGAATCCCCGGGTGCAGGTGTCCGTCGGAGGCCAAAAGATCACGCCGGGGGAAGGATGCACATTGGAAAAGGTGGAGATCACCTCCTCGATGGAGCGGGAGCCGGACATGGCCGTCGTGGTGTACAGGATCTGGTTCGAGGCGGACGCCCGCGATTTGGAACGCTACATCCGTCTGGGGGAGAAAATCGAGATACAGGCCGGATACAGGGAGACTTTGACCCGGGTGTTTCTGGGATATCTCCACGAGATCTGGGTCTGTGAGAACGGATCTAAATTCCGCGAATATACGCTGATCTGTCTGGACGTGAAGGGGCTGATGAAAAAGAATAGTTCCTTTCAGGCTTCGGGCGTCCGAAGGCTCCAGCAAATACTGACAGAAATTCTGGATGCAAAGGATTACGGGGAGCTGACGGACAAAAAGCGTGTGGACACCCTGCCCGAGTCCCTGAATCAGGAGTGTGTCATAAGAGGAGAGACGCACTATGATTGGCTCTGCGGTCTGGCGGACAAGTTGGGGTATGTGTTTTACTGTGACAGGGGAGAGCTGGTCTTCGGGGAATTGCAGGGCGAAGCGGCGGACACCTATGAATTGACGCGGGAGTACGGGCTTTACAGCATCCGCACATCCGCAACGCTGGCCGGCCAGACGGGTATCATCGAGGTAAACGCTTACAACCGGAGGGATCAGACTATATCCGGGAGGGCTGAGTGGCCCGGCGTCCCGGATCCTTTCTGCAAGACCACGAAAAAGTCCTTAAAGAATTTTCGTCTGGCGTATTGGGATATGGAGCTGGAGACAAAGGAACAGGCGGACAGTCTGGCCAAGGCGTATATGGATCGGATGGTGAGAAAATGCGCCCGCATGGAGATCACACACATCGGGATACCGGAACTGCGGCCGGGGGTAAAAGTGTCGGTCGCAGCGGATAGCGCCTCCGATCTGTCGGGGGAGTTCTATGTGGACGAGACGGTGCATCTTCTGGATGAAAACGGATATCGGACCGTGGCGAAGGGTATCCGGAGATAGGAGGCGGAGATGAGTTACGAAGATTTGGTGTGCGGCGCATCCGGCTGCGGGGAGGCGGGCATATGGCCTACTTATGACGTCTGGGGCGTTGTGATGAAAGCTTCGGACGATACCGGGACGGGCAATGTGCGGGTGCAGGTCAAGACGATGCGGAGTGAGCGGGATGTTTTCGACAATGTGCCGGTACTGACCTGCTACGGCGGTGCGGATTACGGGTTTTTCGCCCTGCCGGAGGAGGGGGACGTGGTGCGGGTGACGTTTCTGGGAGGGGATTTTTGCCATCCCGCTGTCACGGGATGCCGCTTTCCCGCAGACAGCGTTTTCGTGCAAACGATGTGCGGGCAGCAGGGTCCGGCCAAAGGATGGAAGACCAAACATAAGAGCTTGGTGGCGTTCTCGGGGGAGGAAGAGAAAGAAAAGATAGAAATCAGCGGCCCGAAGCATCTGTGCTGGGCGCTTGAGGAAGAGAAACAGCAGATTGTATTCGGAGACAAGGAACATAAAAACGAGATCTGTGTGAACAAGGAAAAGGGAGAATCCACGGTGACGGCGGAGAAAAAAATCCGTCTGGAATGCGGCAAAAGCAGTTTGGAACTGAAGGAGGACGGCACGGTGGTTCTAAACTGCGGGAAGCTGACGTTGCAGGCCGACACCGTTCAGATCGAAGGGAAGCGCAAGATCCGGATCAAGGGGCAGGATCTCTCCATAGAGGGCGCCGCGGGAATGACCATGTCGGCCAAGGGGCAGATCAAAGTGGAGAGCAAAGCTGCGCTGAAACTGTCGGGCGCTATGATCCATTTGAATTAAGGCGGCAGAAACAAACAATATAGGACAAACAATACAGGGGCAAATAATACAGGGACAACAAGGCTGCAGGAGGAGAGAGATGTCAACAGAATCAAGGGGATGCAAATTCCCGTTTACCGTGTCCGGCGAACACGGACGGGTGGAGGTCAGCGAACTGCGGGACAATATCCGGGAGTCGGTCAAGATTATTCTCCTGACGGAACCGGGGGAGCGGATTCTGCATCCGGATTTCGGCACCAAGTTGCACCAGTTTCTATTTGAAAACATAGACGATCGGACGCAGGAAATGATCCGACGGGAGATCAGGCATTCCCTCGGCATGTGGGAAAAGCGGATTGCGAATGTAATGGTGGATGCGGACGCGCGCAGAGAGGGGGCGCTTCATGTGACCGTCTCCTATGAGATTGTGGGACGCCGGGAGAGCGATCGGGCGGAGGTCTGGCTGGGCGGCCGGACGGAGCCGTAGGGCGGTTCGTTAGGGTCTGCTTATGGGATATACAATTCGCACAATTCTAATTCCGAAAAATAGAGTTTCACAAACGCCTAATAAATAATAAGGATAGACATTTGCGAAACGCTACGTTTCGTAAGGGGTCATTGTGCAAATTGTATATTCCAACGCAGACACGCTTTCGCTCCAACCTCACCGCAACGGCACATAAGATGCTAAAATACAGCATCTAAGTGCCGGCGGTTCGCTAGGGTCTGCTTATGAATATACAATCTGCACAATTCGGATTGCGAAAAATAGAGTTTACAAACGTCTAATAAATAATAAGGATAGACATTTGCGAAACGCACTAATTTGCAAAGAATCATTGTGCAATTCGCACAATTCTAATTCCGAAAAATAGAGTTTCGCAAACATCTGATAATAAGGAAAATAAGAGGAAATATGGAAAGCACCGAAATAGACGACAAAAAAAGAAGATTGTGGAGGGAGATCTGGGTCAAAAAACTTGCGCTCGCCTACCAGACCGGATGGGAATATATGCCGGGCAGTCCGGAGGCCGGGAGCGTTCTCACAGACTCATTTTTGGACATGATGCAGGAGAACCAGAAGCGGTATGATGAGATCTGGGAGAGACATAAGCAGAAATTTCTGTCGGTGATGCCTCCGCAGGAGAGAGAGGCGCGCAAGTTAAAGACGGCGCTGTCCGTGCGGGCGTCCGGCGGAAGCGACGGGGAGTGCCTTGCCCGGGGAACGGAATGTTATATGATACCCGAACAAGGCAGCCTGCTGCGCTTTGCATTGCAAGAAGATCTGCGGCTTACTGCCGCCAGACTTCGGTATGCGGTTTATCAAAAAGGGTTGTGTGCATGGCTGACTTATGACGGCGGGACGGCCAAAGATTCTAAGGATTTCCCGATTCTTTTGTCCCAAGCGGTGGGCGAAGAGCTTTGCCATCCGGTTTTTCGATGGTATTTTCCGAATCTGTGCAATGGGAAAGACGGTGTGGCGTATGTTCTGGAGTGGGAGCCGGGAGAGGATCTTCCGGATTTGGACGATCGTATTCTGCCGGGCGTCTGGCAGATCAGCGGCGGTGCGGACGCCTATTTGCTGGAGTGGGAGCAGTCAGAGGGACAGTGCAGACTATCCGGTTCCACGCCCGCCTTTGCGGGGTATCTGGGGGATGTCCGGTATGAGATTCGTCTGGATATTCCCGCCGGGGAGGAGATGGATCCCGTGTGGCTGGAGATCCTCTCTCGGGAATTTTCCCTGCGGGAGGCGGGGGAGTGCAGGGAAGCGCAGTTATGCCTGACGGCAGCGGGAGCGTGCGGCGGGGAGCGTCTGCTTCCCTTTACGGATGCGCCGGAAGCGGGAATGTGCTGCTATTTGGCCTGTGACGGCGTTCTGGCCGGAGAGGGCGGGGAAGTCTCGCTCCGGTTTACGGAGCGCTGCGATATAGAAGAAAGACTCCCGCCGGAAACGCCCAAGGAATATGCAAAATTGTACCGGAAATATCCGTGGCTTAAGCCGCAGGAGGCCGTGGAAGAATGGAGCGTCCGGGAGACCTGCTGGGAGTACTTTGACGGAAACTTCTGGAAAAAACTGCCGGAGAACGCAGCGTCGGCAGCAGGGGAAGGGAAAGCGGTCGGAGAGAAAGAGGCAGCAGGAGAAGGGGAGGCGGTCAGAGAGCAAGAGACGACAGGGGAAAAAGCAGCGGGAGAAGGGAAAGTGGTCGGAGAGAAAGCGGCAGCAGGAGAAAAAGAGACAGCAGGAGAAGGGGAAGCGGTCGGAGAGCAAGAGACGGCAGGAGAAGAGAAGACGGTCGGAGAGCAAGAGACGGCAGGAGAAAAAGAGGCAGCAGGGGAAGGGAAAAGCGAGGCGGGCGAGCGGATTTACAGATGGCGGCTTCCGCAGGATATGCGTCCCTGCAGCGTGGAGGGGGAAGAACATTTTTACATCCGTCTCCGGGCGGTGAAAGCAGACAACGCCTACGCGGCCTATTACCGCAAGAAGATCCCCGTTTGGGAAGGGCTTCGGTTTGCGTCTGCGGAGCGTCGTGTTTTGCCCAAGGAGCGGATCGTTGCGGATCGCTCGGCGGGGCAGACCGGAAACTATCTTGGTTTTGACCGTGAGGTCACCGGTGACAACCGTTGGTATGCGGGATCGGAAAGTTTTCATTTCACTCCGGATCAGATGATCGGCAGGAAAGTTCTCTTTGGAAGGGAGGCCTTCTGGGTTCGGCTGGAAGCGGGAGATCCGATGGCATTTCCGGTATTTTATCCCAATTATGTGGAAATTTTAGGTCTCCCGGAAACGGGGGAGGGGGACTTGGATTCAAGGCTTCCCGCAGGAACGGTGTTTCATGTGGAGACCCCCAAGACGGGGATTCTGGACGCCATATCCGTATGTGACGCACGGTATGGCGGCCGCGGAACGGCTCTGTGGGAGGAAGAACAGTGGCGGGAGAGTTATCCCGCAGTGTTCGGACGCGTGATGTCGGTGATGGATCTGGAAATTTTGCTGCAAAAAAGCTATCCCTTCGTCCGTATCTATGACTGCCAATACAAGGAGGAAGCGCGGGAGCTTGCGGTGATTTTGGAGCGACAGGGGGATTCTGAGAAGGAAGAGGGCATGGCGGTGCAGCTGCAGACGCTTCTGCCGGAGATCGGGGAGTGGTTCGAGGAGATGCTCCACCATATGGGTCCGCTGCATCTGGGCGGCTGTCACGTGAGCTGTCTGGAGAGAGAAGTGGCGGAATGTGGGGAAAAGGAGGCGGCGGATGGAGAAGTCGTTGGATGACAGCAGCTACCGGAAAATTCTGGAGAAAGCGATGGAGCGTCTGCGCAGTCAGGCGCCTTGGTGGACGCATCGGGAAGTGTCCGATCCGGGCGTAACGCTGCTGGAGCTTTGGGCGCTTTTGGCGGATATGCAGAGCTATTATCTGGATCAGATACAGGAGAGCCATTACCGCAAATATCTGAAATTGCTGGGCATTCCCGCGGACGAGGGAAGCTGCGCCCGGGCATGGATTTTTTATGATAATGTAGACAAAGACTGCACAATTCCCCCGGGGACGAAACTTCTGGCGGATCAAATGGTGTATGAGACGGAGGGAGAAATGGAACTTACTGCCAATTTTCTGACTGGATTCTATCAGGGGGATGGCCGGAACCGGATAGAAGTTATGAAAATGCGCCGCAAAAACCGGTTTGCCCTGCGCGGGGAGGATCCGCTTTTTACCGTCACATTAAAATATGCCGTGGAGCCGGGGGAGACGCTGACGTTTTTCGTGCTGCTCAACGAACAGAAAAAACGTAATCCCGTGGAGGGAGATTTCTATATGGCTCGGCTTGCGTGGGAGTATCAAACGGCGGAAGGCTGGCAGGAGGCGCAGGTTGATTTGGATGAGACAAAGGGACTTTTGTACAGCGGACGCATCCGCTTGCGCGTGGAGGGATTTATGGCGGACGGCGGGGACGGGTTTGCCATACGGTGCCGAATCAAGGAGGGAAGCTATGACATCCTGCCCGAGTTGTATAGAATCCGTCTGAACGTCGGCGCGGCCGTACAGCAGGAAACGCTGTGCCATTCGGAGCATGTGTTACTCTCGGCAAAGCATCCCTGCGCCGTTCTGAAGAGCTATCTGGCGAAAACGGGCAATCTGCGGGTGTTGCTGCGGCGGGGGCAGGATGAATGGGAGGATATCACGCAGCGCTGCCGGATTGATCCGCCCATCACCTCCGAGATGCCGAATCGGTTCGTATGGCCAGAGGCGGAATGTCTGGCCGGAGAAAAAGCGGTCGAGTGCCAAATTGTATGCAGCGCGCCGGACGTGGATTCGCGGTATCGTCCCTGTCTGATCACGGGGGTGACGTCCCAGCAGATTGAGCTTCCCTGGGAGGGGATCCTCCACGGCCGGCTGGAGCTGATGCTGCGGCAGAAAACGGGCGGGAGCCGGTATCGGGAATATTGGCGGCAGGAGCCGGAGGAGACGAGCCGGGATAACGGATGGCATTGGTGCGGGGAGACGATTGTGCTGGGGGACGGCAGACACGGCGACATTCCGCAGGAGGCGGAGGACGGACTGCTTCTGACGTCTCTGGTGCTTTCCGACGGCGGAAAGGGAAATGTGGCCATCGGTAAAATACGGGAATGGGAAAATCCGAAATTATTCGGAACAGTCAAGCTTAACAATCCGATGGTGGGCAGCGGCGGCAAAACCGGAGGCAAACCGTCGGAACAATTTGCGGAGGCGGCGAAATTGTTGAAATGGCAGAACCGCCTTGTGACAAAAGAAGATATCTGGCGACATGCCAAGAAGACGCCGGGTCTGATTATCAAAAAAGTGGATGTGGCGTATCAAAACGGAATCATAAAGGTGAAGGTCTTTCCCGAGGAATCTATTCAGGATAAGCATTGTCTGGAAAAGTACCGATCCATGACGGCCAAACATCTGGAGCAATACCGCATGGCGGCCGGGAGAATTGAGGTGGCCGTCTCCAAGGAGGGGTATTCAAAATGAAGAAAAGATGTCTGTCCGCCACACAGCTAAAACGCTGCGGGCAGCAGGAGGGATTGACGGCGGACGAAGACGGAAGCCTGATTTTGCCCGAGGAAGGCGTCCAAGGAATATTTGTCAGCAAAACCTACGACAGTGGGAAAGCGCAGACCCAGTGGAACCGCCTAGCGCTGTGGATCACCAGAAGCGCCGTATTTTCTGCATATGTCTGGCTGTTTGACCAAAAGGAAGAGGGAGAGAAAGCGGACGCCGCAGGAAGTGTGGAGCAGTGTTTCGCATACGTCAAAGAGCGGGCGCAGTATTCTTCCATCTACTGGGATTTGCTTTTGTACGGCGGTATAAACGGCAGGGGTCGTTATGCAAAGTTGGCGCTAAAAATCATGAGGGAGGACGAGAAGAGGAACACGGTTTTTAGGGGTTACGATCTTTCTTTTCCCAAGGAGAGTTTTGCGGCCTATCTGCCTGTCATCTATCAGAATCATCTGCCGTTGGATCGTTTTTTGGCGGTTTACCAGAACATCTATCTGGAGCTGGAGGAGAAAATTGATGCGCTGGCGGAGGAATTGGATTTTGAGTGCTGCGGAAAGGAACAGGTCGTGCGGCTGGCGCAGTGGATGGGATGGGAAGAACCGGCGCGGCTGGCGGCTGAGGACAAGGGTATCCGGTGGAAGGTTCTGCAAAAGCTTCTGCGGGCGGGGATTCACTTGGCGGATCGGAAGGGAACCTGCGGATATTATACCGAACTGGCGCAAATTCTGCTGGGCTGCAGAGCCGTGTCTGTGGAAGATCCGGGCAGGCGTCGGCTGACAATACTGGTCGAAAGCTGCCGGGAGGTTTGGCAGGAACCCTATTTGGAATGGATGAAAAAAGCCGCGCCGATAGGGATCTGCATGGATTTTATTTTCCTGCACCGGACAGACCGGCTGGACAGACAGTATTTTCTGGACAAGACCGCAATCGTGTCCCCCTATGAGGCAGAACTGCGGGCGGAGGGTATTTGCGTGGACAATATACGGCTGCAGTGACAGGATAGCGGTTACTGCGGTTATTGTAGCTATCACAGCTATCACTGTTGTCGCGGCATGGCGACATGCTTGAAAAGGGGACATACGCATGGACAAATACGATTCCATAGAGGAACAGACGCAAGACTATTTCGGACTTTTTCTATGTCTGCAGCACTGGCAGCAGGAGGAACCGGAAGCTCTTGGCAGGGCGTTTGAGGAGCTTTGGGGACAGATTGCGGAGAAAGAGGAAAACAGCGAGATCTTTCTCCCGGCCCGATATTTGAGGACTTGCTTTGAGCTGACGGAGACTTCTTATTTTCTGGTGATGTTCGCCTTTTGCTGTGAGCTGGAGGGAGGACTGTGTCTGGATTTTCGGGAAAAGTACCATGAACTTCGACCCAACCTGCAATATGCCCTGCATCTGCTCTCTGCCGTCCTGCCCGTGGATTTTGAGCAGATTGCGCTGCTCCATCAGGAGAACGGAGGTCTTGGGGATCTTCTGCGGCTCCCCCGGGAGGAGGCGGAGCGGGGCGGTCTTCTTCTGCTGCCGTTGGTTCTGAATCGAACGGCGTTTTATTTTCTGCTGACCGGGACTTTGTTAGAGGCGCCTTGGTATCGGGCGTTTCTGCCCGGCGCGGCCGGAGGGCAGAACGGGCAAAATGAGCAGCTTAAGCTGCCCGGGGAGGAGGAACTTCTACTCCTCCACGAGCGGGAGGCCGCCGTCCTGCGGTATCATTTGGGAAATAAGAGACCCGTCCGGATTCTGCTAAAAGGAAGGCGCGGGGTCGGGAAGCACACGCTGTTATGCCGTGTATGTCGAAGCTGTTTGGCCAATACGGTTTTTGTAAAAATGGACCAATTGTCTGAGGGGGAAGATTCCCTGCGGGAGATCGGGCATATTCTGCGGCTGCTGTGCAGACTGATAGAGCCGGTGGCGGTGCTGGAACTCACGCAGGGATGGCTTTCCGTTTCTTCAGGGGCGGAGAGACAGGCGGCGGATCTGGAATTTCTGCTGACAGAGAGCCTTCAGGATGTGCCGGTGGTTTTGATGGCGGAGACGGCGGCCTGCGCCCGTGTGGCGGAACCGTTTGCAAACCTGTGGCTGGAACCTGCGGAGTGGCTGACTGCAAAGGAGCGGGAGGCGGCGCTGGATCTCTGGCTGGAACCTGCAGAGCGCGGGGACTGGCAGATGCGGATGCTGGAGAGATATCGGCTGAATATCGGAGAATTTAGAGAGAAACAGGAGGCAATCCGGATCTGGGCCGAGACGAAACATATTTCGGAGGGAAGCGCTGCTGCATGGGAGGCGGGACTGCGGGAGACAACCGTCTTGTCCGGTCTGGGGAGAATCATAGAGAACAGCGACGCGTCGGAGGAGATTGTGTTGTCCGAGGAATGCAGGAGCCAGTTGGAGACGGTGGCGGAGCTGGCCGCGGGCTGGACGGGGAGGCAGGGACTGCATCTGCTGTTCCACGGAAGTTCCGGGACGGGCAAGACCATGGCGGCCTCCATTCTGGCGAGGCGGCTGCACCTTCCGCTCTTTAAGGTGGATTTGTCCCGGATCTTCGACAAATATATCGGAGAGACGGAAAAGCATATGGACGAGATTTTCCATCTTGCGCAGAAGAACCGTTATCTCCTGTTTTTTGATGAGGCCGACGCCTTGTTTTCCCGAAGAACCGGCATACAGGACGCCCGGGACAAATATGCGAATGTCTCCACGTCCTATCTGCTTCAGCGCATCGAGGAGTATGACGGGATGCTGATTATGGCCACCAATCTGTTAAACCATTTTGACGATGCGTTCGTGCGGCGGATTCGTTTTGTCATCAAATTCCGCAATCTGGACGAGAAGGGCAGGGCGCTTTTGTGGGAGAAGGCATTGACGGCGGAGAAGCCGGAGGTGGAGGAGAGCGTGTCCTTTCAGGAGTTGGCGCGCGCCGCCGAGCTGAGTCCGGCCAGAATCCGTGCCGCTGCCCGAGTAGCCGGGATGCTGGCAGACTGTGGGAAGAGCGGGAGGATTACCAAAGAACATCTCAAAAAGGCTTTGGAACTGGAGGCAGGCAAGGATGAGACGGCGGTGAAAAGTTTTTAGGGATTACGGCTGACCCGCCTGGTTCCCGGGGAATGCGGCCGCAAGAGGCAGAAGATAAATATGAGGAAAGACTATGTGATTGTCATGCGAGAGCTGCGGGAAGACAATGATCTGGGGCAAAAAGAGGTGGCGGCTTATCTGAATATCGATCAGAGGGTGTATTCCCGCTATGAGACCGGACGGAATGCGCTCCCCATAGAGAAGGTGATATCGCTGTGCGAATTCTACAAAGTATCTGCGGACTATTTTCTGGGACTGGACAAGAAAAACAAACAGAACAATCAAAATAATAAAAAATAACCGGGAATCATCAGAAATCAAAAAGGGGATCCGAAATGTCTGCATTGTCAAATGCCAACCTGCAAAACGCACCATCCGAAAGGCAGCTTCAATCACAATCACCACAATCCAAAACACGGTCCAGAGGCAGAACATCTGCAAAAAACGACACACATGTCAACAGAACCGGCCTGCCCGACCTCTTGAAAAGACAATATGAGTCCATGTCCGGGCTGTCCATGGATGACGTGCGTGTGCATTACAATTCCGGCAGACCGGCGAGACTGGACGCGCTGGCTTACACGCAGGGGAATCAGATCTATGTGGCGCCGGGGCAGGAGCGGCATCTGGGTCACGAGCTGGGTCACGTGGTTCAGCAGAAGCGGGGACAGGTGCGTCCCACCGCAAGCATGGAAGGGTTGGCCCTCAATCTGGACGAGGGGCTGGAGCGGGAGGCGGACGCTCTGGAGAGACAGGCGAAGACCTTTTTGTAGCAGTTATAAGTCTTCCTTCCCGCCGTGCTGTTGTTTGAACTTTAGCAGATTGACGTATTCCACCAGCGCGCGGGCGTTGGGAGGATCCAGCTGTAACGAGGTATTGAGCAGGTCGGAGACGGTATAATTGTCGGTCAGCGGGCGGTTCAGGTCGTCTAAATGGGTGCGGAAAGTGGTGCGTCCCAGCAGATAATCCACGGACACGCCGTAAAAATCCGCAAACTTGCAGAGCGTGCGGTAGTCGGGGTGATGGATGCCGTGTTCATAATTTGATACCGTACCGATGGAGACCTGTAGATAATTGGCCAGTTCTTTTTGGTAAATGCCTCTCTCCATCCGCAGCTTTGAGACCCTTTGTCCAAAATCCATTGCAATCTCCCCTGTAATTAACAGTTTCTAAATTGCATTCTACAATATTTTATGTTAAATGAAATGAGATTATAGAGATGGAATAAAAATTGAAAAAATTTCCAAAATAATTTAGGAACCATAAAATGAAACGGGTGGCAATTCCCGCCGCGGCATGTTACAATGATAGACAACATGTTGCGACGGGAGTATTTGTATGTTTGGAAAAAAGAAGATCAAAAAACGCGCCAAAACAGAAGCTTTTGACCGCGAGGCGTTTCAGCCTGTGATCCGGGCGAGCATCTGCACAGGAGAACGGGTGGCGGGCTTTAAGGAGATCCGCACGGGAAAATTCACGGAGGACATGCTGATCCGAAGTGAGAAAGACATGGAGGCGTTTCTGGAAAAATACGGTCTTTCCGAGGCGGAGATTAAAAAAGAATGGTAGAGCAGAGACAAATCAATCAGAATACGGATATCGGATCCGGTCTGCGCGGGGAAATGTTAAAGGCCTTAATCACTCTCTCGATTCCCACGATTCTGGAGGAGATGCTGGCCACTTTGCTTCAGTATGTGGACACGGCCATGGTGGGACAGCTGGGGGAGAACGCCACGGCGGCGGTCAGCGTGACCACAACCGTGACATGGCTGATAAACAGTGTGCCGTCCGCCGTGGCAGTGGCGGCGCTGTCGCTGATTGCAAAGGCGGTGGGCAGCAGGGACGAAAGCCGGATCCGGAGACTGTCCGGGCAGGTGCTTCTTCTGGCGCTGGGATGCGGTCTGGCCATGGGCGCTGCGGCCATGCTGCTAAGTCCCTATATTCCCGTGTGGATGGGGGCGGAGGAGTCCATCAGGAGACAGGCGTCCCTCTATTTCTTCATTATCTGTATGCCCATGCCGTTTCGGGCGTGCAATTCCATTCTGGGCGCGTCCATCCGGGCCACCAAGGATACGAAAACGCCGATGTTGATCAATCTGGGCGCCAATCTGCTGAACGTGGGATTGAATTATCTGTTGATCTATCCGCTTGGGCTGGGCGTTACCGGGGCGGCCATCGCTTCCGCAATCGCCTATGCGCTGTCGGGCTGCTGTATGTTTGCCGCCTATCGGAAAAATAGGCTGCTGCGCTGGGAAAGGCGCGAGCTGTCGCCGGACGGAGCGATTCTGCGGGATTGTGCCAGACTCAGCATTCCGGTGCTGGGTACCAATGTGGCTTCCTGTTTCGGGTATGTGGTGTTTGCCAGTCTGGTGACCGGAATGGGCAACACGATTTTTGCGGCGCACTCCATCGCCGTGACGGCGGAGACGCTGTTTTACATACCGGGTTACGGACTGCGGACCGCGACGAGCGCGCTGGTGGGGATCTCTCTGGGGGAGGGAAACCGGAAGAAATTCGAGACCGTCAGCGGGATCAGCGTGCTGCTCACCATGGGCATGATGCTTGTGAGCGGATTTGTCTTATTTTTTGCCGCCTACCCGCTGATGTCTCTGTTCACGCCCTCGGATCAGGTGGCGCAGATCGGCTCGCAGATGCTGAAACTGGTGGCCTTCTCGGAGCCGTGTTTTGGCTTGATGGTGGTTATGGAAGGCATTTTTTATGGTCTGGGGAGGCCGAAGTACACTTTCTTTGTGGAGACTTTCAGCATGTGGGGAGTGCGGATTTTCCTCACTTATATCTGTGTGCGCGTGTTCCGGCTGGGACTTAGAGAGGTCTGGTACTGTATGATCGCGGACAATGTGTGCAAGGCGGTTCTGCTGACGATTCCCGTTATCGGCGCGGGGAACAGGAAAAAATTGTTTCCTGCGGATTCTTGTACCCCGGCGGATTCTATGGTATAATGGCTTTGTTCAAGGCAGGAAGCGGCCGAATGGCCATCATGCCATGATAAGTCCATATTCTACGACGGAGGAACAGGGAATGAATTTAGTGATTACCATAAGCCGCAGATTTGGAACGGGAGCCAGTCTTATTGCGGAGGAATTATCTAAGAAGTTGAATGTTCCCGTGTATGACAAAGCTTATATCGAACACGAGCTGCAGGAAAATACGTTTGCCACGGAGACGGAAGTAATCCGGGATCTGGCCAAGGCTCCCTGCATCATTCTGGGGCGCTGCGCCTCGGAGATTCTGGAAGGCCAGCCCAATGTGTTCAATGTGTATGTGGTGGCGGACAAGGAAGACCGCATCCGGCGGATTATGCAAAAGGAAGCGCTCTCTTATGAGGACGCCAAGGAGATGCTGGATCAGAACGACAGGGCGCGGGCGGCTTATTATAACGAACACACCGGAAAGCTCTGGGGGGACGTGAACAATTATCACATGATTCTGGACACGACCAAGCTGGGGATAGAGAATTGTGCGGATATTATGATGAAATATTTTGAGAGGGTGGAACTGATCTGATCGTGGCCGGATGTGTGCCTGATGAGAGCCGTGGGACTGCATTCCGGAAGGGTGCAGTCCTTTTTTGAGACAGATGGTCTGCGGAGGAAGAGAGTCATATGCAGGGCAGAGGAAAGTTGGCAGTCTCCGCACTGGCCGTGGCGCTGGCGGGGATTGCCTGTGTGACGGTGTGGCGGGGACGGCAGGAGGAGCGGACGGCTCACACAAGGGATTTGTTTGCCATGGACACCTATTTTGCCATGACCGCATATGGGCCGGAAGCGGAGACGGCGCTGGAACAGTGCGCAAAGCGGGTGGAAGAATTGGAAAACCGGCTGTCCGTGACCAAGAAGGACAGTGATATTGGGAGAATCAACGAAGACAGAACCGACAGGAGCATCTCTGTCAGCGGGGACACGCTCACGCTGATCGAGACGGCGCTGGCCATGGGGGAGGAGACGGCGGGCGCGCTGGACATTACCCTTTATCCGGTGCTGCGGGAATGGGGATTTACCACGGGAGCGTATCGGATTCCCGAGAAAACGCGGTTGGACGAGCTGTTGGAACGGGTGGATGGCACGCGGTTGGAGACGGATCCCGCCGCGGGGACGGTCTTCGTCCCGGAAGAGATGGAACTGGATCTGGGAGCGGTGGCCAAAGGGTATGCGGGGGATTGTCTGCTGGCGATTCTGCGGGAACGGGGAATTCGCTCCGCGCTGCTGGATCTGGGCGGCAATGTCCAGACTCTCGGGGCGAAGCCGGACGGATCGCTTTGGCGGGTTGCGGTGAAGGATCCGTTTGACACGGACTCTGTGTTGGGCGTTCTGGAGGTGGCGGACAAGGCGGTGATCACTTCCGGCGGTTATGAGCGGTATTTTCAGGGAGAGGACGGGAAGCTCTACTGGCATATTCTGGATCCGGCGGACGGATATCCTGCGGACAACGGGCTGGCTTCCGTGACGGTGGTGGGAGATTCCGGCGTGCGCTGTGACGGGCTGTCCACGGCGCTTTTTGTTATGGGGAAGGATCGGGCGGTGGAGTTCTGGCGGCAGAACGGGGATTTTGAGATGCTTCTTGTGACAAAGGAGGGCGAGCTGTATCTGACCGAGGGGCTGGAGCAGAGCTTTACCTGCGGGGAAGGCCGGATGGCGGCGCAGATCCTACAGATGGACAGCGGAGGGACATAGATATATGAAAAAGAAACGGAATCTGCTGATCTATGTTCTTGCGGGTATTTTTGTGCTGTGTCTGATTGTGAGCATATGGATTCTGAAACCTGCCAAGAGCCGTCTGGCGGAGGTGGTGCGGGACGGCGAGGTGCTTTATACGTTTGATCTGGATCAGGCGCAGGATCAGGAGATCGTGTTGTATTACCGGGACAGCAGTAATACGATTCTGATCCGGGATGGGGAGATTCGTGTGTCCGAGGCGGAATGTCCGGACCAGACCTGCGTGAAAATGGGGAAACTCTACTCGGATAGCCTTCCGATTGTATGCGTGCCGAATCATCTGATGATCCGGTTCGTGAAGTAAAATATGCCATCGTATGCAGTCCCATGGGAGGAAAAATTTGTCTGCGAAGAAACTGACACATATGTCATTACTGGCTTCGGCGGCGTTGGCCTTGTATATCATTGAGCTGCGTCTGCCGGGACCCATACCTATTCCCGGCATGAAGCTGGGTCTGGCCAATATTATCACCGTGGTGTCGGCGTATCGTCTCAAGCCTTCCGAGACCGTTCTTGTGGTAGCGGTGCGGGTGCTTCTGGGCGCTCTTTTTGTGGGAAGCGTTTCCGCATTGCTATTCAGCGTCTGCGGCGCGGCGGCCTGTCTGTGCGGAATGCTGGCATTGGTCCGCATCGGCAGGCATGTTCCTATTCCTGTGTGCAGCGTGCTGGGGGCGATGCTGCACAATGTCGGACAGATCGCGGCGGCGCTGTGGCTCTCGGGAAACGCGGGCGTGCTGGCGTATCTGCCGATTCTCACGGTCACGGGAGGGATTGCGGGAGTTTTTACCGGATTATGCGCCGAAGCGGTGATGCGGAGGCTTCCCCGGCAGGAAAGATGAAAGGAAAAATAAAAAGACGAAAAATCTGTGAAATATCTTTTCTTTTTGCCTAAAATGCGATAGAATATAGAATATTGTGTTTTGACATATCATATCAGGAAGGAGCCGTATTCAAAATGTCCAATAAAGAAGTGAATAAAAAGTCACAGAAAGAGGTACAGGAAGAGAAAATTGTAACGCGGTATGACCGGAAGATGCAGCGCCGTCAGGAGGAGAAAGCGAAAGAGGAAAAGCGCAGGAAGCTCAATCTGACGATAGGCGCGGTGGTGCTGGCAGCGCTGGTAGCGTTTATGGCGTCGTTCCCGATCCGCTCTTATCTGGCGACCCATCAGACTTATCTGACCGTCAACGGCGAGAAAGTCACGAAGGTAGAGTTCGACTATCACTATAATCTGGCGATCAATAATTATACCAGCCAGTATGGCAGCTATCTCAGCTATTTTGGCTTGGATCTTTCGCAGGATCTGTCCACGCAGATGTATACGGACACCTTGAGCTGGAAGGATTTCTTTGAAGAGATGGCCGTGGACAATATGAAGAGCGTAAAGGGGCTGAAAGCCGAAGCGGACGCCGCAGGCTATGAATATGACAGCGCCGACGATGTGGAAACCTTCAAAAATAATATCAAAGCGGGAGCGGAGACTGCAGGCGTCAGCACCAAAAGATATGTCAAGCAGCTTTACGGCGCCCACGCCACGCTAAACGGCATTGCCGGTTATGTGGCGGAGACTGCCCGCACCAACGCTTATTATCAGATGATATCGGAAGATATGGAAGCCACGGACGAGGAGATTCAGGCTTATTATGAGGAACATGCTTCGGAGTATGATTCCGTAGATTATTATTTGGCGGTGTTCCCTGCGGAGATCGAATCTGAGGATCCGACGGAGGAAGAGATCGAAGCCGCCATGAACGAAGCCTGCGATCAGGCGGACGCGGCGGTAGATACCCTTGAGGAAGAGGGCAGCTTGATGACCGGCGACAAGGAAGCGGATATTGAGACGATTCTTGCCGACTGGCTGTTTGAGGAAGGCAGAGAAGAAGGCGATACCAATGTGCTTGCGGACGAGGACAACAATATTTATTATGCGGTACAGTTTGTCAACAGATATCTGGACGAGGAGCCTACCGCGGATGTGCGCGTTATCATGACGCAGGAGACGGACGGACAGACCATTCTGGACGAGTGGACGGCCGGGGAGGCTACCGAGGACAGTTTTGCAGAGCTGTGTGAAAAGTACAGTGCGGACAACGGCCTTATCACCGAGGGCGGTCTGATGGAAGGCGTTACCGAGGACGGCGTCAGCTCCGAGCTGGCGGAGTGGATCTTTGCCGACGGACGTGAGAGCGGGGATACCACCTCTATCGTCACGGAAGAGGGTTATACGTATGTGATGTATTATGTGGGGCAGGGCGATCCGGAATGGAAAAACAGCATTGCAAGTACCTTGTTGAACGACGCCAGAAATGAGTACATGGATGCGCTGGCAGAGAGCGTTGTGGTGGAAGACCCGAAGGGCAGGCTCAATTATCTGAAGGTGCAGGCCGAAGAGGATGCGGAGGAAGAGAACGGCGAGGAGACGGATTCCGAAGACGTCGAAAATGCCGAGGATGGAGAGAGCGGCACGGATACGGAGGGTTCCATGGAATCGTCCGCCGAGTAGGAAAACGGATCGGCAGAGCGGGATCAGGGAGAGGATGCGGACATGTCGTAGCCTCTCCCCGTCCCCAATCATCTATATATCACAGCATGAGAGCAGCCCTTAGGGCTTCATAAAATTCTTGGGCGTCCTGCCCGTACAGTTTCTGGCATATCGCCATTTTTTCACA
>JAMPGV010000030.1:15813-34216 GCA_023663735.1 Muribaculum sp. | reverse complement strand
GCATCTGCCTTACAAGCAGAGGGTCATAGGTTCGAGCCCTATAGGCCCCATTTTTTTGTCTAAAAATATGTGGAAGGTTGACATTCGAGTCTTTTTTACTATATAATGACTATATTCAGATTACATGTAAAATAAGGCGGAGTGTGTCACGATCTGCCGAAGGAGGAGAAGCAATGGAGAAAGGGAAATTTGGAATAAAAATGTGTTTTTATACCGCGCTGGCATTTATACTGGCCTATCTGGGATATTCCACGGTACTGTTTTTGGTTGCGGGAGTTGTGATCTTTGTGGAGCGCAGCGAGTGGGCCGGACGGCAGGTGATTCAGGCGGTCGGATTGTACTTTCTGAGGAGTGTTGTGCGTACCGTTCTGGATATTTTTGATCCGGTTTCCCAGATTCCCGTGGTGGGACCCATGTGGAATGTGGGCATCGGTTTAATCGACTCGCTGCTGAGCATTTTGGTGCTTGTATTCTGTGTGGTCGGCCTGCTCAATAATCTGAAGGGCAAGGAAGCGAATATCATCGGCTTTTCCAATCTGGCGGACTGGGCTTACGGGATCGCGAAACAGGGGAAGGACGCCGGGAACAAAACGGTATAGCGCATTGAGGCTGGACTGCGCAAACCATACCTTGACATGGTTTTTGAAGTTGGCTATACTAAGGTTATGGCGGTACGCAGACATCGCATATTTTGATATAGGAAGACTGGAGAAAGACTATGGTAGAGCATATATTGGGGAATTATCTGGTTGATACCGGCAAGATTACAAAAGAGCAGCTCGACGAAGTTCTTGAGAAGCAGGATTCGGTACGTCTCAAGCTGGGGCTGATTGCGGTGTCGGAGGGATTGATGACTGTGGAGCAGGCGGAGGAAGTGAATCTGCTTCAGGCGGCGATGGATCAGCGGTTTGGAGATATTGCGGTGCAGGAAGGCTATCTCACGGAAGATCAGGTGGAGAAGCTTTTGAAAAAGCAGGGAAATGCTTATCTGGTATTTATCCAGACTCTTTTGGATGAAGATCTTGTGACGGTGGAAGAGCTGGAATGGCTGCAGGACGACTTTAAACGGATTAACAATTACAGTAATACGGATTTTGACGATATCAAGAGCGATGAAATCGAGAGAATCCTTCCGTTCCTTCTGCCGGAGGAGGCGATGCCCTACCGGCCTTTGATCGAGACGGTTATCCGCACCATGATTCGTCTGGTTGACAGACAGATCTATGTGGGGAAGGCGGTTATGTGGGATGAATTTCCCAAGGAAGATCTGGCGCTTCAGCGGATGGAGGGCGCTCAAGGGATCGCGGATTGTTTTACGGAGCGAAACGGCGCGCTTTTGAAGGCGAGCAGTATTTTTGGGCAGGAAGCCTTCCATACATTGGATTTGAATGCGCTGGACGCAGCCGGAGAGCTGCTAAACTGCGCCAACGGGATTTATGTTTCGGAGTTGAGCAGACAGGGACGGTTTCTGGAATTGATGCCTCCGGAATATTCCGGTATCGAGAATGTTTCGGATATCTGTAGGATTCCTATTTTTATCGGGAATGTGGGATTGTATTTTGTAGTTGGAAAGCTGAGATAGGGGGATAGCAGATATGTCGAGCATTATGATTGTAGACGATTCTTTGACATCCAGAAAAGTGCTGCGCGAGATTCTGGAGCGCAATGGCTACACCGTAGTGTGTGAAGCGGTAAACGGCGAGGAAGGTTACTTAAAGTACAAGGAACTGCAGCCGGATGTAGTGACCATGGACATCACCATGCCGGTCATGGACGGCATCGAATGTCTGAGCCTGATTAAGAAAGTAAACCCCAAGGCGAGAGTACTGATGATTACTGCAGCCGGGCAGAAAGAGAAAATGATCGAGTCCATCAAGCGGGGAGCGGAAGAATTTATTATGAAGCCTTTTAACGAGGCCGAGATTCTGGGGGCCTTGGAACGCACGCGTTTCTAAAAACAACGCACGCGTTTTAGAACGGCACACGCGCTTTTGAAACGATGGGAAAATGCATAAAAATGTATAAAGAGACAAAGAAACGGATTCCTGTTATTTCAGGAATCCGTTTACGATTTGCGCCTCCGCCTCCGCTTCTGTGAGGCCCAGCGTCATAAGCTTGATAATTTGGTCGCCTGCGATCTTGCCGATGGCGGCTTCGTGGATCAGCGCAGCATCCAGATGGTTGGCGGTAATCTCCGGAACGGCGCTGATTTTTGCGTTGTCCATGATGATGGCGTCGCACTCGGAGTGTCCAGCACAGCGGTTGTTGCCGTTGATCTTAGCCAGAAACAGCTGGCGGGAATCGTCCTTGGCCACGGCCCGGGAGATCAGGTTGGCGCTGGAACCCGCCCCGTCCAGATCCACGCAGAAGGAAGATTCGGCATACTGGCGTCCATGCGTCATCAGGCGTTCCGTGATGACCAGCTTGGCGCCGTCCTTCAGGGCGGCCTTGGTAGAGCGTTTGGTGGAGTCCACCCCCCGGATCTGTACGGTTTCCATCTCCATAAAACTGTTTTCTCCCAGCTCCACGATGGTCTGCGGGTTCATGATGCGTTCGCCGCTGCCGTCGCCGCTGCCGTAGTGCTTCTCTACATATTTTACATGGCTGTTTTGTCCGATATAGAAGGTATGGACGCCGTCGTGGCGGCTCTCACGGTCTCCGCTGTTGTGGATGCCGCATCCGGCGACGATGGTCACGTCGCAGTCGTCTCCCACATGGAAATCATTGTAGACCATCTCGGTGAGGCCGCTTTGGCTGAGTACCACGGGAATGTGTACGCTTTCCTTCCGGGTGCCTGACCGGATCAGGATATCGATCCCCTGTTTGTCCTCCTTGGTCACGATGTCGATATTGGCTGTGGTGTTGCGTCCCACGCTTGCGCCGTTTGCGCGGATATTATAGGCGCCCGCCGGAACCTCGTGGAGACCGGCCACCTGCTCCAGCAATGTTTTCTGAATCTCATCCATTCTATTGTCCTGCCTCTCAAATCTTTTTAAAATCCATATATTCCATCAGCAGACGTTGCGGGCCGCATTGGAATTGGAAGCTCCCGCTGTCCGCGCCGCTTATTCCTGATAAAATTTGCAGCTCTGCGAGAGCCTTTCCGCGCGTGTTCCCGCGCTGCCCTCCGCCCCGGACAAGAGTCCGGGAAGAACCTCCTCTCTCGTGCCTCTGGCCTCCACGGTGCCGTCGGCGATCACCACGATCTCGTCGGCGATGTTCAGAATGCGTTCCTGATGGGAAATGATAATCAAGGAGTTGTCGCTGGTCTCGTGAAGTTCCTCGAAAACCTTAATCAAATTGTTAAAACTCCACAGGTCAATGCCCGCTTCCGGCTCGTCGAAGACGGAGAGAGGCGTATTGCGGGCGATGATGGTGGCGATCTCAATGCGCTTTAATTCGCCGCCCGAGAGGCTGGCGTCCACATCCCGGTTGATGTAATCCCGGGCGCAGAGTCCCACTTTGGACAGATATTCGCAGGCGCCCGCAGCGCTGAGCTTTTTGTCCGCTCCGGCGGAGAGGGTGATGAGATCTTTTACTTTGATGCCCTTAAAGCGCACAGGCTGCTGAAAGGCAAAACTGATGCCCATGCGCGCCCGTTCCGTGATATCCAGATCCGTGATGTCCGTGCCGTTGAAGAGAATCCGCCCGCAGGTGGGGCGTTCAATGCCCATAATCAGTTTGGCCAGAGTGGATTTGCCGCCGCCGTTTGGTCCGGTGATGGCCGTAAGGGTATGATCGTTGAACGTCAAATCAATATGTTTGATAATCTCTTTGGATTCGCTGTCCTCGTCGGACACCTGAAAGGAGAGATCCCGCAGTTCCAGCATTTGACTGCCTCCTTTGCCGTTTTTGTGATAAATTCCAATTGAAACTAGTATAGCACAATTACCTCAAAAAAACCATACTGTTTTCGTATGAATGATTAGGCGTTTGCGAAACTTCAGCTTAAGTAATTTGCACAATTCGGATTCCGAAAAATATAGTTCCGCAATCGCCTATATGAATGATAGCGGAAAGGAGGGATATCAAATTTCAGCTCAAATTTCGGATATCCAAATTTCTCCAAAAGGGCTTGACAAATACTTTTATAGTGATATAATTTGAAAAGCAAAGTAATTGATTTTAAAATCAAAATATTTTAGAGAAGAAGTTTATGGAGACCATTATGATCGGAAAAATTCTGGGGACAGGTTCCTGTGTACCTGCGCAGCGCTGGGACAACAATATACTCTCTGAAATGGTGGATACCGACGATGAGTGGATCCGGGAGCGCACGGGTATCGGAAGCCGCCATGTGGCGGCGGAGGGAGAGTCTGCCGCGGTTTTGGCTGCGGGGGCTGCGCGCGCTGCTCTGGAGAATGCGGGGGTGGAGGCTGCGGAGCTTGACCTGATTCTGGCGGCCACCGTCTCTCCGGGGACTTTGGTGCCATGCACGGCCTGTCAGGTTCAGGCGGCGCTGGGGGCGGATGGAGCCACTTGTTTCGACATCAACGGCGCCTGTACCGGATTTCTTCTTGCCATGAACACGGCGCAGGCTTATCTGGCGCAGGGGATTTACCGCACGGCGCTGGTGGTCGGAGCCGAATGTCTCTCCAATCTGACGGATTGGACTGACCGTTCCACCTGCATTCTCTTCGGGGACGGGAGCGGCGCGGCGGTGCTGCAGGCGCGGCCGGACGGCCGTTATGCGCAGGTGACCTGCTCTGAGGGAAAACGGGGAGCGGTACTTACCTGTGAGAGCGCAAACCGCAGGGCGGGGGACACGGAGGCGCGCCCGCCGGAGAGTTTTCTGCGCATGGACGGGGGCGAGGTCTTCAAGTTCGCGGTTTCCCGGGTACCCGGGGTGATTGCCAAACTGCTGGAGCGTGAGGCGGTTGCGCCGGAGGAGATTGATTACTTTGTGCTGCATCAGGCCAATGCCCGCATTGTCCGGGCGGTGGCAAAGCGGCTGGGCGGGGATCCGGAGAAGTTTCCCATGAACATAGCCGAATACGGGAATACCTCATCCGCAAGCATTCCGATTCTGCTGGATGAGCTGAACCGGGCAGGGAAACTGCGGCGAGGCATGAAGCTGGTGCTGGCCGGGTTTGGCGGCGGACTCTCTTATGGAGCGAGTCTGATCGTCTGGTAAATGTGTGGGACGTCTCACACGGAGGGATGAACTGTAAAAAATCAAAAAGGAGAACGAAACATGTTAGACAAAATTAAAGAAATTGTAGCGGATTCACTGGGAGTTGACAAGGAGACTTTGACGGCAGAGACTTCCTTTCAGGAAGATTTGAGCGCGGACTCTCTGGATTTGTTCGAGCTGGTGATGGCGCTGGAGGAGGCGACGGGCGTGGAGATTCCCTCTGAGGAGCTGCCGAATATCAAGACGCTTGGGGATGTGGAGAAGTATCTGAACGCATAGAGAGGGAGAACACATGAAAACAAAAATCACCGGACTGCTGGGGATCGAGTATCCCATCATACAGGGAGGAATGGCATGGGTGGCGGAACACCATCTGGCGGCGGCGGTCAGCGAGGCCGGCGGGCTGGGACTCATCGGCGCGGCCAACGCGCCTGCAGAATGGGTGCGTGAACAGATTCGCGAGGCCAGAAAACTGACGGACAAACCGTTCGGCGTCAACATCATGCTCATGAGTCCCTATGCGGAGGAAGTGGCCAGAGTAGTGGCAGAGGAGCGCGTCTGTGTAGTAACCACGGGAGCGGGAAATCCGGAGAAATACATGGATCAGTGGAAGGCGGCGGGGATCAAGGTCATCCCCGTGGTGGCTTCCGTGGCGTTGGCAAAGCGTCTGGAGCGAAGCGGCGTGGACGCCGTGGTGGCGGAGGGCATGGAATCCGGGGGACATATCGGGGAACTCACCACTATGGCGCTGGTGCCGCAGGTGGTGGACGCCGTGCAGGTTCCCGTCATTGCGGCCGGTGGGATCGCGGACGGACGGGGAGTGGCCGCGGCCTTTATGCTGGGAGCGTCCGGCTGTCAGCTTGGCACCCGGTTTGTGGCCACCAAGGAGGCCGTGGTACATGAGCGGTACAAAGAGTGCATTGTCAAAGCAAAGGATATCGACACCAAAGTGACGGGGCGGAGTACGGGACATCCCGTGAGATGCCTGCGCAACCAGATGACCAGAGAGTATCTGAAGCTCGAGGCGCAGGGCGTGGAGTTCGAGAAACTGGAACTCATGACCGTGGGGGGACTTCGGCGCGCCGTGGTGGACGGGGATGTGGAAACCGGAAATGTCATGGCGGGCCAGTGCGCCGGAATGATCCGCGAGGTTCTCACCTGCAAAGAGGTGATGGAGCGGCTGATGCGCGGGGCGGAAGCGGCGTTTTCCGTCTGGACGTGCAAATAGAAGAGAAACAAGAGATCAAGGCAGAGGAAAATCAGATGGGGATCAAAACGGGGGATCAGATGAATCAGATGGATCAGATGGAAAAAAGAGAAGAGAAAAAGGGCAGAACCGCGTTTCTCTTTCCGGGTCAAGGCGCCCAGAAAGCAGGTATGGGGCTGGATTTTTACAAAGAATTTGCCACGGCGCGGGAGATTTATGAGAAAGCCGGGGCATGGCTCGGCATGGACGTCAAGGCGCTTTGTTTTGAGGAAAACGACCGATTGAACCAGACCCAGTATACGCAGGCCGCCATGGTGACAACTTCCATGGCCATGGAGCGGGTCATCGAGGAGCAGGGACTGCATCCCGATCTTGCGGCGGGCTTGAGTCTGGGAGAATACTGCGCCATTACCACCGCCGGCGCCATGAGCCTTCAAGATGCGGTTGTGACCGTGCGGAAGCGGGGAATTCTAATGGAAGAAGCCGTACCCGGCGGTCAGGGAGGAATGGCGGCCGTGCTGGGCATGGAGGCCAAGGCCATCGAGGAGATCCTTGCGCCGATTGAGCAGGTGGGCGTCGCCAATTACAACTGTCCGGGGCAGATCGTCATCACCGGTCTGCGGCAGCCGCTGGAGGCAGCCATGGACGCGCTCAAGGCGGCCGGGGCAAAGCGGGTGGTGGAGCTTTTAGTCAGCGGGCCGTTCCATTCGGAACTGCTGCGGGAAGCCGGAACAAAGCTGGCGGCGGAGCTGGAGCATGTGGAGCTGCAGGAATTAAAAATTCCCTATGTGACCAATGTGACTGCGGAGACGGTGGAGGATTCTGCGGAGATTAAGGAACTTCTGGCAAGACAGATCGCATCTCCCGTCAAGTGGCAGCAGAGTGTGGAACGAATGATTGCGGAAGGCGTGGACACATTTGTGGAGATCGGACCCGGCAGGACGCTCACGGGATTTTTGAGAAAGATCAACCGGGATGTGGCGGCCTACAATATCGAGACGGTGTCCGACATGGCCGAGGTGCTGAACAAGATAGCGGGCAGAGCGTAAGCGGACGCATACGCGGTGTGTGGGAACAGAAAGATCGGGGAAAAAGATGAAGAAAGAATCGGGAATAGAATCAAGAACAGAATCGAGGGCAGAGACAAAAGTAGCGGTCGTCACAGGCGCGTCCCGGGGCATCGGCAGAGCCATTGCCCGCAGGCTGGCGGCGGACGGGATGCTGGTGGTTGTCAATTACAGCGGATCGCGGGAGGCGGCGGAGGCGGTGTGCCGCGAGATTGAGGAACAGACAGACGGTGCGGCGGTGAGCTATGGCTGCGACGTCAGCGATTTTGCCGCCTGTGAGGTTTTCTTCCGGGAGATTCTGGGCAGATACGGACGGCTGGACATACTGGTCAACAATGCGGGAATTGCGAGGGACGGGCTGCTTATGGCCATGTCCGAGGAGGAGTTCTCCGGTGTGCTGGACGTGAACCTGAAGGGGACATTCCATTGCATCAGACAGGCGGCGAGACAGATGTTAAAGCAGAGGAGCGGCAGAATCGTCAATATCTCTTCCGTGGTGGGTCTTCATGGCAATGCCGGTCAGGCCAACTATGCGGCGTCCAAGGCGGGGATCATCGGATTGACCAAGAGCGCGGCCAAGGAGCTGGGATCCCGGGGGATTACGGTGAACGCCGTGGCTCCCGGCTTTATCGAGACGGATATGACAGGGCAGCTCTCCGAGAAAGTGCGGGCGGAAGCGGCGTCCGCCATTGCCTTGGGAGAGTTCGGAAGGCCGGAGGATGTGGCGGAGGCGGTGGCGTTTCTGGCGTCTGACAGAGCCGCCTACATTACCGGACAGGTGCTTGGTGTGGACGGCGGCATGAGTATGTAAAATCTAAAGCTTCACATCCGAATATAAGTCACAGTGAAGCTGCGACATGGAGGTTGGCATGAAGAGACGAGTTGTAGTGACGGGAATGGGCGCGGTGACGCCCCTTGGAAACGATGTAGAGACTTTTTGGAACGCGGTGAAGCGGGAGGAGATCGGCATCGGCGCGATCACGCGGTTTGACACGGCAGATTATAAAGTGAAGCTGGCGGCGGAGGTAAAGGATTTTGATCCGGGCAGGTATCTGGATGCAAAATCCGCCAGAAGGATGGAGCTGTTTTCCCGATATGCGGTGACGGCGGCTTTGGCGGCCATGGAGGATGCGGGAGTCCGCATGGAGCAGGAAGATCCTTTCCGCGTGGGCGTGATCGTGGGATCCGGCGTGGGCAGCCTGCAGGCCACGGAGGCGGCGGTGGCGAAACTGAACGAGAAGGGGCCTTCCCGGGTGGATCCGCTGCTGGTTCCCAAGATGATCGCCAATATGGCGGCGGGCAATGTGTCCATTGCCACCGGGGCGCGGGGGAAATGCACCAATGTGGTGACTGCCTGCTCCACGGGTACGCACTGTATCGGCGACGCGTTCCGGGCCATTGCGTACAATGACGCGGATGTGATGTTTGCGGGCGGAACGGAAGCGGCCATCTGCCCCATCGGCGTGGCCGGATTTATGGCGTTGACGGCGCTGACGACCAGTGAGGATCCCAGACGCGCCTCCATTCCTTTTGACCGGGACAGAAGCGGTTTTGTCATGGGCGAGGGCGCGGGAGTCGTAGTTTTGGAAGAGCTGGAACATGCGCGGCGCAGAGGCGCGCGGATTCTGGCCGAGGTTGTAGGGTACGGAGCTACCGGGGACGCCTATCATATCACTTCTCCCGCGGAGGACGGGAGCGGCGCGGCCAGAGCCATGACAGACGCTATGGCGGAGGCGGGGATCGCGCCGGAGGAAGTGGATTACCTCAATGCCCACGGCACCGGAACCCATCACAACGATTTGTTTGAGACCAGAGCCATCAAGGCAGCGTTCGGTCAGGCCGCCTATTCCCTCAAAATCAATTCCACCAAGTCCATGATCGGACATTTGCTGGGAGCGGCCGGAGGCGTGGAGTTCATCGTCTGCGTAAAAAGCATTCAGGACGGCTTTATCCACCGCACCATGGGGACGGAACAGACTGAAGGAGAACTGGATCTGGATTATGTGCTGGGAGCTTCGGCGCGGCAGGACGTCACTTATGCTATGAGCAATTCGTTGGGATTCGGCGGTCACAATGCGTCGATTCTGGTTAAAAAATATGGGGAGTAAGATGGAAGCAGGTATGGAATACGAACAGATTATCGGATTGATCGATCATGTGGCCGCCTCGGGACTGAGTGCGTTCACCTATGAGGCGGAGGGGCTGAAACTGTCCATGAAGGGCAGGCAGCCCGCGGGAAGCGCCGCAGGAACCTCCCCGCTGTCACAGGAGCGCGCGTCGGGACAGCAGACGTCGCAGGAGGGACCGTTTGCGCCGGCCGGGCAGCAGGAGCTGCAGTATGGCGCAGGACTTGACGGTGCGCAGGGGAAGGACGCTGTTGCGGCAGACGGCAGAATTGTCGCCTCCCCGCTGGTGGGAACTTTTTACAGGGCGCCGGCCGAGGATGCGGAGCCTTTTGTCAACGTGGGAGACAGCGTGAAAAAGGGGCAAGTGTTAGCCATCGTGGAGGCCATGAAGCTGATGAACGAGATCGAGAGCGATTTCGACGGTGTGGTGACAAAAATTCTGGTGCAGGACGGGGAGCCTGTAGAGTACGGGCAGCCGCTGTTTTGTGTGGAGTAGAGGCCGTTTACACGGCGGATGGGAGTGAAAATGAGCGCGGAATCAAAGTTGGAGACAAGTGATCAGAAACATGCCTTGCAAGTGAAGCAGATTGAGGAGATCATCCCCCACAGGCATCCGTTTTTGCTGCTGGACGGAATTGAAGACTATGTGCCGGGGGAGTATGCCGTAGGCTATAAATGTGTGACTTTCCGGGAGGATTTTTTCGCGGGACATTTCCCGGCGGAGCCTGTGATGCCCGGGGTGTTGATCGTGGAGGCGCTGGCGCAGGCCGGGGCGGTGGCGATTCTGTCCCTGCCGGAGAACCGGGGCAAAACAGCTTATTTCGGCGGCGTGGACAACTGCCGTTTTAAGGGCAAGGTGACGCCCGGAGACCGTCTGCGTCTGGAGACCAGAATCATCAAACGCAAAGGGCCGGTGGGAGTGGGAGAGGCCAAGGCGTTTGTGGACGATAGGCTGGTGGTGAAAGCGGAGCTGACCTTCGCCGTGGGTACGGCGTGACCGGACAGGATGGGAGACAGGGCATGATTCGGAAGTTATTGATCGCAAACCGCGGCGAGATTGCGGTGCGGATTATCAGAGCGTGCAGGGAATTGGGCATAGAGACGGTGGCGGTGTATTCCGAGGCGGACGCGGGGAGCCTGCACTCGGAGCTTGCGGACGAAGCGGTGTGCATCGGTCCCGGGCCGTCTGCGGACAGCTACCTCAATATGGAGAGGATTATGAGCGCGGCGATGGTTACGGGTGCGGACGCCATTCATCCGGGATACGGTTTTTTGTCGGAGAATGCGCGCTTTGCGGAATTCTGTGAGCGCTGCCATATCACGTTTGTGGGGCCGCCCTCTCAAGTGATCTCCAGTCTGGGCAATAAGCAGGCGGCCAGAAATACCATGGCGGGAGCGCAGGTTCCGGTGATCCCGGGGACCGACCATCCCGTGACGGACGTTGCGGAGGGACTGGCGCTGGCATCGGACATCGGCTATCCGGTGATCGTGAAGGCGGTGCTGGGCGGCGGCGGAAAAGGGATGCGGACGGCTTTTTCGGAGGAGGAGTTCGAGAAGGCCTTTCTCACGGCGCAGAAAGAAGCGCAGGCGGCTTTCGGCGACGACAGCATGTATCTGGAGCATTTTGTGGAGCATCCCAGACATATTGAGTTCCAGATTTTGGCGGACAATGAGGGGCATGTGGTGCATCTGGGGGAGCGCGACTGTTCCGTCCAGAGAAAGCATCAGAAGATGATCGAGGAGTCCCCCTCGCCCGCAGTCTCCCCGGCGCTTCGGGAGAAGATGGGAGAGACGGCGGTGCGGGCGGCCAAGGCGGCTCACTATGTCAGCGCCGGAACCATTGAATTTCTGTTGGAAGGGGACGGAAGGTTCTACTTTATGGAAATGAATACCCGCATTCAGGTGGAACATCCGGTGACGGAGTGGGTGACGGATGTGGATTTGATCAAAGAACAGATCCGGGTTGCGGCGGGAATGCCCTTGAGCATCCGGCAGGAGGATGTGCGGATCAAGGGACACGCCATCGAGTGCCGGATCAATGCGGAGAACCCGCAGAAGAATTTCCGCCCCTCCCCGGGGCGGATCTCCACCCTGCATCTGCCCGGCGGGCAGGGGATTCGGGTGGACACGGGAATCTACAGCGGTTATCAGATTCCGCCTTATTATGATTCCATGCTGGCGAAACTGATCGTACACGGGGAGAATCGGGACGCCGCCATCGCCAAAATGCTCAGCGCCATGGGCGAGGTCATCATTGGGGGCGTGGATACCAATGTGGACTATCAGTTTGCGATTTTAAACGACCCGGACTATCAGGCGGGCAATGTCAATGTGGATTTTTTGAAAGATCATGAAATCGGTGGTGTAAAGATTGAAGAGTAATCATTTATTTAAGAGGACGGCAAAATATATTCCCATCGGCGCGCGGGCCGCTCATGCGCCGGAGGTGCCGGAAGGGCTGCTACGCAGATGCAATGCCTGTAAAGCGGCGGTGTTTGTGGAGGAGGTACAGGCCAACTCCTACATCTGTCCACGCTGCGGCAATTATTTCCGGGTTCCGGCCTATGCGCGACTGGACGCCGTGGCGGACGAGGGAAGCTTCGAGGAGTGGGACGCAGAGCTTGCCGGTTCCAATCCCCTGCACTATAAGGGCTATGGGGAGAAAGTGCGTGAACTGCAGGAGCGGACAGGCCTCCGGGAGGCTGTCGTCACCGGGCGGGCGTCTGTCGGGGGCGTCCCCGTGGCGCTGGGCGTCATGGACGGACGATTTCTCATGGCCAGCATGGGCGAAATCGTGGGGGAGAAGATCACCCGTGCCATCGAGCGGGCCACGAGGGAGCGGCTGCCGGTGATTCTGTTTACATGCTCCGGCGGGGCGCGGATGCAGGAAGGTATTGTCTCCCTCATGCAGATGGCCAAGACTGCCGCCGCCGTGAGAAGACACAGCGAGGCGGGACTTCTGTATATCACGGTGCTGACGGATCCCACGACGGGCGGTGTGACGGCCAGTTTCGCCATGCTGGGTGATCTGATTCTGGCGGAACCGGGGGCGTTAATCGGTTTTGCGGGACCCAGAGTCATCGAACAGACCATCCGCCAGAAGCTGCCCAAGGGCTTCCAGCGGGCGGAATTTTTGTTGGAGCATGGTTTTCTGGACGCCATTGTACCCAGAGAGGAGATGCGGGAGAAGCTGACGGCGCTGCTTAGGCTCCACCTTCCGAATGGGGGCGGAAAGTTTCCCGTGCCGCAAAAAAGTGCTGGACAGGACGGCTTGAGGGAAGGTATGATAGATGGAGAAAATTCTTTTGCTGCGCTCCATGCATGGGAGCATGTACAGCTGGCGCGGGATAAGAGACGGCCGGTGGGGCATGACTATATCCAGAGGCTTTTTCCCGATTTTGTGGAGCTTCACGGGGATCGGTATCTCCGCGATGACCCGGCCGTGATCGGCGGGATCGCCACGTTCCGGGGGCGTCCCGTGACGGTGGTCGCGCAGGAGAAGGGAGAGGGTACCAAGGATTGTATCGCCCGCAATTTCGGTATGGTTTCCCCGGACGGCTACCGCAAGTCTATGAGACTGGCCAGACAGGCGGAAAAATTCGGCAGACCTGTGATTTTCTTCGTGGATACGCCGGGTGCATTCTGCGGCATGGAGGCCGAAGAGCAGGGTCAGGGAGAGGCGATCGCCCGCAATATCTGTGATCTGTTCGGCGTCGGAGTGCCGATTCTCTCCGTGGTGATCGGGGAGGGCGGAAGCGGCGGCGCGCTTGCGTTCGCGGTGGCGGACGAGGTCTGGATGCTGGAACATGCCGTTTATTCCGTGCTTTCCCCGGAAGGGTTTGCCTCCATTCTGTGGCGGGACGGTTCCAAGGCCAAAGAGGCGGCCGCATTGATGAAACTGACGGCGCAGGACTTATACCGGATGGGGATCGTGGAGCGCGTGGTGCGGGAGGAGGGAACCTTTCCGAAGGAGGACTTTTTAGAAAAAAGCCTCTCAAAGGAGACCATGGACGGGGTGCTTGCGCAGCTGGAACAAGGGATTGAACGGTTTCTGGAGCAGTATGGAAGTCTGGAGCGGGAGGAACTGCTGGAGCGGCGTTACCGGAGATTTCGCAAATTTTGAGAATGGTAGGAAAGATGGATGGACAGCCGGGAAGTATTTAACGATGTATTGGTACATCTTTTTAATGAGATTATGCGTCTGGAGGAGGACGTGATCATCACGGATGAGTACAGCGATATCACGAACAACGAGATGCATGTGATCGACGCGGTGGGACCCGAGGGCGGGAAGATGTCTTCTGTGGCCGCCAAACTGCGCATCACGGTGGGTTCCTTGACCACGTCCATGAACGGGCTTGTGCTGAAGGGCTATGTGGAGCGACAGCGCAGTGAGGAGGACAGACGCGTGGTGAACGTGAGCCTCACGGAAAAAGGTCTGAAAGCATATGAACAGCACAGGGAATACCATATGCAGATGATTGACGCCATGATGCGCACCATGGACGAGGAGGAGATCCCGATTCTGGCCAAGGCGCTCACGGGATTGAAGGATTTCTTCTATCAGTACAAGCAGGAGAGGCGGGAATGATTGACATAAGGGACGGATATGGTTTATAATAGCGGCTGTATGACAGCGTGATCTTGGGCGGAGCGGAGACGGCGGAGCGGCCGGGCAGACTCTCGCGGGAGATCCGTTTGGCATCGGGGTGTGGCTCAGCTTGGCTAGAGCGCCTGGTTTGGGACCAGGAGGCCGCAGGTTCGAATCCTGTCACCCCGATTTTAAAGAAAATATTGTACTTATACAATCTATAAAAGTACGGTAAAAAACTTGCCAATATCCGCATGATAAAACCTCTTGACGAGGTCAGCCGTTGCTATTGCTGGTAGCAGCGGCTATTTCTTTTTTCCTTGAAAGATTGTGTAACACAAACTCACAAGGGCAACAATGAAGATACCAGTCTGTATAAGCTCTGAATATGTAATCATTGCACCGCCCTCCTTTCTTTCGTCCGGAGGGTAAAACCGCCTAGAATATTGCAAGTTATTAAAAGATATGCTTTATTTTTTGCATGTTTCCCGGTAAAGGGAAATCATGTCTTAAGAGCCGTTGGCGATAGTAAAACCAAGCGAGATGAGATCCGCATGGATATACGAATGAGCAGGGATAAATTCTGCATATGCATAAAGAAAGTACAGAAAAATTTATGAAAAAGAAAATTGCAACTTGGCTGTTTACAGGGTTTGCGGCGGCGTCTTTCCTTCTTGGAGGGTGCGGCGCAGCCGGGGAGACCGGAGGCATAGCCCAGAAGACCGGAGGCATAGCCCAGAAGACCGAAAGCATAACCGAGAAGACAGACGGCATAGCTGAGGAGGCAGACGGCATAACCGAGGAGACTGACGGCATAACGGAAAGCACGGAGGAAGCGGGGGAGTTCGAGGAGGGCAACACCCCGGGGAACACCGCAGACAATGCAGGCAATGCGGAAAAGATGGATTCTGCGGGCGAGTCCGAAAGGTTAGAATGGTCAAGAGACGATGAGGCGGGGAATCGGGTCAGACCGGATGATCTCATAATCCATAGAAGGATGGAATGGGAATATGACGAATCGGGGAACCTGACGAAAGAGATATCCTACGGTTTTGACAAAAACATAATAGATTGTGACGAATATGAATATGACAAGTCAGGGAACCTGACAAACGAGGTACAATACAATTCCGACAGGAGCGTTTATTGGCGGTACGAATATGAGTATGACATGGCCGGGAACCGGACAAAATGGGTAGAATACGATTCCGATGGGGATATTTCGGGCCAGACTGAGTATGAGTATGACAAATCGGGGAACCGGATAAAATGGGCAGAATACAATTCCGTTGGGGATATTTTGTATTGGGGAGAATATGAATATAACAATTCAGCGGACATGACAAAGAACATATACTATGATTCCGACGGGTATATTCTTGATTGGCACGAGTATGAATATGACAAGTCGGGAAACAGAATCAAAGATACATCCTACAGTTCCAAGGGGAGCGTTAAATATTGGGAAGAGTATGAATATGACAAGTCGGGGAACCCGACGAAAAAGATATCCCGCGATTTCGAGAGGAACATAATATTTTGGTATGAGTGTGAATATGACATCTCGGGTAACATGACGAAATTTGTACTATATAATACCAATGGGAAGATGGAGGCCTGTCATGAGTATCAATATGACAATTTCGGAAACCGGATGAAAGAGAGATACTATTATTCCGACGGGGTCATTGTGTATCGGTGCGAGTATGAATATGACGAACATGGGAATATGACAAAGAGTATATACTACGATTCCAATGGATACATTGGAGATTGGCACGAGTATGAATATGACGCCTCCGGTAACAGGACGGCAGAGATTCTGTATGTAAGCCAATAGAAGAAAACAAAATAAAAAATGCCATAAATTCGGGATATGCGGTTGACAAACAAGCCGGAATAAGGTAAAATATCATTTGTTGTCAACGGATGTGTGTCCGTAGCTCAGTTGGATAGAGCAACGGCCTTCTAAGCCGTGGGTCGGGGGTTCGAATCCCTTCGGGCACATTTGGACAGGCAGCTGTCCGGCGCGGGAACGGATCCGGTGGTCTATCCCGTGGAGAGTTCTGTGATATGGTGGGTATAGCGCAGTTGGTTAGCGCGCCAGATTGTGGCTCTGGAGGCCAAGGGTTCGAATCCCTTTATCCACCTTTCGGCTGTGTGCCGCGGTCTGGTGTCATATTTATAGGGCTATCGCCAAGCGGTAAGGCACAGCACTTTGACTGCTGCATTCGCTGGTTCGAATCCAGCTAGCCCTGTTTTGTATTTTTTATATTGGGAGCACTAGCTCAGTCGGTAGAGCACCTGACTTTTAATCAGGTTGTCGGGGGTTCGAATCCCCCGTGCTTCATTGAAAGCAGTATCGCCCGCGGGAGATGCTTTTTTTATGCGAGGAAAAGAAGATGGCACAAGAGAATAAAATGGGCGTGATGCCCATCAACAAACTACTGATTACGATGTCCCTGCCCATGATGATCTCTATGCTGGTGCAGGCGCTCTATAATATTGTGGACAGTATTTTCGTCTCACAGATCAACGAGTATGCCCTGCGGGCGGTATCGCTGGCGTTTCCGGTGCAGAGCCTGATGATCGCCGTGGCGGTGGGAACGGCCGTCGGCGTCAATGCCTTCCTCTCCAAGACGCTGGGCGAGAAGGATTTCGAGAAGGCCAATGTGATCGCCGTGAACGGTATTTTTCTGGCGGTAGTGAGCTTTTTGGTGTTTTTGCTGGTGGGAATCTTTGTGAGCGGGCCTTTTTTTGCCAGCCAGACGGAGATTGAACAGGTGCGGGAGTACGGCGTGACGTATCTGACGATCTGCTGCAGTTTCAGTATCGGCATTTTTATGCAGACGACTTTCGAGCGGCTGCTTCAGGCTACGGGCAAGACCTTCCACACTATGATTACGCAGGGAACCGGAGCCGTCGTCAATCTGATTCTGGATCCGATTCTGATCTTCGGTAAATTCGGTCTGCCCGAAATGGGAGTGGCGGGAGCGGCGTTAGCTACCGTGCTGGGACAGATGGTAGCGGCAGTTCTGGCGATTGTGTTCAACCTGAAGTACAACAAGGAATTAAACCTTTCTGTGAAGGGATTCCGCCCCGCATGGGGACTGATCGGACAGATTTACAAGGTGGGAGCGCCGTCCATTGTGGTGCAGTCGGTCGGCTCGGTGATGACCTACGGCATGAATCTGATTTTGGAGGCTTTCGGCGCGGCGCAGACCGTGTTTGGCGTGTATTTCAAATTGCAGAGTTTTGTGTTTATGCCGGTATTCGGGTTAAACAACGGCATGGTACCCATCATCGCCTACAATTACGGCGCCGGCAAGCGTGAGCGCGTGGTGGCGGCGATCCGCAGCAGTGTGATGTTCGGCGTGGGAATCATGCTGGCCGGTCTGGCTGTGATGGAACTTTTTCCCGCCCGGCTCATCCGGCTGTTTAACGCTACCGATGAACTGCTCATCATCGGCGTACCCGCGATCCGAACCATCTGTCTGAGCTTTGTGTTCGCAGGATTCTGTATTGTGGTGGGAAGCGTGTTTCAGGCGCTGGGCAACGGCGTATACAGTATGGTCGTGTCCGTCACCAGACAGCTCTGCGTCCTGCTTCCCGTGGCGAAGCTTTTGTCCCTGAGCGGTCAGGTAGACTTGATCTGGTGGGCATTTCCCATTGCGGAGCTTTTCAGCGTGGGACTGAGCATCGTGTTCCTGATCCGCATCAATCAGAAAATTATCAGTCATATCGGGGAAAAGCGTGAAAATGCGGCGCGGGCTTGAGGAAAGCTTGAAAAGGAAAGTTAAAAGAGGATGCTTGAGAAAGAGGGCTTGACAAAGAAAAATCAAGCCGACTATAATAGTTAGGATAGGCGGATATGGCGGAATTGGCAGACGCGCTGGTTTTAGGTACCAGTGGGCAACCGTGCAGGTTCAAGTCCTGTTATCCGCATTGATATCAAAATGCAAATAAACCTATTGAAAAAGGCGGGATTCGGCGGGATTCATTGGAAAAACGATGAAAAACCCGCCCTTTTTCTGCTCTTTGTACAAGCCCCAAATAAAATATTTGAAATGTTGCGAGGTAGCAGGTGGAAAGCCTGAATGAACCCGCATGAGATATGCGGGTGGCGCGTCGGATCTGACGAAGACCAAGGCATGAGCCAAATACAACGGATTCAGATAGCGGTTGACAGCACACCCACACTGTTATATCATAAGTATAACAAGAGTATAACAAGAGTATAACAAGAGTATAACAAGAGTATAACAAGAGTATAACAAG
>JAMPGV010000030.1:0-15713 GCA_023663735.1 Muribaculum sp. | reverse complement strand
AGTATAACAAAAGTATAGCAATGCGGGTGTTTTTGCAGAGGATAAGGGGCTGAAGGCATGATAATAGAGATCGACTTTAACAGTGATGAAGCGCTGTACATGCAGCTGCGGAATCAGATTATTCTAGGGATCGCCACCGCCCAGTTCCGGGAGGGGGACGCCCTCCCCAGCGTGCGGCAGCTGGCGGATACCATCGGCATCAATATGCATACGGTGAACAAGGCCTATACCGTGCTGAAGCAGGAGGGGTATGTAAAGGTGGACCGCAGGAGGGGTGCGGTGATCGCTCTGGATGTAGATCGGATGCAGGCCATGGAAGAATTGAAACGGGAATTGCGGGTCATACTTGCTAAGAGCAGTTGTAAAAATATTACAGTATCGGAGATTCATGCTCTGATCGACGAAATCTACAGCGAGTACCGCTAGGAGGGACGAAGGTGCCGCTCTCAGGATCAGCGGCGGCGAACCGGAGAGCGGCGGGAGAGGGTGCGAGAGGCTCGGAAGCAGATTTGTCAGAAATGATAAGATGACGGAGGATGATATCATGCAGTCGAATTATACGTACAAGGCGAAGGAGGCGCTCAATCAGGCGTCCAGATGCGCCAGAAGCCTGAAACAGGGATATATCGGGACGGAGCATATCTTGGTGGGGCTTTTGGCGGAGCAGAGCGGCGTGGCGGCCAAGGTGCTTATGGACAACGGCGTGGAGATCGAACAGGTCAAGGATATGATCCGGGACTTGATCGCCTTTGAAAAAGGTGTGACGCTGAAAGAGCGGGAAGGGTATTCTCCCCGGGCGCGGAAAGTTCTGGAGGAGGCCAAACGTCAGGCGGAGCGTTTCGGGCAGCAGCAGACCGGGACGGAACACATTCTGCTTGCGCTGATCAAAGAAGGCGAAAATGTGGCGGTACGCCTTTTAAATACGTTGAACATCAATATCCAGAAAGTGTATGTGGATACGCTGATTGCCATCGGGCAGGACGGTATGCTCTATAAAGAAGATCTGGGCAAAAAGGGGCAGGGAAAGGGCAAAGGCTCTACGCTCAACCAGTACAGCAGAGATTTGACGGCGCTTGCCAGAGAGGGGAAACTGGATCCCGTGATCGGCAGGGAAGACGAGATCCGGCGGGTGATACAGATCTTAAGCCGACGCACGAAGAATAATCCCTGTCTCATCGGGGAACCCGGGGTGGGCAAGACCGCGGTGGTGGAAGGACTGGCTCTGCGCATCGTGGCGGGCGAGGTACCTTTCACCGTACAGAATAAGCGGGTGCTGACGTTGGATCTGTCCGGCATGGTGGCGGGCAGCAAATACCGCGGCGAGTTTGAGGAGCGCATCAAGAGGGTGGTAAAAGAGGTCATCGAGGACGGAAATGTGATTCTGTTTCTGGATGAACTGCACACCATCATCGGAGCAGGAGGTGCGGAGGGAGCCATCGACGCCTCCAACATCTTAAAACCTTCGCTGGCCAGAGGAGAAATCCAGATGATCGGCGCGACCACCATCGCCGAGTACCGCAAATATGTGGAGAAGGACGCAGCGCTGGAGCGGCGCTTCCAGCCCGTCTCGGTGGAGGAACCGACCGAACAGGAGGCGATCCGCATTTTAGAGGGCATCAAAGGGCGCTATGAAGAGCATCATAAGGTGCGCATCACCGGGGAGGCGGTGGAAGCGGCCGTGCGGCTGTCCAACCGCTATATCAATGACAGAAATCTTCCGGATAAGGCCATTGACCTCATCGACGAGGCGGCGGCCGGCGCAAGGCTGAAAGCGATGGACATGCCGGACAAGATGCGGGAACTGGCGGAACAGATCAAGCGGATGGATCAGCAGATTGAACGCTCCATCCGTATGGAGGCCTATACACAGGCCGCCGAGATCAAACGCAATCAGGATGAGCTGACGAAAAAATACGAGCGGCAGATGGCGCGCCGACAGACCAAGGAGGAGAATTTGAGTTACAGCATCGGCGAGAGCGAGATCGCCGATGTGGTGGCTATGTGGACGAAGATTCCGGTGCGGAAGCTGACGGAGAGGGAGAGCGAGCGGCTCCTGCGTCTGGAACAGATTCTGCACAAGCGCGTAATCGGACAGGAGGAGGCGGTTTCCGCCGTGGCGAAGGCCATGCGCAGGGGGCGTGCGGGACTCAAAGATCCGGGCCGTCCCATTGGTTCGTTCCTGTTTCTGGGTCCTACCGGAGTGGGCAAGACGGAGCTGTCCAAAGCGCTGGCGGAAGCGATGTTCGGTTCCGAGGACGCCATGATCCGGGTGGATATGTCCGAGTATATGGAAGGTCATTCGGTGTCGAAGATGATCGGTTCGCCGCCCGGATATGTGGGCTTTGAGGAGGGCGGACAACTCTCGGAGAAGGTGCGCAGGAACCCCTATTCCGTGGTGCTTTTCGACGAAATTGAGAAGGCGCACCCGGATGTGTTCAATATCCTGCTGCAGGTTTTGGACGACGGTCATATCACGGATTCGAAGGGGCGGAAGGTGAGCTTTAAAAATACGATTCTGATCATGACTTCCAACGCCGGGGCGCAGCGCATTGTGGATCCCAAGAATCTGGGATTCGCCGCCGGGAGCGATGCGAAGCGGGATTATGAGAAGATGAAGTCCGCGGTGATGGAGGAGGTCAAGAAGAGCTTTAAGCCGGAGTTTGTCAACCGAATCGACGACATCATTGTCTTCCATCAGCTCAACGACGACAATATGAAGGCGATTGTGAACCTTTTGGCGTCCAATCTCTACAAGCGGTGCGAGAGCCAGATGGATATCCGGCTGAGCCTGACGCCCGCTTTGAAGGAGCATCTGGTGAAAAAGTATGCGGACAGCAAGATGGGCGCAAGACCTTTAAAACGGGCGATCCAGTCCGTGGTGGAGGATGCGCTGGCAGAGGAGATTCTCATGAAGAAAGTACAGCCCGGGGATCTGGTCAGCGCGGGATACAAAAACGACAAAGTAAGTTTTTCGGTGAAAAAGTAGCATGTTCCTAAAGAATTTAGTGGTAAAAAATCCGGTTTTATATTATACTGAAAATAGTTCTAAGAACAGGACGGGAGAGCCTGTTCATGACAACGATCAGGAGGACAAAAGAGATGGCAGTAGTAGAGGAATTGCTCCGCAGCGAGTCCGACGGGGCAATCAGTTTTGGCAATCATAAGCTGACGCATAAGGCGAAGCTTGAGGACTTCAAACATGAGGGCGATCTGTTGAAAGTAAAGACCTACAACGAGATCACCAAGCTTGAGAAGAACGGCATGTTTCTGTACGAATCCGTACCCGGCACCAGTGTTCTGGGCTTTCAAGAGCAGGCAGACGGCGTGGAATTTACCGTGATCGGTGACGCGGATGCACAGATTACCGTGGGACTGACGGACGAGACGGAATATGAGGTGTTCGTAAACGGCAGGAGCGTGGGGAAGATGAACACGGGATTAAGCGGCAAGCTTTCCCTGAGCGTTGAGCTGGAGAATGCGGGCGAGGTTTCCGTGAAAGTGGTTCAGGCATAAAACCGCCATAAAATTCACGCAGGTATATATGCAAGTATAGAAATAAGGAGTTGTGACATCCCGGTTCCGGGCATGGGAGCCGGGGTGTTTTTATTCCCGCGAGCATTGGGCGAATGTTGCGAGGGCGTGGGAATGCTGTGGAATGAGAGGACAAATGACAAATGGCAAAAGGCAAGACGGCAACGATATTTTTCTGTCAGAATTGCGGGCATGAGTCCGCCAAATGGATGGGACAGTGTCCCGCCTGCAGGGAGTGGAATACTTTCGTGGAGGAGACCGTGAGCAAGGGCGAGGGCAGGGGAAACGCGCGCAGGACGCAGGAGCGCGCCAAGCCCTGTGTGCTGTCCGAGGTGGAGATACAGGAGGAGAGCAAATTCCTCACGGGAATCGGGGAGCTGGACAGGGTGCTGGGCGGCGGTATTGTGCAGGGATCCCTCACATTGGTGGGCGGCGACCCCGGGATCGGCAAATCCACCCTGCTTCTGCAGGTCTGCAGAAACCTGTCTCAGGCGGGGCATAAGGTGCTTTATATCTCCGGGGAGGAGTCGGGGGTGCAGATCAAGATGCGCGCGGATCGCATCGGAAGCTTTAACGGGAATATGCTTCTTCTGTGCGAGACCAATCTGGGAGACGTGGAGGAGGTGATCCGCCGGGAGAAGCCGGAGGCGGTGGTCATCGACTCTATTCAGACGATGTTTAACGAAAGTGTGGCGGCCGCTCCCGGCAGCGTGTCGCAGGTGCGCGAATCCACGGGAGTGCTGCTGCAGCTTGCCAAAGGGCTGGGCGTGTCAGTGTTTATTGTGGGACATGTGACGAAGGAGGGAACCGTGGCGGGTCCCCGGGTGCTGGAACATATGGTGGACACGGTACTCTATTTTGAGGGGGACAGACATGCTTCCTACCGCATTCTGCGCGGGGTGAAGAATCGGTTTGGGTCTACCAACGAGATCGGCGTGTTCGAGATGCGGGAACAGGGCTTGACGGAAGTGCTGAACGCATCGGAGTACATGCTGGCCGGAAGGCCGGAACATGCGAGCGGTTCCGTGGTCGCCTGTACCATGGAGGGTACCAGACCGCTTCTGGTGGAGATTCAGGCCTTGGTCTGCCACAGCAATTTCGGCATCCCCAGAAGACAGACCACGGGTACGGATTTCAACCGGGTCAATCTGCTTATGGCGGTGTTAGAGAAGCGCTCCGGCGTACAGCTGGCAGGGTGCGACGCTTATGTGAACATTACGGGGGGCATGAAGATCGTGGAACCGGCTGTGGATCTGGGGATTGTGCTGGCGCTTCTGTCGAGTTTCCGCAATCAGGAATTGAGTCCCAAGCTCATTGCGTTCGGAGAGGTGGGGCTTTCGGGGGAAGTGCGCGCCGTGAGCATGGCCAAGCAGCGTGTGGCGGAAGCGGAGAAACTTGGCTTTGAGATCTGTGTGCTGCCCTGGGTCAGCGCCGAAGAGTGCGCGCGGGAAAGCCGGGGAAACGGCATGAAAATGATCGGCGTAAAGACCGTGCAGGACGCCATCGACAGGTTGTTTTAAAATCCGGCCTAAAATCGAACAGTGTAAACGCGGCAGACAAGGACTGAGACAAGGATTGTGAAAAAGTTTTGCTTGCCTGTTTGGAACTCCTGTGCTATAATATAACTCGTCGGTGATTTACCGGATGATACAGAGGAATAGTACAGCGGTAGTGCGGCGGTCTCCAAAACCGTTAACGGGGGTTCGATTCCCTCTTCCTCTGCTGAAAGAAAAGCTTTGAAGTGTCGTGATGCGGCGCTTTAGGGCTTTCTTTATTTGAAAAACAGGTGAGAGGGCAGAGGAGCGCAAGAAGGAGGCGGAGGCATGGAGCAGGCAAAACAACGGGAGCTGGTCGAAGCGGCGATGGAGACGTTGAGAAAGTATGTGTGGGATCTGGCGGCAGCGGCCGGGGAAGGCGAAGACTATGCGGCGGATCTGTGGCGGCGCATACGAAACTCTGAAGGTGTGTTAAAAGAGCTGGCCTATTATCATGATTATGGTACATTCTGGGGAGAATATAAGGTGGCGGGGTACGGATTGACGGACATTCTTGTATGGCAGGTGGATCATTTCAAGGCGTATCTGGACAGGCATGAGGAAGTAAATCGCTGGCGTCCGGAGAGACTGTTTTTACATGCGCTGGACGCGCTGCTGCAGATGGAGGTTGATCCGGAGCCGTTTATCCGGAAAATGTGCGGGGAAACCGGGACGGATTATGTGGGGAAATTCAAAGAATACTAAAAATCCCCACAGACAACCAAAGTACCTTCGGGAAGGGGATCCGAGGTACTTTTTCAGCAGGTTTTCTTCGGCAAAATTCGTCATTTTTTTACTTTTCATTTTATATTTCCTGATGTAAAATAAGGAATTGGAAAATAAAGGATTGAAAAATGCGGAATGAAACTGACGAAAGGCAGGGAAGGGTCATGTATCCGGTGTTTTTTCTGTTATGGATTCTGTTTAACGGAAAGTTTACTTGGGAGATCGCGGCTTTCGGCGCGGTGCTTTCCGGTGTGATGTACTGGTTTATCTGCAAGTTCCTGAATTATAAGCCCGCCATGGATCTGTTGTTGTGTCGGAAGCTGTTCGGGTTCCTGCGGTATCTTGTTGTGCTGGTAGGGGAGATTCTCAAGGCCAACCAGACGGTAATCGGGATGATTTTTTCCGCCCGATATGAACCGGAACCGGCTGTGGTGCGTTTTCAAACGGATTTGAAGACAAAATTTGCCCAAGTGCTTCTGGCCAATTCCATCACCTTGACGCCGGGGACCATCACGGTCTCCATGGCGAACGGAGAATATATCGTACACTGTCTGGACAAAAGTCTGGCGGAGGGGCTGGCGCACTGTCGATTTGTGGAGCTTCTGGAGGAGCTGGAAAGGGTGGATGAAACATGGCTGCGGAAAGCGTAAGTCTTTTTGTGCAATATCAGAAATCGTTTCTTCCGGCGGTCTTGATCGTGCTGGGGCTGCTCTTTTTCGCCGGTCTGGCGAGGGCGGTGAGAGGCCCCCGGGTGGCGGACAGGCTGGTGGCGGTCAATATGATCGGAACCATGGTGATGGTGATGATCGCGGTACTCTCCGTCTATTTGGAGGAGGAGTATCTGCTGGATATCTGTTTGATCTATGCCATGGCGAGCTTTCTGGCGGTGATTGTGCTGGCCAAGGTGTATATCGGCATCTATGAGGAACAGCACTCTGAGAACGGCGGGGAGGACGGCAATGCGGAAGGCGGCAGCGCGGAAGGCGGCAATGCGGCGTCCGGTCGGAAGCAGTCCTCTGCCGATGTGGAGAGACGGGAGGGCAGAACGGTATGAGCGGATGGGAGTGGATCAGGCTGCTTTTGGGCGGCGCGCTGCTTCTGGGCGGCCTGTTGATTTTTCTGACGGAGATGTACGGCGTCTTTCACTTGAAATATGTGCTGAACAGGATGCACGCGGCGGCTTTGGGGGATACGCTGGGAATCGGCTGTTCCATGGCGGGTTTGATGCTGCTTTCCGGTTTCCGTTTTTCCACGTTAAAAATGGCCATGGTGGTAATCTTCTTGTGGCTGACTTCCCCGGTGGCCTCCCACCTGCTGGCCAGACTGGAGGCGTCCACCAACGAGAAGCTGGACAGCCACTGTGAAATCTATGAGCGGCTGGAGGATCTGGAGCGGGAGTTGGAAGCGCGGCGGGAACAGGAAGGGCAGGCGGAACAGGAAGCGCGGCGGGAACAGGAAGGGCAGGCGGAACAGGAAGCGCAGGAAGGACAGACGGAGAGGGCAGAACAGCAGGCGGTTCGAAGGGAGGAGACGGTATGACGGTATTTCAGTGTATTCTGTTTTTGTTTTTGATCGTTTGTGCCGTGTCGGTGAGTTTTTCCAAAAACCTGCTCAACTCGGTGCTGATTTACATGTCCTTTTCCCTGATTATGTCCGTCGTGTGGGTGACGCTTCAGTCTCCGGATCTTGCCATCACGGAGGCGGCGGTGGGAGCGGGCATCACCAGTCTGCTGTTCTTTGCCACGCTGAAGAAGATTCAGGCCATCGACACGAAGCGGCAGCAGGATCAGAAGGCGGAGAAGAAGGATGCACAGGACAGCGCCCCGCGGGGCAAAGAGCGGGAGGTGATGTCCCATGAGTAGGCGGAAATCTCAGGCCGAATATGAGAAGACGGCAGGGTATCGATTCTGGAGCTGGCTTTCCGGCAGCCGGGATCCCTATGTGGGAAGGGTGGAGCTGCAGCCACAGACGCCCGTGCAGACGCCGGAGATGACGATTCAGGAGCGGATGTACGACAGTCAGGCGGTGCGGGACAGGGTTTACGATATTGAGAACAACCGCAAGCTGGTTTTCTTCCACCGGGTATATGTGGTCACGGCCATTGTGTTCTGTCTGAGCCTTGCGGGCATCCTGCTGGCGATGACGGCGGATCTGCCGCCCACGGGAGCTGCAGACCGCCCGGTGAACAACGAGGTGTCCGCCCGCTATATCGAGAGCGGGCTGCAGGAGACAGGAGCGGTGAATCTGGTCACGGGAATGATTCTGGACTACCGCGCTTTTGACACGTTCGGCGAGTCCAATGTGCTGTTTGCCGCCACTACCACCGTGCTGATTCTGCTTCATATGAAGAAGCGGAACCGGGACGGCCTGATGGAGGAGCCGGTCAATGACCGTCTGCTGGAGCCGAAGCGGGATGCGATTCTTCAGGGAGCCGCGGCGGTGCTGGTGCCGATTATTATTCTCTTCGGAATCTATGTGATTCTGAACGGCCACCTGTCTCCGGGCGGCGGCTTTTCCGGCGGCGCCATCATCGGCGCGGGTTTGATCCTCTATCTGAGCGCTTTCGGCTTTGAGCGGACGGAGAAACTGTTTACGGAGAAAACTTATAAATATGTGAGTTTTGCGGCGCTGACCACCTATTGTCTGGCCAAGAGCTATTCCTTTTTTACCGGAGCCAACCATCTGGAGAGCCACATTCCGCTGGGGACGCCGGGGGCTATTTTGAGCAGCGGCCTGATATTTTTGCTGAATATCTGTGTGGGGATGGTGGTCGCCTGTACCATGTATACCTTTTATGTGATGTTCCGCAAGGGAGATTTTTAGGAGGGGTTCCAATGGAGAATTTACCGGTTAATTACGGAGAAGCCGTGGCGATGGTTCTCTTTGTCATCGGATTTGCCAATCTGCTGCTGCATCAGAATCTGATTAAGAAAATTATCGGACTCAATATTATGGATTCCGCCATTTATCTGTTCTTGGCGGAAAAAGGTTATATCGCAGGGCGGGGAGTGCCGATCGTGACGAACGGCGTACAGTCCGCGGAGGCTTATATCAATCCCATTCCCAGCGGTCTGGTGCTGACGGGGATCGTGGTGTCGGTGTCCGTGTCCGCGCTGATGCTGTCGCTGACCATTCGTCTGTACCGCAGGTATCACACGCTGGATCTGGATGAGATATCCACGCTGTTGAAGAAGGAGGGTGTATAATGGATTTTGTGAAAAATTTTCCTTTCTTCTCGATTATGCTCTCCATGTTTTCCGCCATTGTCTCCTCGGTTCTGCCGGGACCGGCCGCCAAGTGGGTCAACCGGCTGGCGGTGGTCGTGGTGGGTGCGCTGTCCTTTGTCCTGCTTCTGTATCTGTTGGGAACGGGGGAAAGTTATGTGTATTGGATGGGGCATTTTCCCGCGCCTTGGGGCAACGAGATCCGGGCGGGAGTGCTGGAGGCCGGGATGGCGCTTTTTTTCTGCATCATCATGCTGTTGTCCATGCTGGGCGGGAGCCGCAAGCTGGCAGTGGAGGTGGCGGAGGAGAAGCAGAATCTGTACTATATTCTGACGGATCTGCTCTTAAGTTCGCTGCTGGCTCTGGTCTACACCAACGATTTGTTTACCGCCTATGTGTTTGTGGAGATCAATACCATTACCGCATGCGGTCTGATCATGATCCGGGAGACGGGAAGAACTATCGAGGCGGCGGTGCGGTACATGATTATGAATCTGTTAGGGTCCGGCCTGCTGCTTCTGGGAATCTGTGTACTCTATGATTTGACGGGGCATCTGCTCATGAGCAATATCAAGGAGCAGGTGGCCTATCTGGCGGCGGAAAATCTGTATCATCTGCCGCTTCTGGTGACCATCGGACTTGTCTCCACGGGGCTAGCCATCAAGAGCGCTTTGTTCCCGTTTCATGCGTGGCTGCCGGACGCTTACGGGTATTCTACCGCGTCTTCCGCGGCCATGCTGTCGAGTCTGGTGTCCAAGGGCTACATTTTTCTGTTGATGAAGATGATTTACAGAGTGTTCGGATTTGAGGTGTTCCACGACAGCAAAATTGTCAATGTGCTGTTTGTGTTCGGGTTGATGGGAATGATTTTCGGTTCCGTGAGCGCCATCCGGGAGAATGACGTCCGGCGTATGATCGCGTTTTCTTCCGTGGCGCAGATCGGCTATATTTTCATGGGGATCGGTATGGGAACTCAGATCGCAATGACGGCTTCCGTGTTCCATATCCTGTCCCATGCGGCCACCAAATCCCTGCTGTTCATCTCGGCGGTCGGGCTTACGGATGTGTCCGGCGGGAGCAGAAAGTTTGCGGATTTGACAGGGGCGGGCTACCGGGACCCCTGTGCGGGCGCGGCCTTTACGGCGGGCGCGCTGTCCATGGTGGGTGTGCCGCTGTTTTCCGGTTTTATCTCCAAGCTTTTGTTCGCGCAGGCGGCGGTGCAGAACAGCGGAAAGCTTCTGCCCGCGCTGATTGTGCTGGGCATCAGCACGATTTTAAACGCCGTTTACTTTATGAAGACGGTCATCCGGATCTATACGCCGGTGGGACCGGTGAAGTCCGTGGGAGAGCGTCCTGCGGGCAGATGGCTGTATGTGGCGACGTTGATCGGTTTTATGATTCTGAATGTGGCGCTGGGGGTGAACTCCCAGCCGATCGTGGACATGATCGAGCAGGGGCTTGGCATGTTCGCATAAGGAGGTTGTGTGATGGCTTTCATTGGGCTGACCATAGCGTTTCCCATTGCCAGCGGCCTGTATCTGCTGGTCAGGCGGGAGTTTTCCCATCGAAAATATCTTTTGTATACGGCGGGCGCGGGATTTCTGTTATCTGCGGTGTTTGCGGCGCTGGCCGTCTGGAGAGGGAGGGGAGTGGACTGCACCCTGCTGTCTCTGACGGAAACGCTCACATTAAGACTGCGGATCGACGAGGTGGGCGCGCTGTTTGCCGGCATGGCCGCCATTGTGTTTCTGTGCGCGGGCTTTTTCTCTTTTGCCTATATGGAGCAGGAGGAACATGAAAAGCGGTATTACGGATTTTATCTGATCGTGTCCGGCGTGCTGTACGCGCTGTGCTTTGCCGGGAATTTGATTACATTTTATCTGTTTTTTGAGATTCTGACGCTGAGTTCCCTGCCTTTGGTTCTGCACAATCAGAAACATGATTCGGTGATGGCGGGGTTAAAATATTTGTTTTATTCCCTGTGCGGCGCCTATCTGGTGCTGTTCGGGCTGTATGTGGTCAACCGTTACGCCGTGACGCTGGATTTTGCGGCAGGCGGCGTTCTGGGAGCGGAGGCGGCAGGACATTCGGGGATTTTGCTGGCCGCGGCGTTTCTGATGATTCTGGGATTCGGGGTGAAGGCGGGCATGTTTCCGCTCCACGCATGGCTTCCTGCGGCGCATCCCGTAGCGCCCGCACCTGCGTCCGCGGTATTGTCCGCGGTGATTGTCAAGGCCGGGGTGCTGGGGGTGCTGCGCGCGGTGTACAATATTTTCGGCACGGCGTTTCTGCGGGGGAGCTGGGTGTGGCAGGCGTGGATGGCGCTTTCCCTGCTCACGGTGTTCATGGGTTCCATGCTGGCCTACCGGGAGGACGGACTGAAGAAGCGTCTGGCCTATTCCACGGTGAGTCAGGTGTCTTATATTTTGTTCGGGCTGGCGGTGATGGACGCTGAGAGCGTGACCGGCGGCATGATACAGGTGGTCAGCCACGGTTTTGTGAAAGCGGGGCTTTTTCTGTGCGCGGGGGCGGTGATCCTGCGGACGGGGAAGACGAAAGTGTCGCAGATGCGGGGGATCGGAAAGAAAATGCCGGTGACCATGGGGTGTTATACCATCCTGTCGCTGGGGCTGATCGGCATTCCGCCCACGGGCGGTTTTGTGGGAAAGTGGTATCTGGCCATGGGGGCGCTTGCGGGCGGCGGGAGCCTGTTTGGGCTGCTCGGCCCGGCTGTGCTGCTGCTCAGTGCGCTGTTGACCGCCGGGTATCTGCTGCCGCTGTCCGCGGCGGGCTTTTTCCCCGGGGAGGACTGTGAGGAGAAGATGCTGGAAAAACAGGATGCGGGTCTGCTCATGAACGCGCCCATCCTGATTCTGACCGTGCTTTCCGTGGCGGTGGGGATTTGGCCGGGCGTGATTACGGACGGGCTGCAGACGTGGGTCAGCGCGCTGACGGCGTTCTAGGGAGGAGAGAGCGATATGATACTTGCGGTGATATTAATACCCGTGATAACCGGGATTGCGCTGTTTATGATTCCTTTCCGAAAGCGCTGGCACATGGAGGTCTTTGCGGAGAGTCTGGTTCTCGGCAACAGCGCGCTGGTCTGGTATCTGCTGCTGCATCATCAGGACAGCATTTTCACGCTGGCAAGGTTTACGGGGGATCTGTCCATCAGCTTCCGGGTGGACGGGATGAGCATGGTCTTTGCGGGGCTTGTCAGCGCCTTATGGCCGCTCGCCACGCTCTATGCCTTTACCTATATGACCAAAGAGTCCCATGAGAAGATTTTCTTCCTGTTTTATACGGCCACTTACGGCGTGACGCTGGGGATTGCCTTTGCGGCGGACTTGATGACTATGTACTGTTTTTATGAATTGTTGACGCTGGTGACGGTTCCGCTGGTGATGCATACGCTGACGAGGGAAGCCATTCTGGCCAGCAGAACCTATCTGTATTATTCTCTGGGCGGCGCAGCTTTTGCTTTTGTGGGGCTGATTTTTGTGATCGTCTACGGAGGAACTGCGGATTTTATGCTGGGCGGCGTGTTGGATCTGTCCCGGATCGGGGAGCGGACGAATATTCTGTTGTTGGTCTATGTCATGGCGTTTCTGGGCTTCGGTGTGAAAGCGGCGGTTTGTCCTTTTAACGCATGGCTGCCGAAGGCCAGCGTGGCGCCTACGCCGGTGACGGCGCTGCTCCATGCGGTGGCGGTGGTGAAGGCCGGGGCGTTTGCCATCATCCGACTGACGTATTACAGCTTCGGGGCGGATTTTGTGCGGGATACCTGGGCGCAGAAACTTTTGCTGGTGATGGTGCTGTTTACCGTGGTATACGGATGCAGCCGGGCGGTGAAAGAGACGCATATTAAGAGAAGGCTGGCGTATTCGACCATCAGCAATCTGTCCTATATTTTGTTCGGCGTCCTGCTCCTGACGCCCATGGGGATGACGGGAGCGTTGACTCATCTGGTCTTTCATGCGGTGATCAAGATCTGCGCGTTTTTCTGTGTGGGAGCCATACTGCATCAGACTAAGAAACAGTATGTCCATGAGCTAAACGGCATGGGATATCGGATGCCTGTGGTGTTCGGATGCTTTACTGCGTCCGCGCTTGCGCTGATGGGCGTACCCGGTCTGGCGGGATTTGTGAGTAAATGGAATCTGGCTGCGGCGGCGGTGGAGAACGGCGGAATATTGGCCTATGCGGGGATCGGATGTCTGCTGGTGAGCGCCCTGCTCACGGCGGTGTATATGTTGACCATTGTGGTCAGGGCATTTTTCCCGGACAAGACGCCCGCCGGTTCTGCGCCGGATGGCTCCGGCCGGGGAAACTGCGACCCGGACTGGAAAATGTTGCTGCCGCTGTGCGTGTTTGTGCTTTTCATGGTGTATTTCGGACTGCATTCCGCTCCGGTGACGGCATTCTTCGGAAAAGTGGCGGCGGGCGTGTATTAGACGGGAGGATTGGGAAATGGCGGACTGGATTTTGAATCATCTATATTGTCTGGCGTATGTGGTGGTGTTTGCCCCCATGGCGGCGGCCGTTTTGGGATGGCTGATCGGAAAGTATAGAGAGCGGCTGCGGGATTATTATGTGTCCGTTGTCTGTCTGGCGGAGTTTGCCCTGCTGTTGTTTTTATTTGTGCTGACGCTGCGGGGGATCGACTGCGGCACGGCGCATCTGCCGGACATCTGCGGCATGGGACTTAGCTTCCGGATGGACGGATTCCGGGTTCTCTACGGCACGGTGGCGGCTTTCCTGTGGTTTATGACGACTTTGTTTTCCAAAGAGTATTTTGCGCATTATCAGAATCGGAACCGATATTACTTTTTCCTGCTCCTGACGCTGGGAGGCACGGTGGGCGTGTTTCTGGCGCAGGACTTCTTCAGCATTTTTGTATTTTTTGAGCTGATGTCGCTTGCTTCCTATGCGTGGGTGGCGCATGACGAGCGAAAAGAGTCCCTGCGGGCGGCGGACACCTATCTGGGCGTATCGGTCATCGGCGGGTTGGTGATGCTCATGGGGCTGTTTCTCCTCTACGGGGCGGACGGCCGCTTGCTGCCCGTGGCGGGGCTGTGTCTGCTCTTTGGATTCGGAGCGAAGGCCGGTGCGTTTCCGATGCATATCTGGCTGCCCAAGGCGCATCCCGTGGCGCCTGCACCCGCCTCGGCGCTTCTGTCCGGCGTGCTGACCAAGACGGGTGTGTATGGCATCCTGCTTCTTTCGGCTACGCTGTTTTGGCGGGACGAGTCTTGGGGAACGCTGATTTTGGCCTTGGGAACCGTCACTATGGCGCTGGGCGCGCTGCTGGCTCTGTTTTCTGTCGATTTGAAGCGGACGCTGGCCTGTTCCTCCGTATCCCAGATCGGGTTTGTGCTGGTGGGAGCGGGACTGGCGGGGCTTATGGGAGAGGAGGATCTGTCAGCGGTGCGGGGAGCCGTCCTGCATATGGTCAACCATTCCCTGATCAAGCTGGTATTGTTTTTGGCGGCAGGCGTGGTGTTCATGAATCTTCACAAGCTGGATCTGAATGACGTCAGGGGATTCGGCCGCAAAAAGCCGTTGCTGCATTACTGTTTCCTCATGGGGATGCTCGGCATCTGCGGGATACCGCTTTGGAACGGCTATGTGAGCAAGACGCTGCTGCATGAAAGCATCGTGGAGGTAGTGGGGATGGCGGCGGAGGGCAGGATCGGCGCGTATGTCTCGGCCGGGATGCTAAGAGGCGTGGAGTGGATATTCCTGATCAGCGGTGGTCTGACGGTGGCCTATATGACCAAATTGTATGTGGCGCTTTTCTGGGAAATGAATCCGGATCGGAAGGTGCAGGAGCGGTTTGACGCGCTGGGCGGCCGCTATATGAACCGGGTCAGCGGCGGGGTGCTGGCCGTGGGGGCGACGCTGCTTCCTCTGCTGGGCTGTCTCCCGGATGTGCTGATGGGGAGGCTGGCGGATCTGGGACAGAGCCTGTTTCCGGCGGCGGATGCGGGACGGGACTTTGCCGCGGCGGGCGGACAGCCTGCGATGGCTTGGTTTGGCCTTGAAAACCTAAAAGGTGCGGGAATTTCGCTGGGGATCGGCGCAGTGGTCTATCTGTTTGTAGTGCGCGGCTGGATGATGAGACGGGAAGGCGGGAGCAGGATCTATGTGAACCGGTGGAGCGCATGGCTGGATCTGGAGAATCTTTTTTACCGCCCGGTGCTTCTGCGGGCGCTGCCTTTCGTCTGCGGCGTGTGCTGCCGGGTGCTGGACAGTCTGGTGGACACGGCGGTGGTGTGTCTGCGCAGGACAATTCTGCGGGACAGCGCTCTTCCGGCCGAGTTGGAAGAAGGCAATCTGCTCACCCATGCGGCGGGCTGTGTGGGCAACGGATTACAGCGGCTGGGGAATCGGTTTCGGAAGAAAGAGCCGGGGAAGGTGGACTACGAACACAAATTTGCCCTGCTGTATCAGGAGTGGTCCGAGGACAGCCTGATCATCGGCCGAAGCCTTTCGTTCGGGCTGCTGTTGTTCTGCGTGGGTCTGCTGCTCACGGTGGTCTATCTGCTCTGGGCCGCGTAGGCAGACGACACGGGAACGAATACGATAAAAAATATTGCAATAACGTGACGCATATGATAAACTGATTAAAAATTATTACCACAATAAATGGCAAACTTAAAGAAATTTAAGGACGCAAAGCAGGAAGTCTAAGGTG
>JAMPGV010000002.1 GCA_023663735.1 Muribaculum sp. | reverse complement strand
TGAATATACAATCTGCACAATTCGGATTCCGAAAAATATCGTTTCGCAAACGTCTGAAAGGGAGGAACGAAAAAGGATGGAGAAGGAGAAATTATACGCCTGCTGGCTTTGCTGCGCACCGGGGATCGGCAGCCGCACGATAGGAAAACTATATGAACTGTGTCCGGATATGGAAGGGATTTACCGGGCGGGGGAGAAATTATGGCGTCGGGCGCTGAACGCCAGACAGCTGGAACAGCTGCGCGTCTATGCAGAAACGACAAACCCGCAGGCGTTTTATGAGGGGCTGGCGTCGAAAGGCATCCGCTTCGTGGTCATCTCGGAGGCGGAGTACCCGCGGAAGCTGCGGGAGATTCCGGATCCGCCCTACGGGCTTTTTGTCAAGGGGAACCTGCCGGATCAGGAGCTTCTTTCCGTGGCGGTGGTAGGGGCGAGGGAAGGCTCGGAATATGGGGCGTTCGTGGCGGCGGGTATCGGCCGGACGCTGGGGGAGAACGGCGTACAGGTCATCAGCGGGATGGCCAGAGGCATCGACGGAATCTGTCAGAAAGCCGCGTTGGAGGCGGGCGGGCTTTCTTTCGGCGTGCTTGGCTGCGGTGTGGATGTCTGCTATCCGCGGTCGAACCGGGAACTTTATGAAAAGCTGTGCGCGCAGGGAGGCGTTTTGTCCGCCTACGCGCCGGGGACCGAGGCAAGCCCCAGACATTTTCCGCCCAGAAACCGGATTGTCAGCGGCCTTGCGGACGCGCTGGTCGTCGTGGAGGCGAGGGCGAAGAGCGGCACGCTCATTACGGTGGATATGGCGCTGGAACAGGGGCGCGATGTGTATGTGGTTCCCGGACGTGTGACGGATCGCTTGAGCGACGGGTGTAACCGCCTGATTAAACAGGGGGCGGGGGTGTTCCTGTCTCCGGAAGATTTTCTGAGGGAATTGTGGGAGAGCCGGAAGCGTAAGATGGGAATCGGCGCGGGACGGGAGAACTGCGGAGATAAGGCAGACGGCAAGGAGATGAAAGACAGTAAGAGTATGTCAGACAGCAAGGAGATGAAAGACAGTAAGAGTATGTCAGACGGCAAGGAGATAAAAGGCGGTAAGAGTATGTCAGACGGCAAGGGTATGGCAGCTGTCAGAGGTATGGCGGACGGCAAGAGTATGTCAGACGGCGGAAAGAGACGAGAGACAGGCATAGACTTGCTCCCGCCGGAGTATGGGATCGTCTATGCGGCGCTGGATTTTATGCCTTTGAGTCTGGAGCAGATCCAGTCGGCGATCTCGGAACCGTGCGGTGAACAAAAGCTCATGGGGATTTTGATGAGATTGTGTGTGGAACGGCTTGCCGTTCAAGTGAGTCCGGGATATTTTGCGCTGCGCGGGGTATAGGGCGGGAAAGGCGTAGGGCTGCCGTGATTTTGCTTGCAATCCTTCCGCTCAAATGCTATAGTAACGGTATACGCACTTCTGTTCTTCTGGGCGCAGGCTTTCTTGGAGGAGATATATCGAAAATACCACTTATGACAAATGCATTGCAAACGTCTGGCGGACAATCGGCAAGCCGACGTGGAAACGGAGAGATTATGCAGGATCGGATGATGACGGAAACGGGCGGAGCGCCGTTTCGCAGCCGCACGAAGGAAGTGCGGATCGGGGACAGGAGAATCGGGGGTGGAAATCCCGTACTCATACAGTCTATGACGAATACCAAGACGGAAAAGATAGCGGATACGGTGGAACAGATTCTGAAACTGGAGCGGGCGGGATGCGAGATCATCCGATGCACCGTTCCCACGCCGGAGGCCGCCGCAGCCCTTGGGGAGATCAAAAAGCAGATCCATATTCCGCTGGTGGCGGACATTCATTTTGACTATCGTCTGGCTATTGCGGCCATGGAGAACGGCGCGGATAAAATCCGCATTAATCCCGGGAATATCGGCGGCGCGGACAAGGTCAGAGCTGTGGTGGATGTGGCCAGAGAGCGCAATATTCCCATCCGCGTGGGCGTCAACAGCGGCTCTCTGGAGAAGCACTTAATCCAAAAATACGGCGGCGTCACCGCGGAGGGAATCGTGGAGAGTGCCTTGGACAAAGTCCATCTGATCGAGGACATGAATTATGACAATCTTGTCATCAGCATCAAATCTTCGGATGTGCTGATGTGCGTGGCGGCGCATGAGCGTCTGGCGGAAGCGCTCCTGCGGGAGAAGACGGCGTATCCGCTTCATGTGGGGATCACGGAGTCGGGAACGGTGTGGAGCGGCAACATTAAGTCGGCGGTGGGACTAGGCATGATCTTGGGGCAGGGAATCGGCGACACCGTCCGCGTGTCCTTGACGGGGGATCCGGTGGAGGAGATCAAATCCGCAAAATTGATCCTGCGCACTTTGAAGCTGCGGGAGGGCGGAATTGAGGTGGTATCCTGCCCCACCTGCGGCAGGACGCAGATCGATCTGATCCCGCTTGCGCGACGGGTGGAGGAGCTTGCTGCCGGATATTCTTTGGATATCAAGGTGGCGGTCATGGGCTGCGTGGTAAACGGACCCGGGGAGGCCAGAGAGGCGGATCTGGGAATCGCCGGCGGGATCGGAGAAGGACTTTTGATCAAACGGGGAGAAATTGTGTGCAAGGTGCCGGAGGACGGACTGCTTGACGCATTGAAGGAAGAGTTGGATAACTGGGTATGAAAAAAGCGTTTTTTGAGGTCTTTCCCTCGCTGCAGCTAAAGCCCCCGCTGCACGATATCATGGAACAGACACAGGTGGAGAAAATTGCGGCCACGCGCAGCAGGGAATATCTGCGCGTCTATTTGTTCAGCACACGGCTGATTTTGAAACAGGACATTCAGGCTGTGGAGCAGGAGATCCTGCGGCAGCTTTTTCCGGGAGCGGGTCTTACGGTGAAGATCTACGAACATTTTGAGCTTTCCGCACAGTACAATCCGGAGAATTTCCTGAACCTGTACAGGGACAGCATCCTGCTGGAACTTCTGGGGTACAGCCATGTGCTGCATAATATTTTTAAAAATGCGGAACTTTCTTATCCGGACGCACAGACGGTGCGGCTGACCTTGGACGACACGGTGCTTGTGCGGAGCAAGGCGGAGGAGCTTCTGCGCATCCTTGAGAAAATACTGGTGGAGCGATGCGGCTTTGAGGTGTCCTTGCGGGCGGACTACAGAGAGGCGGCGGCCGGACGGCACGAGAAGGAGGACGAACTGCAGCTGCGGCTTAAGGTGCGGGAGATTGAGGAGCGGCTTGGCGCGGCGGGTGCGGACAGAGACGGCGATCGGTTTGTGGAGGCAGCCGAAACGGATGCCGGAGCGGATGCCGGAGCGGCAGTCGGAAAGGATGCGGGCAAAGGGAGGAGCCGGAAGGAAACGGGTCAGGACGCCGCCCGATTGGCAGGCGGGAAAACGGCTGTCTACGGACAGGGATCTTCCGATGGAAGCGCACGGGCGGAGTCCCGGAAGGGCGGAGGGTTTAAAGGCGAATTTCGGAAAGGCGAGTCTGCAAAAAGAGAGTTCTCCGGCGGAGGTTATAACCGGGGGATCCGCCGCAGCGATAACCCGGATGTACTCTACGGACGGGATTTTGAGGAGGAACCCATGCGCATCGAGGAACTTGTGGGCGAGATGGGCGAAGTGGTCATCCGGGGGAAGATTCTGAATCTGGATCGGCGCAGAATCAAGAATGAAAAGAGCATTCTGATTTTTGACATGACCGATTTCACGGACACCATGACCGTGAAAATGTTTGTGCGGGACGAGCAGGCGGATGAAGTGATGGACAGCCTGAAACCCGGGAGTTTCATCAAGGTCAAGGGGATCAGCATGGTCGATAAATTCGACCATGAGCTGACGATAGGTTCTATCACGGGAATCAAGCGGATTCCCGACTTTACGGTGCGCCGCGTGGATACTGCGCCCTACAAGCGCGTGGAGCTGCACTGTCATACGAAGATGAGCGATATGGACGGCGTGTCTGAAGCGAAGGATCTGGTGAAGCAGGCCTACAAATGGGGTCATCGCGCCATCGCCATCACGGATCACGGCGTAGTGCAGGCGTTTACCGACGCAAACCATGTTTGGGAGGATCTCTGGAAGGAGGAGAAAAGCAAGCGCAGGGAAGCCGGGGAAGAATGTCCCGACAAGCAGGATTTTTTCAAGATTATCTACGGCGTGGAGGCCTATTTGGTGGATGATTTGAAGGAGATTGTCACCGGGGACAGGGGGCAGACGCTGGGGGATGATTTTGTGGTGTTCGACATCGAGACCACGGGATTTTCCCCCGTGAACAACCGGATCATCGAGATCGGGGCGGTGAAGGTAGCGGGCGGCGAGATCACGGAGCGGTATTCCACCTTTGTCAATCCGGATGTACCCATCCCGTTTGAAATCGAAAAGCTCACCGGAATCCGGGATGAGATGGTGGTCGATTATCCCCGGATTGATGAGATTCTGCCGCAGTTTCTGGCGTTTTGCGAGGGCTGCGTTCTGGTGGCGCACAATGCGGGATTTGATATGAGTTTCCTGATGGAGAACTGCCGGAGGCTGGGATATGACAGGGCGTTCACCTACGTGGACACCATGAATACCGCGCGGGTTCTCCTGCCCGGACAGGCCAAGCATACGCTGGACGCCGTGGCCAAGACGCTGGGAATTTCGCTGGAAAACCATCACCGGGCGGTGGATGACGCGGAGTGTACTGCCCGTATTTTCGTGCGGTTTATCAAAATGCTTGCGGAGGAACATTCCGTCACCACGCTGGCGCAGCTCAACCATATGGGGGAGGACAATGAGAATCTGGTGCGGAGGCTGCCCACCTATCACGCCATCATTCTGGCGAAAAACGATCTGGGGCGCATCCATCTCTACCGTCTGATCAGCGAGTCGCATCTGACGTATTACAGCCGCCATCCCCGCATTCCCAAAAGTCTGGTGGAGAAATACCGGGACGGCCTGATTCTGGGCAGCGCCTGCGAGGCGGGGGAGCTGTATCATGCGCTGATAGACGGTCAGTCCGATCTCCAGATCGCGCGGCTGGTGCAGTTTTATGATTATCTGGAGATTCAGCCGGTGGGCAACAACGCGTTTATGATCGAGTCGGAGAAATTCCGGGAGATCCATTCCGAGGAGGATATCCGCAATATCAACCGGCGCATCGTGGCTCTGGGGGAGCAGTTTCACAAACCGGTGGCTGCCACCTGCGACGTGCATTTTTTGAACCCTGAGGATGAGGTGTACCGCAGAATTATCATGGCCGGATGGGGATTCGGGGACGCGGAGAATCAGGCGCCGCTCTTTCTGCACACCACGGAGGAGATGCTGGAGGAGTTCTCCTATCTGGGGAGCGACAAGGCGAGAGAGGTGGTAGTCACCAACACCAACCTAATCGCGGATATGATAGAGACGATCTCGCCCGTGCGCCCGGACAAGTGTCCGCCCGTGATTCCCGACAGCGATGTGAAGCTGCGGCAGATCTGTTACGACAAAGCCCATGAAATTTACGGGCCGAACCTTCCGGAGGTCGTGGAAGCAAGACTGGAGCGGGAGCTGAATTCGATTATCGGAAACGGGTTTGCGGTGATGTATATCATTGCCCAGAAGCTGGTGTGGAAATCTGTGGAGGACGGATATCTGGTGGGTTCGAGAGGCTCCGTGGGAAGCTCCTTTGTGGCTACCATGGCGGGCATCACGGAGGTCAATCCGTTAAGTCCCCACTATTATTGCAGCAACTGCCATTATGTGGATTTTGACGGGGAGGACGTGAAGGCTTATGCGGGCATGGCGGGAATTGACATGCCGAACAAAAACTGTCCCGTGTGCGGGGAGCTGCTGCACAAAGAGGGCTTCGACATCCCCTTCGAGACTTTTCTGGGCTTTAACGGCGATAAGGAGCCGGATATTGATCTGAATTTTTCCGGGGAGTACCAGTCCAAAGCGCACAAATATACGGAGGTGATCTTCGGGGCGGGGCAGACTTACCGGGCCGGCACCATTTCCACCATGGCGGAGAAGACCGCATTCGGATATGTGAAAAACTATTTTGAGGAGCGGGGACAGCACAAGCGTTCCAGCGAGATCAACCGGCTCACCGCGGGCTGTACCGGGGTACGCAGAAGCACGGGACAGCATCCGGGCGGCATCGTGGTGCTTCCCATCGGGCAGGACATCAATTCCTTTACGCCCGTGCAGCACCCCGCCAACGATATGACGACCAGCACGGTCACCACCCATTTTGACTATCATTCCATCGATCACAATCTGTTGAAACTGGATATTCTGGGGCATGATGATCCGACCATGATCCGGATGCTGCAGGATATGACGGGGGTGGATCCCACCACGATTCCGCTGGACGGCAAGGACGTCATGAGCCTGTTTCAGAATACCGACGCTCTGGGCATCACGCCGGAACAGATCGGCGGGACGCCTCTGGGCGCTCTGGGGATTCCCGAGTTTGGGACGGATTTTGCCATGCAGATGGTGATCGAGGCCGCGCCCACCTCCTTCTCGGATCTGGTGCGCATCGCGGGGCTGGCTCACGGCACGGACGTGTGGGTGGGCAACGCGCAGGATCTGATCAGCAGCGGGACGGCCACCATCTCCACGGCCATCTGTACCCGCGACGATATCATGACCTATCTGATCGGCAAGGGGGTCGCACCGGAGAAATCCTTCAAAATCATGGAGGCCGTGCGAAAAGGCACGGTGGCCAAGAAAAAGTGCGCCCAGTGGCCGGAGTGGAAGCAGGACATGCTCGACCATGGCGTGCCGGATTGGTATGTGGGTTCCTGCGAGAAGATCATGTATATGTTCCCCAAGGCTCATGCGGCGGCCTATGTCATGATGGCATGGCGCATCGCCTACTGCAAGATTCATTATCCGCTGGCGTATTACGGGGCATATTTCAGCATCCGCGCCAAATCCTTCTCCTACGAGATCATGTGTCAGGGGCAGAGGCATCTGGAGCATGTGATGGAGGACTACCGAAAGCGCAAGGACAGCTTGAGCAACCGGGAGAAAGACGCTTATTCCGATATGCGGATTGTGCAGGAGATGTACGCGAGAGGTTTTGAGTTTGAACCGCTCGATATTTTCCGAGCCAAATCGCGGGACTTTCAGATCGTGGACGGCAGGCTCATGCCCTCCTTGAACAGCATCGAGGGTCTGGGGGAGAAGGCGGCGGACGCCATTGTGGAAGCCGTGAAGAACGGACCGTTTCTGTCGAGGCAGGATTTTAGGGAGCGGACGAAGGTGTCCAAGACGATCGTGGATCTGATGGCCTCGCTGGGGCTTTTGGGGGATCTGCCGGAGTCGAACCAGATCAGTTTGTTTGATTTTGCTTGATGATATATCATTTTAATGATACAATCGTAATTTATTTGGAAAATTCAAAAAAGTGCTTGCATTTTGTATTCAGATGTAGTATAGTAGACAAGTACCGCGGTTGAATCGCAGCTGCGGACTTGAAATGGCTGATTGGTCAAGCGGTTAAGACGCCGCCCTCTCACGGCGGAAACAGGGGTTCGATTCCCCTATCAGCTGTTCTGTTCAAAAGAACAGCCCAACCCGAAGGAATTCTCGAAATAGAGCGCAATGCTGGTTTCGAGGATTTTTTTGTTTCTGAAAATAGGGAATACGAAAAGGATCAAGACAGGATGATCCAAAACAGGATGATTCAAAACAGACCCAAAACGGCGGACGGGGGATTGGGAGCGGCAGCCCTTGCCGCCTCCCCGTATTTATGCTATACTGTATTAGACGTTTGCGAAACTACATTTTTCGGAACCCGAATTGTGCAGATTGCATATTCGTAAGCAGACCCTAGCGAACCGCAAGCGGTGAAGGTGGGATGTCTGCGTTGAATATGCACTTTGCACAGTGATACTTTACAAAACAGGCGGCGGAGATAGAGCCTACAGATAAAAAGCCTACAGATAAAAAGCGGTCTGAAATACGGCGTGAGGGAAGAGGAAACAGGAATGGATAAACACAGTTTTGTGATCTGCACCTACAAGGAATCACCCTATTTGGAGCAATGTATTTTGTCGTTGAAACGGCAGAAGCGCCCTTCTAAAATACTGATCAGCACATCGACTCCGAACGCGTATGTGGAGGCTCTGGCTGCCAAATATGACATTCCCGTCATCGTCAATCCGGATCCGGGCGACATTCAAATCGACTGGAATTTCGCCTATAACGCCTGTGATGCGCAGTATGTCACTCTGGTGCATCAGGATGACAAATACAGCAGGGTGTATTCGGAGCATTTGTTCCGAGCGATTGAGCAATATGATGACATCGCCATTTTCTATAGCAATTACCGGGCGCTGATTACCAGAGAGGATGGGGAGGAAGTGCGCAATGACATCAACTGCCGCCTGCGGAATCTCTTGTGCTTCCCGATGAGGTTCTCCGCCTTGCAGACCGGAAGGTGCTGGAAGAGGGCGACGCTGCGGTTCGGGAATTCCATATGCTGTTCCAGCGTGACTTATAACAAGGCTGTGCTGGGGCATTTTGATGTGTTCAAGTCCGAGCTTCGGTATTGTCTGGACTGGGATACCTTTTGGGAGATTGCTGCTTTAAAGGGACGGTTTTACTACGATCAAAGAGTGCTGACGTATTTCAGGATCCACGAGCTGGCGACCAGCATGTTGTGCATCCGGAATCATGTGCGGGAGAGGGAGGATGAGATCATGTTCGGAAAGATGTGGCCTCGTCCGATCGTGAAAGGGATCATGCACTTTTATAAACTGGCCTACTGCAATTATAAAAAATTGAAATAGACAGTTGCGAAACACGGGAAAGCTTAAAAACAGAAAGGGTGCGGAAATGGGCAGGACGGTATGCAGGATCTGCGGAAATGCGGAGGGAAACAAAAGGATTCTTCTGCGGGGGAACATGTATCACACGGAGGGGAAATTCCCCTATTTCCGTTGCGGTAAGTGCGGATGCCTGCAGATCAGAGACAAGGTGGAGGATCTCGCGGCGTATTATGATAGAGGGAGCTATTACTCTTTCAATATGGACAGAAGACAGGTGAAAAACGAATTGCTCTTTCGGCAGATGAAATATCAGCTGCGGGGAAGAGACCCGCTGGGCTGGCTGGTCGGGAAATTCTACCCGGTCAATTACCGCTTTGTAAGATATCTGAATCCGGGGGACCGGGTGCTGGACGTGGGATGTGGAGACGGGGAGCTGCTCCGCTGGCTGAAACGTCTGGGCTTTCGGAATGTGTGCGGAATCGATCCCTACATTGAGCAGGACGTGGTGTGGGAGGGGCAGACATTGGTGCGCAGGAGGGACGTGGATCAGATCGGGGAACGGGAGAGGTATCAAATGATTACCTGTATCCACTCGCTGGAGCATATCTATCGGCAGGATGAGACGATCGCCGCACTGGACGCCCATGTGGAACCCGGCGGGTATCTGGTGTTCCAGCTTCCGGTGATGTCGGAGTATTACTGGCGTACTTATAAGACCGCACTGTATACTTTGGATCCGCCCAGACATCTGTATCTGCATACCAAGGCAAGCCTCTTGAAATTGATGGAACGTTATCCGTACAAGCTGGTGGACTATGACACGGAGATTGATGTGGGGATTCCTGTGAGGGCGCGGCGGATCCGCCGCGGAAAGCAGGAGGAACCTGCGCTGGCGGAGATGGCGCAGGAGGCGGCGGTGGCCCTGTTCTCGGGCGGCCTGCGCAGCAGACTGCGCAAAGCCGAGGACGGTGCCATCGCCACTGCGGTGTTTCGGAAGGACTATTCCAGTTCCAGCACATAACACAGAGCGCCCTGAATGTTCAGCCCGCATAGGATTTTGTAGCGGCAGCCGCCGTTGAAGGTTTGGATGACGGCGGAACAGTCCGCAGCTTCCACGCGGACTTCCGCGGACTGTCCGTCCTGCGAGGCAAGGGACGCCGCCTCATCCGGAAGGTAGACTTTTCCGGTCTCTGTGGAAGAATCCTCACTTTCTTCCAGAAGAGAATCGAGAACCGTGTATTCGTCTTCAGACAGATCGCCGGTGACGCCCAGAAACGAAAGAGTCTGCGTCAGCGGATCCATAGACTGCCCGGCCTCCGCCAGCAGGGCGTCGGCAGCCGCTTGATTGGCCTCGTCAGGTTTTAAACAAGAGGCAACAATCAGCACATAGTCGATGGGTTCCTCCAGACTGCGGATATCGTCCGCCCCGTATGCAAGCACTTCCTTCGAGGTGATGTAGGTATGGCGGGTTTCGGTTACATAGGGTGTGATACAATGTACGATGTTGAACACTCTGGAGAGATCATCGACAATGACCACCACGTTTTTGTCCTCCGTGAGTGCGGAGACGTCCGTCGGCTCCCCGTAGTGGGGCATCAGGAAGGGAGAGTCGGTGGTGAGATTGACCGAGATCAGCGCCGCGGCCACACAGGCGGCGAGCAGGGCGGGCGCCGCTTTCTGAACGCGGGGGATCCGCTTTAGAAGCTTATACACAACCACAACGGCGGTCAGGCACAGCGGCGGGAAGGTTAGGAGGAGATACCGGATCACAAAATCTCCCATCCAGGGGACATTGGTGATCAAGGCGATGACCACATAGAGGCTCAGGGCCGCGCCCAGTATCGGCAGGACGGCATAGTCCGCCGTCCTCACCGCCCGGACAAGGCGGCCGGGGAGGCGTTTCAGCCAGCTGAAAATCTTTTGGCACCACGGCTCGTCGCGGAACGGGATCAGCAGCGCGCCGAAGGCAAGGAGCAGGAAGGCGGCAAGCGGAAGCGTGATTTTCCAAAAGGCGGTCTGCAGCACGGGGATGGAGAAGCCCAGACAGTACCGGCAGAAATACCGAAGCAGCATCTTTGTCTGCACCCAGGGGGAAAACAGGTCGAGATGTTTGGTGTCATAAGTGAAGGTCTGCTCAAAGAAAACCGGCCAGAGGGCGCAGAAGACCAGCAGGGCGGTCAGAAGGCTGCCCCCGAAGGCAAACATCTGCTTGACGCGCTTTTGGCACAGCAGACACAGACAGTAAAGCGCCGTGAAAACACCGATGTAGACGATGGAATAGTAGTGGGTGAAAAAGGCCAGCAGAGCTGCGCCCACCGCGCAAAAGAAAGCGGGTGCAGCGATCTTGCGGGAATCCTGCCATTGATAATAGGCGCTGACGGCGAAATAGGTAAAAGCCATGCAGAGCATGGTCTGCAGACTGTATTGGCGCAGGAACAGGAAGGTACTCAGCGCCCCGTTCCCCGCTCCGTACAGCAGACAGGCCAGCAGAGCCGCGCTGTCCGATCGGGAAATCCTGCGGGCCGTGAGGAACAGAAAAATCTGCGTGCCGATCAGGAACAGGAGATTGAGGCTGAAGGCGTACCAGCGGGAAAATTGATCCGGGAACAGCGAACAGACGGTGTGGAGCAGAATATAGTAGAGAGGGGGATGCAGATCCAGACGCTGGTTGTAGATCACGGAGCCGTAGGCGAAGCGCTCCCCGGGCTGCACCGTGAGATAGTCGCTGAAGGCGGAACCCTCCGTCCAGGTATAACAGTTGATGAGGTTCAAGTCGGAGCGGTCCATGACATACGCGCCGGTCTCGGGATCCACGTTGAAAGAGATCGTGCCGATGAGATCGGCGTCGCCGGAACATCCGAGATAGGGCTGGTAGTAGCTGTTGGAGAGTCCGTAGCTGAAGACCTCGTCGGAGTGCAGGCCGTCCTTGTGAAACGCAAACATATAGGCGGTGTAGAGAATCTGCGCGGCGATCAGCAGGAAGAGCAGCAGGTATGTACGGGTAATGGCGAAACGTGTTTTCGAGTGTATTTTCATTGAGAAACCCTCCAGACGTTGAATTTGGAAACAAAACAGTCGAACTGTTTTCCATCATATATGATTTTGCACTATTTTTCAAGATATTTTAAAGGATTTTTGGGCTTTTTGCCATTGCCTTTCTTGACAAGCGGCGAGGAACGGAATATAATGTCCTTAACAAGTATAGAAAATTTGGCAAACTGCGTTTCTGCAAGCGCGGTGGAATCGGAAGGTTGCGGAGATGGATTTTAGGCGAAATAAAGTTCGTTTGGGAGAACTGCTGGTAAACAGCCGTCTGCTCAGTGAAGAGCAGCTTGCGTCCGCTTTGAGCGAACACCGCAAGGCGGGCAAGAAGCTGGGCGAGTATCTGGTCGAACAAAGCATTGTGTCGGAGGACAATCTGGCCATGGCGCTGAGCCAGCAGCTGGGGCTGGAGATGGTGGATCTGCAGAACGTGGTGGTGGAGACCGCCATTCTGGAGATGGTGTCCATCGACGTACTGAAGAAAAATGTGGTTTTCCCCTATGCGTTCCGGGAGGATAATCTCAATGTGCTGAAGCTGGCCATGGCGGATCCTCTGGACTATAACGCACAGGATGACATTAACCTGATCACCAACTATCAGGTGGAGCCGGTGGTGGCCACCAGCCGGAGCATCCAGATGGCCATCGACAAGTTCTACGGCCAGCAGGAGATGACTTCCGCGCTGGAGACCTATGTGAAAGAGAAGAATCTGGACAGCTCCGGGGACGAGGGCGAGGACGAGAGCGTCACCAATTCCCCGATCGTGACGCTGGTGAAAGAGATGATCGAGAAGGCGGCCAGACAGAGAGCTTCCGATATTCATGTGGAACCCATGGAGACTTATATCCGGGTTCGTTACCGTATCGACGGCGCGCTCTATGAGCGCATGAAATACAGCACCAGCATCCTGTCTTCCATCATCGCCCGCATTAAGATCATCGGTGGAATGGACATCTCGGAGAAGAGAAAGCCGCAGGACGGCCGTATCACTCAGATGGTAGACCGGGTGGAGTATGATATCCGTGTATCCATCCTGCCCACGGTGTACGGCGAGAAAGTGGTTATGCGTCTCGCCGCCAAGATGAATCTCAACCGCGAGAAGAGCCAGCTGGGCTTAAAAGGGTACGAGATGGAGCAGTTCGACTACATATTGCAGAATCCTCACGGGATCATGCTGGTGACCGGACCGACCGGATCCGGTAAGTCCACGACCCTGTATACGGCGCTCAGCGAATTGAACAAAGAAGACGTAAATATCATCACCGTCGAGGATCCCGTGGAGGCGAACATCGACGGCATCAATCAGGTACAGACCAACAACAAAGCGGATCTGACATTCGCGTCAGCCCTGCGTTCCATCCTGCGTCAGGATCCGGATATCATCATGATCGGTGAGATTCGAGATCAGGAGACGGCGTCCATTGCAGTACAGGCTTCCATCACGGGACACTTGGTGGTAAGTACCCTGCACACCAACTCCACGGCCAGCACCATCACCCGTCTGGAGGATATGGGACTGGAATCCTATCTGATCGCCGATTCCGTTATCGGCATTATCGCGCAGCGTCTGGTGAGAAGGCTCTGCCCCGCCTGCAAGAGGGCAGTGCTTGCCACGGAGGAGCAGAAGCAGATGATGGGGGTTCCCGTCATGCAGGAACTGACCATCTATGAACCCTGCGGCTGTCCGCAGTGTGCGGACACGGGATTTAAAGGACGAATCGGCGTCTACGAGATCATGAAGATGACGCCGGATTTGAAGCGGATTATCAGTAAGCGCGAGGGCGCAGAGAAACTGAAGGAACAGGCGATGAAAGAGGGAATGCGCACCCTGCGCATGAGCGCCGCGGAATATGTGGTGGACGGCACGACCGCTTTCGGGGAAATGCTGAGGGTATCCTTTGACGAATAAGTACCGAATAATACATACCGGGAGGACAAGAAATGGCTGCATTTGGCTACGTTGCCGTTGACAAGGACGGCAAGGAAGTAAAAGGAACCATTGATGCGGATAACATCGAGCAGGCCAGACAGGATCTGCGGGGCAAGGGCATGACCCTGCTGGAACTCAAAGAGCAGGGCATGTTGAACAGGGAACTCAAGCTGGGCGGCGGGGGCAAGAAGCCGACCGTCCGGGATCTGGGCGTGATGTGCAGACAGTTCGTGAGTATGTCCCGGGCGGGCGTTACGATTCTGGAATGCTTGAAGATGTTGAGCGAACAGACGGAAAATAAGAAGCTGCAGGAGACTCTGGTGGAGGTGCGCCGCAGCGTGGAGAGAGGCGAGAGCCTGACCGTGGCCATGAGTGCGCATCCGAAGATCTTTCCGGGGCTGATGATCAACATGGTGTCCGCGGGCGAGGCCTCTGGTAATCTGGACACGGCGCTGGATCGTGTGGCGACCCAGCTGGAGCGGAGCAATAAGACGCAGGCCATGGTGAAGAAGGCCATGATTTATCCCGTGGCGGTGATTATCGTGGCCATCGCGGTTGCGGTGGTCATGCTGGTGAAGGTCATCCCTACCTACGAGTCCATGTTCGCCGATCTGGGGACGGAGCTGCCCGGGATCACGAAGATGTTCGTGGCCTTAAGCGTCGGCCTGCGGAAATATTGGATGATTATCGTGCCGGTGCTGATCGTCATTGTAATTGGCCTTGTCTCTTTCAGCAAGACGGATCCGGGTCAGCATGTGGTGGGCAAAATTGCTTTGCAGGTACCCGTACTTAAGAATATGACGGTGAAATCCGCCTCTTCCCTGACGGCTCGTACCTTGAGTACGCTGTTGGGATCCGGCGTGCCGTTGGTGGAGGCGGTGGATATCGTGTCGGGCGTGGTGGGCAATGTCTATTTTAAAGAGGCTCTGAAGAATGCCAAAGACGAGATTGTGATCGGTATGCCCCTGTCCCGGCCGCTGGAGGAATGCGGACTGTTCCCGCCCATGGTGTATCACATGATACGCATCGGCGAGGAGGCCGGCAATACCGAGGAGATGCTGGATAAGCTGGCGGATTATTACGACGAAGAGGTGGAGATGGCGGTGGCGTCCCTCATGGCGGCCATGGAGCCTATGATTATCGTCGTGCTGGCAGTGGTGGTTGGAAGCATGGTGGCCGCATGTATGGCGCCGATGCTGACCATGTATCAGGCGCTGGAGAATATCTAAAGTCAGATGAGGTGAGGGTGTATGGATGAGACGGATGTGAGGCGGAAGCCGCAGGCCGGTTTCTCGCTGATTGAGCTGGTGGTGGTGATCACGATCATCGCTGCGATCACGGCAATCTTGGCGCCGCAGTATCTGCAGTACGTCCAGAAGTCGAAGATTTCGGTGGATCTGAACAATGCGGAGGCGATTGCCAATGCGGTGAGCGCCGATATTGCGGACGGGAGCATCCCCTTGGAGAATGCCGGTTCGACGCGGGAGGTGACCGCCTCGGATATCTCCAATGTGACGGCGTTCCCGGTGTCGAAGGTGGATCCCTCCTACGATTGGAAGGTGATCGTGGACGACGTGGGTCTTTGCCAAGTCACGCTGGGAGGCTGCGAGATCTGGCCGGATCCGGACGGGACGAACGGATACCGAACCATGAACAACTGATTGTGAATTATAGGCGCGATGCAGGGATCGTGCTTATAAGATAGATGCACTATAAAAATCAAAAAGGAGAATGATGATTATGAAAAAGGAAATGAACAACAAAGGTTTCTCACTTGTCGAGCTGATTATCGTTATCGCCATCATGGCAGTGTTGGTCGGCGTGCTGGCTCCCCAGTATCTGAAGTATGTGAAGAACTCTAAGATCTCCACCGACATTACCAATGCAGAGTCCATCGCAACGGCTATCAACGTGGCTGTTTCGGATGATCCCTCTCAGATTCAGGCTAGTAGCGGCGCTGCCATTTCTGGCGGCACTACGCTGGTTTCCGACGGCTCCAGAGTTGTGACCGCACCTACGAGCAAAGTGAATGCCAGCTATACTTGGGTAATCAACTGGGACAGCACCAACGGCGTGACCGGCATTACGCTGGGCAACAAAAATATTTGGCCTACGGCTAGCGATTTTGAGTCTGCCAACAAGTAATTGCATTTGAAAGGATACATCCGATATGCTTCCTGAGGTTTTTCTCTATCTCGTCGTATTTCTCTATGGAATACTGATCGGCAGCTTTGTGAATGTAGTGATCTACAGGGTGCCGAAGAAAGAGAATATTGTGACCACCAGATCTCATTGCATGAGCTGTGGTTATCAGTTGAAGTGGTATGATTTGATTCCGCTTTTCAGCTATCTGGCCTTGGGGGGCAGATGTCGCAAATGTAAGACAAAGCTTTCCGTTCAGTACCCTCTGATCGAGGGGCTGAACGGGCTGCTGTATCTGGTGGTGTTCGCCAGATACGGCTTGAGCATAGATTCCCTGATCTATGGCTTATTATTCAGCGCACTCCTCGCTTTGAGTGTGATTGATTTCAGAACTTATGAAATCCCGGTGGGATTCAACTATTTCATACTGGCGCTGGGCCTGGTCCGGGTGCTTACGGATTGGGAAAACTGGCTTGAATATGGGATTGGGCTCTTCGCCGTCAGTATGATCATTCTGGTGTTGTATTGCGTCTCAAAGGGCGAGTGGATCGGCGGCGGAGATATGAAGCTGATGGCGGCTGCCGGGCTGCTGCTTGGATGGAAGCGTATTCTGCTGGCGTTTGTGCTGGGCTGTGTGCTGGGATCGGTGATCCACTTGATCCGCATGGCGGTCAGCAAGGTGGGACATACGCTGGCCTTTGGACCGTATCTGGCTCTGGGGATAGCGATTTCCGCGCTCTGGGGGCAGGAACTGGTCGCATGGTATGTGGGAATGCTGGGACTGTAGTTTTCCCGATTGCAGTTCTTTAGAAGAGGCTGTGATTTGAGTCTGGAATAGGATCGTTTGTGTTTTAGATTGTAATTTTGACGTTATCATTTGCACGATCATTAAGTTTTTGTGTTTTCATCAGAATTTTGTGTTGATGTCAGAGATGTAGGTTGGAGATAAATTTTTCTTTGGAATATTCATAATCGTGAGGGCGGAAGCGGTCTGGCCATTTGCGGAATGCAGCGGTTTTCTTGCGGTTATTCAGAATAGGAATAAAAATACGGAGGGCACACAACAAATGGCAAAAGTACTCAGTATAGAACTTGGACATTCCGTAATTAAGCTGTGTGAGATGGATTACAAGGTGAAAAAGCCGAAAATCTATCAGTGTCAGGAGGCGATTACGCCTGCGGGAGCGGTACAGGACGGCTATATCGATGAGAGCAAGATGCGGGATCTGGCTTATTCCATCAAAGAGACCATCGCCCGCAACGGTATCAAGACCAAGAAGGTGATCTTTACCGTTGCATCCGGCAAGATTATCAATCGTGAGGTCATGGTTCCCAATGTGAAGGAAGCGCAGATTGCGTCGGTGATTCAGGCCAATTTGTCCGAGTATTTCCCGGTGAGCCTTGCGGATTATGAGATTACCCAGTCGCTGGTACAGACGATCAGCGAGGGCGCTGATGCGGGCAAGCACAGAGTGCTGGTGTTCGCGGCGGAGAAGAGTATGCTCGACCAGTACAAGAAGCTGGCGTCGGAGTGCGGTCTGGATATTTTGAACGTGTGCTGCAGCGGAGCGAGCATCATTGAGTCCGCGCGTGCGAACAGGGCGGCGGGCTGTCAGGCCATCATCAAGATGGAGGAGAAATATTCCATTATCAGCGTGATGAAGGACGGTGTGCTGCTGTTACAGAGAAGCATCAACTACGGTGTGGGCGACGCGATGAACGTGGTGGCGACCCAGCCGAGTTTCGCTGCCGGAGATACCTTGGGCGTATGGCGTCTGATCACCAGACAGAATTGTACGACCGAGGCGGTGAGCAATGTCAAGGAGGCGGGACGTCCGGAGGCGCGGGAGGCCGTTACTGCGGCGCTGAATCCGCTTTTGGGCGGCATTATGCGTGTGTTCGATTATTTCGCCTCACATTTTAATGGAGAAGAGATTGAGAATGTCTCCATCATCGGTCTGGGCGCACAGTTCATCGGCGTGGCTGAGACATTGGGCGAGAGTCTGGGCATTGTCTGCAGAAAGGCGGGCATGTTCCAAGATCTGGACGCGGTGGATTCGGACGTCAAGCAGAAGAGCGACGCCTATTTCTCCTGTATCGGAGCCGGATTCTCCGGCGAGGGCTTCCTGCATGACGTCTCTAAGGATAAGGCGAAGAAGCAGACGGACTATACCATGCTGACGGTGCTGGTGGCGCTTGTGGCGGTGGTCGGCGTGGCGGCGCTGGTGATTCTGTCCGTGATGCCCTACAATACGGCCAAGAAGGAGTCGGAACAGCTCAAGGCAGAGAATGAGCAGTATCAGGTGGGCGTGCAGATTTATGAGGAATTGACGGGGATCCGGAAGATCAATCAGAAATTTATCCACGGACATACGCTCTCCAGACATCTGAACGACGGACTGCTGGCGTTCCTCGGCGAGCTGGAGGAGAAACTTCCCGCAGATGTGGAACTGTTAGAATTCAGCTCGGATGATGAGAGCTGTGCGATTCGGATGGTGGTTACCGACAAGGAAAAGGCGGCGAAAGTGACCGAGACCATCCGCAATTTCGAGAGTGTGTTGGCAGTGCAGGTGACGACGCTGTCAGAAAAAGAGATCACGGGGACGGAAGAGGAAAGCCAGCAGACAGACGAGGAGGCAGGTACGCAAATCGAGTTCACTTTGCAATGTATCTTCATTCCTCTTGTGATTGAGCCGGAAGAGTATGTGGAGCCTAGTGCGGAGGCCGCGCCGGCGGAAGCGGATCAGGCGAATACGGCACAATAGGACAGGGAGGACAGGGAAGATGAAGAAAATTGATCAGAAGGCTTTTTTGATGGTGCTTGTCATCGCGGTCATTGCGTTGTTGGGAGTATATTTGTTGGTCTTCCAGAAATATAATGAGAAGACGGACTCGCTGAAAGCGGAGAATTCCGCTCTCAGAGGGCAGGTGCAGATCGCCAAGAAGCATTATGACGAGCGGGAGGTCAACCAGCAGCGGATAGACGAGATCAGAACCGCTTTGGATGAGATGCTGGCGGAGTATCCCGCGGACGCCAGAGAAGAGGACGCCGTCATGATGGGCGTGGAGATGGAGTCGGTGTGCGGTGAGGAATTCCTCTACAGCGAGATCAATATCGACAAACCGGAGGTACTCTATACGATTCCCAAGGAGGAAGTGGTGACTGCGGGTGTGGAATCTCTCACGGATACGATCGAGTTCGTGGAGCGGAAGGTGACCTACGCGGAGAAGATGGATTACAGCGATCTGAAGAGATGTATCCAGCAGATCTACAGCAATCCGAACAGGCTTGGTATCTACAATGTGACGGTGACCAAGCAGAAGAGTACGACGGACGGGGACGTCTCCAGCTATCTGCAGGGCAATATCGACGTAGCCTTCTACAGTGTGAGCGGAACGGGCAAGGTCTATACCGCACCCGAGATTCCGGAGTATGAGCCGAGTACCAGCAATCCTTTCCAGCTGATGCGTTCGAGCAGGGACGGAGCGCCGGCGGAACCCGCGGAGGCGGTGCAGGAATAAACGGACAGACGGGAAGCAGCGTCTGAACGAAAGATTGAGAAGCAAAAATGGTATGGAACCGGAAAGGATAGTCTATGAAGACACGAAGAACAAGAAGACAATTCAATCATAAGGGTCTGTCTCTTGTGGAAGTTATCATCGCCGTTGTGATTCTGTCGGTTGTCGTGACAGCCACCATGCGCCTGTTCGTCTCCTCGGTGGGATATAATGTGAAGTCCAGAGACGCGCAGCGGGCGATCACAGTGGCGGAGAGTACGATGGAGAGCTTCAAGGCGTATCATTTGGAGGATCTGTGCCTTCAGTTTGGGGCGGGAAGCGGGGGAACCCCTACCCCTTTCAAGGGCGTGAGTTCCGATATGACGACCACATGGTCCGTCACGGCCAAGAACGGCGGCTCAACGGAATCCCCGCTTGACAGTGAGAACGAGTTGAATACGGGAATTACGGAGTATGAATTCTGGATTTACAATGCCGTGGAGGAGAGCCGCCATTACGATGTGAAGGTTACGGTACAGAAAGCGAAATCCGAGAAAGTGTTAAAGATGGACGACATGAATCCGTACCGGGACATGGTCTATCGGCTGTTGGAGGTGGACGCGACGGACGGCGTGGCTCAGGTGACGGATGTGGCGAAGAATGCGATCGCCGCACTCCCCAATCCGGCGGATCTGCTCGGGGGCGGCACCTTGACTTTCGCAGACGTGACGCTGACGACTTTGCAGCGCAATATCGTGTTGACGGCGGGACATGACGCTGCGGGGGCGGACACGGTGAAACTGGAAATTTCGTATGATTATGACGGCGAATACAGTTATACCTACCCGTCTACTTCGGGCGGCACAGGGTCTCACACGAAAACGGTTACGGTTCCGTTTGCGGGAAACATTAAGAAAATCTTTGATGAAACCACGGGAGCGACGTCCGAGATCATTTACAACAACAAGGATACGGTTGCCTCGGTGGGCGGAACGTTAAAGAATATTTATCTGTATTATTACCCGATGTATGACGATGCGATGAGCGGAGTGACAAGCGCGAAGGACAATATCAAAGTGGACTGCAGCGCGCTGTCGGGCGATATAGAGGCGCATATCTCCAAACAGAAATCCACGCTCTATTCGGATACCGCCTTGAACAATTATGAGTCGGGATATTACGTGAATGTGGATTTGTCTGGCAATGTGTCGCTGACCCACAATCTCACTGAAAATCTCGGCGGGGTTTCCACGATTCCCGTTCCCGGTATTTCGGGGGGCAGCGCGGCTCCCGCAGAGGAATTGGGCGAGGGGATGCTGGAGGAAAAAGGCGTACTTTACAATGTGGAAGTATTGGTGTATAATGCAGGTGACACGACCAAGGAACTTGCATCATTTGTCGGCACGATGAACGATTGACGGAGATGGGCATGAGCAGAAAACAAGGATACCGGGGTTACAGGAAGCATAGTAAAGATAGAGCCGTGCGGCGTGGAAGAGCGGGAGAAGTGTTCGGGAAGCTCCGCTCTGACCGCAGAGGCGCCGCCATGGTCACCATGATCGTGGTTGTGCTGTTTATCACCATTCTGGCGACTACGCTGCTCTATGTTTCCGGGATGAATTTCCAGATTAAGCAGACGGATTACCGGAACCAGAAGAGTTTTTATGCGGGGGAGACCTCGCTGGAGAATGTCCGGGCGCAGCTGTTGGTGGACGTCTCGGAGGCGGCCGCAGAGGCGTATCAGAGTGTCTGTGCCGACTATGTGCTGCTGGACACGGGGGACGCCCGCAAGTGGGAGTATCACCACAGATTCATTGACGCGCTTCAGAATAAGTGGAGCGCGCACGGCAACTGGAAGACTTGGCTGGACGGCTACATGGCTCCGGATGCTAAGCTTACATTGCCGCCGGCTCTTGACACAGACCATGACGGCAGTTACAGCAATGCGGAGATGCTGGATATCCATGTGGATGAGGGATACGTGATCATACAGGGGCTGGAGGTGACCTATACCAACAGTGCAGGTTATACTTCTATTATCACAACGGATTTCTATGTGCAGGCGCCGGAGCTGAACTGGAGTGTGAACGCTTCGGAGACGGCGGAGATTGCGGATCCGGATGACAAAAAGGACGCGGCGGAGATCAAAAAGGTGAAAGCTGCGGATTATGTGGAATATGTCAATTGGGAGAAACAGTAAAGATCGGAACAAATCAGGATCGGATCATAAAGAACGGTAAATATGCGATGGGGTGATGGAATGCAGCGAGACAAGAGGCGCGTTGGCTTAGACAACAGAGGAATCTCTCTGGTGGAGATCATCATTGTGCTGGCGATTATGACGGTGGCGGGAGGCGCTATGATCATCGGAATCGGTATGATCAGCGGCAGACCGGCGCAGAAATGCTCCCAGAAGATCGTGTATTCTCTGGAGCGCCACCGCACGACGGCCATGGGGAAGACTGACACGGAATATATATTGAGTGTGGGTGCCGACGGCAGTATTCAGGTCACGGAGAATATTTGGGAACACAGTTCCAAAGCGGCGCAGCCGACTCCAGACCGCACCAGCACCATCCCGGTGGGGGAGAAGACCGTCACGGTTACATATGTTTGCGGGGGTGTGACCAAAACGCTTGACAGCAGCAATCCGTTGACGCTGAAATTCAAACGCGGAAGCGGAGGCTTCCTGCCGGTGTCCGGAAGTGATTATTGTACGGAGATTAAAGTGTCCAAGGCAGATAAGGACTATATCATAGAGTTGGTACCATTAACCGGCAAAGTAAGTATAAAGGAGTAGGCTGATGAAAACAAAACTGTTCGGCAGGAAACTGAGGAAGGACAAACGGGGATTCTCTCTGGTAGAGCTGTTGTGCGCCATAGGGATTCTTGCCACGATCACGACTGCGATCGGAAGCGCCATGGTGGTGTCCTCCACCACGTACAAGTCGGGAACTGAGGAGGTCAATCTACAGAAGAGTGCTCAGTTCACGGCGAATCTGATCGAAGAGCTGATCGTGGACGCTACCAATTCCGTGGATTACGATGCATCCACGAAGACGCTGGAAATCCAAAACACGGATTACACCCACACCATTGTGCTGGCCGGAGATGTACTTCAGTACAGCCGCAAGAACGTCATTACGGGCGTGACCGACTCCACCAGTGTGCTGGCGGAGGACGTGTTGGATTTCGTGGTGGATACTTCGGATTTCAACGAGTCGCGCAATGCGCAGGTACGGCTCAAGATGAAGAACGGGACGAAGGATCTGGCTACGGTCTATAACATCACTTCCCGGAACAATCCCAAGTCCAGCACCGCGGTGACCTTTACGCAGTCGGCGACAATTACCTGTCCCGCAACGGTGGTTCTGGAGCCGGGGCAGGGGTATGAGCTGCCGATCACGGTGAATGCCTCCGGCGGCGCCATCGGCGGATTCAATTTCGCCTTGCTGGGGCAGGACGATACCACCGGCACGACGGCTACGTTGGACGGCAATATCATCAAGCTTCTTGTCGGCGCAAACGAAAAGGGAAGCGCCCACGGCGGCAAGATGTATGTGCGGGTAAGCACCAAGGCGATCAATCCCGCCACGGGAGATCCCTTTCAGACGAGAGATATAGAGATCAAAATCCGCCGCGTGACCGACTTTAATATGCCGACTCCGACGCTGGTCAGCGGCACTGCGATGAAGGAGAATGCAGTTTATTATGTGTCTGCAATGCCCACGGGAACCAATTTAGACAAGGTTGTCGGAGCGGGTTATGAGGATGGTTATGTATATGACGGTACGTCGGTCAGCGCTTATGTATATCCCTATACGGCCAGCTGGTCCTTTGAATTGGAGAGCAGCACGCCGGGGGAGACTTGGACGGATTATGTGGATGTGATGCATTCCGATGAGGATCATTCGCCCTACATTCAGTTCCGGCTGAAGAAAGATATCGCCATGGGTGACGGACTCACGATTGTCGCAAGCTCCAAGCATTCGCGGGGCGAGGTGGGCGGAGTCCAGTACAACAGGACCAAGACCAACTACGGGACGGTAGAGAAGAAGCAGAAGCTGAAGATGCCCAGCGCTTATCTGGCGGGTGAATTCTTGAGAGGCGACGACTTTGTCAAGCTGATTGAACTCATTGACTGGAACGACATCAAGAATAAATACGGCGGAGACCGCGTCTGGAGAGATATCCGGTTCTGTCCTGCCAAGCTGAATGAGGACGGCGATGTAGTTGCCTTGACGGGTACTTGGTCTGAATGGCAGTGGTTCACAACGGGTGATACGCCCGGTTTTGCGCCGATCCGTCCGGGTGAGTTGAACCTGAATCCGGCCTTGTCCTATGCGATCGAGGTAAGGCTCCGCTACGGAAAACATGATGGAACGATCACATGGCCGAAGGCGGATACGCCGGAGTCGGAATATATGTTCCGGTTTACGGTTCCTGCGGCCACGGTGGTATTCAACGGTTACTATGACCATAATTGGCAGTATGTGACATTGCCTGTGGGAACCAGCGGATTTGACTATGCGAACCGCCTGCAGTTTAGAAGGGACACCATGTATACGTTTGACGTGACCTGTGCGGCAGGGCATCTCTCCAAATTATATAATAACTATATGGAATATAAGTTGGAGAGACAGGTGGACGGCAGCTGGGTGAATGCGAGTACGGAGTGGGGCTTCATGAATGAGGGAGGCAACGGTACGGATACGGGCAGAATGAAACTGAAAGCGCCCGGCACGACAGGGGTCTACCGTCTGGAGCTGAAATGGAAAGAGCAGTGGTTTATCAACAACTGGGGATCTTATGCTCCCTATGCGGACGAAAGTACGGGCAAAGGATTTATCTACTTTGAAGTGAAAAATTAGAGTTGGTAAATAGCGAAGCATCCTTCAAGGATTTATTTAAATAAGATTCATTCAAATAAGAGTCATTTAGTTTCATATTCATTCATTGAACGAAGAGGAGTCCTCCCAAGACTTAGCGTCTGCGGGCAGGACTCCTTTTTTAGGCATAAAATTTCTCAAACTCCATATAAAGATTCTATGAAAAAACTTGCACTCCGGAAAAATTTGGTGTATAGTGTTTCACGATTGGTAAAATCAATATGGGAGAAGAGATATGGCAAAATATTTGGTTATTGTGGAGTCGCCGGCAAAGGTAAAGACCATTAAGAAATTTTTGGGCGCGAATTACGAAGTCGCCGCCAGCAACGGACATGTGCGCGACATGCCCAAGAGCCAGCTCGGCATCGACGTAGAACACGACTATGAGCCGAAGTATATCACGATACGGGGCAAGGGGGACATTTTGGCCTCCCTGCGCAAGGAAGTGAAAAAAGCGGAGAAGATCTATCTGGCTACCGACCCGGATCGGGAGGGAGAGGCCATTTCGTGGCATCTGTACCATGCGCTGAAGCTTCAGGATAAAAAAGTGTACCGCATTACCTTTAACGAGATCACCAAGAAAGCGGTGAAGGATTCCCTGAAGAACGCCCGGGAGATCAATATGAATCTGGTGGACGCCCAGCAGGCCCGCCGGGTGCTGGATCGCATGGTGGGCTATCGGATTTCGCCGCTTCTGTGGGCGAAGATCAAGAGAGGACTCAGCGCGGGGCGCGTGCAGTCGGTAGCTCTGCGCATCATCTGCGACAGGGAGGAGGAGATCAACGCCTTTATCCCGGAAGAATACTGGTCGCTGGATGTGAAGCTGGCCGTAAAGGGAGAGAAGAAGCCCATCGTGGCAAAATATTACGGCGAGGGGAAGAAGCAGACGATCCGCAGCAAGGCCGAGGCGGACGCCATTATGGATTCGTTAAAAGGCGCGGAGTACCATGTGACGGAAGTCAAGCAGGGGGAGCGCGTCAAGAAAGCGCCGCTGCCCTTTACCACCTCCACTTTACAGCAGGAGGCCAGCAAGGTGCTGAATTTCTCCACCCAGAAGACCATGCGTCTGGCGCAGCAGCTCTATGAGGGCGTGGACATCAAGGGAGAGGGGACGGTCGGCCTCATCACCTATCTGCGTACCGATTCCACCCGCGTCTCCGAGGAGGCGGAGGGGATGGCCAGAGAATTTATTGGCAAGCAGTATGGGGACGCCTATCAGGCGGAAAGCGCGTCTGCGGGCAAAAAAGGGCAGAAGATTCAGGACGCCCACGAGGCGATCCGCCCCACGGATCCCGCCAGAATGCCCGTGTCGGTCAAGGACGAACTGCCCAGAGACCTGTTCCGGCTCTATCAGCTGGTGTGGAAGCGTTTTGTGGCCAGCCGCATGAGTCCGGCCAGATACGAGACCACATCCGTGAAGATTCAGGCAGGTCAGCATATGTTTACGCTGGCGGCTTCCAAGCTGGTGTTTGACGGATTTATGAGCGTATATATACAGGAGGACGACAAGGAGGCGGAGAACGCCCTGACAAGCAGTCTTGGGAAGGACAGCAGACTGGATTTTGTGGAGTTTGCGCCTGCGCAGCATTTTACACAGCCGCCCGCCCACTATACGGAGGCCGGGTTGGTACATGCGCTGGAAGAGCTGGGGATCGGGCGTCCCAGCACCTATGCGCCCACTATCACCACGATCCTCGCCAGAAGGTATGTGGCCAAGGAGAACAAGAACCTCTATGTCACGGAGCTTGGCGAAGTGGTCAACAACATGATGAAACAGGCATTTCCGTCCATTGTGGACGTGAATTTTACGGCTAATATGGAGGCGCTTCTCGACAGCGTGGAAGAGGGGGACGTAAAATGGAAAACAATCGTCTCCAATTTCTATCCGGATCTGGACGAGGCGGTGAGACAGGCGGAGAAGGACCTGCCGGAAGTCACCATCGCCGATGAGGAATCCGAGGAGATCTGTGAGAACTGCGGGCGGAATATGGTGATTAAATACGGACCGCACGGGCGTTTTCTGGCCTGTCCGGGGTTCCCGGAATGCCGCAACACGAAGCCTTATTTCGAGAAGATCGGCGTGGAATGTCCCAAGTGCGGCAGGGATGTGGTGTTGAAGAAGACCCGGAAAGGCAGGCGGTATTTCGGCTGTATCGGCAATCCCGAGTGCGATTTTATGGTCTGGGACAAACCGGCCAAGGAGCGCTGCCCCCGGTGCGGCGGCGTGATGCTGGAGAAGGGCAGCAAATATGTCTGCATGGACGCGGACTGCGGTTATATTCAGGATAAGGCGAAGGAGGCGGCGACCGTCTGAACGCCGCGAGGTTCTTCCTATTGACAGCATGCTGACAGCACAAAATGACAGCAGGATGAATTGTCTAAAAATTAAAAAAAATAAATCATATTGTTTATTTTACATTGTAATCTGATTTTATTTGTGCTAAAATAACTCTGTATTAGGTGAAAAAGCGTTTTTGACGGCGCATACCACAGGCGGAGGATATTTTATGAGCAGCGTACAATTATTGGATAAGACGAGGAAGATCGGCAAACTATTGCACAACAACAATTCCAGCAAAGTTGTGTTCAACGACATCTGTAAAGTGATGCGTGAGATTCTCGACTCCAATGTGCTGGTCATCAGCCGCAAGGGAAAGGTGCTGGGCGTGGGCAAGGCGGACGGCGTGGACGCCATCACGGAGCTGATCGATGAGAGCGTGGGCGGCTTTATCGATCCCATGTTGAACGAGCGGCTGCTGGGCGTGCTTTCCACCAAGGAGAACGTCAATCTGGAGACGCTGGGGTTTGAGAGCGCGGATATCCGGAAATTTCAGGCGACAATCGCCCCCATTGAGATCGCGGGGGAGCGTCTGGGGACGCTGTTTATCTACAAATGCGACGCGCAGTACGATATCGACGATATTATTCTGTGCGAGTACGGCACCACCGTGGTGGGGTTGGAGATGCTTAGGGCGGTGAATGAGGAGAGTGCGGAGGAGAGCCGCAAGATTGCGGTGGTGAAATCCGCTATCAGCACCCTCTCATTCTCGGAGATGGAGGCCATCACGCATATTTTTGACGAGTTAAACGGCATGGAGGGGATTCTGGTGGCCAGCAAGATTGCGGACCGGGTGGGAATCACGCGCTCCGTGATCGTCAACGCGCTGCGCAAATTTGAGAGCGCGGGCGTCATTGAATCCCGTTCTTCCGGCATGAAAGGCACTTATATCAAGGTACTCAACGATGTGGTGTTCGACGAGATCGAGGAGTTGAAGCGCCAGAATAAGCGCGGATAGGGCGGCAAATACAACTGCACAGACCATTACAGAGCAACGGATTGCGGCGGCGACGGGTGATAAAAGGATTTATTGTGTGAGCGATAGGTCCTTTTTATTTTATTTCAAGATATTATCCTATTTCAAGATGCCTCAGAAGAATATACAATTTTTTCAAATTCAAAAAAAGATATTGTCTTTTTGGCAAAATAATTTATAATAAATAAAGTAGGCATGTTATGTCCTGCTTTTTGGTACGAAAGGAGTATGATATGATCAACACCAATGCCTTTGATTACATCAATGTTTTGAGCAAGGCCGCGGACGCAAGCTGGCTCCGCAACGAAGCGATTTCCAACAACATTTCCAATGTGGACACCCCCGGCTACAAGCGTCAGGACGTGGCGTTCGAGTCGGAGTTAAAGAAAGCGCTGGGCAATAACCGCTATGTGTCAATGGACGAGAAGGTACATAATGTGAAAACCCATATGCTGCGCCCGCAGGTATATACGGACTATGCGGAGTTTTCCTATCGTCTGGACGGCAACAATGTGGACATCGAGAACGAGAATGTGATGCTGGTGGAGAACCAGCTGAAGTATCAGGGACTGATCGCCAGCATCCGGCAGGAGTTCCAGAACCTTGAGACGGTGATGCGCTGAATCGTCTTTTGCGCTTGTCACGCCGCCCATCGGCCGCCGCAGGGCGGATTAGGATCAAGATGAGCGGGCAATGTTAAGGAAACGTTAAAAGAATTTAGACTAAGTCACCGCTTCCCCGGAAAGGAGCGGACGTCAATAGGACGGAGCAGACAAGATAAAACAGAGTAGGGCGAGATAAGATAGACAAGAAAAAGCAAGACAAGAAAAGGCAAGACAAGGCGAGATAAGATAGGCAAGCTAAAGCGAGGCAAGAAAAACAAGATAAGATAAAATGAGATAGGACAGGAGGAGTAAACCATGAGTATGTTTTCCGCGTTCAATATAAACGCTTCCGGTATGACTGCGCAGCGGCTGCGCATGGATACCATTTCGGAGAATGTGGCCAACGCCCAGACAACCCGCACGGAGGACGGGACGCCCTATGTGCGCAAGGTGGTAACTTTCGCCGCAAAGGGAAAAGATGTGACGAGACCGTTCCACAAGGTGCTGCAGGGCGCTTCCGCCGCCTATATCGGGCAGGGCGTGAAGGTAAACGGTATCTATGAAGATACGAAGACGGAGGGCAAGATGGTCTATGATCCCGCGCATCCCGATGCGGACGAGAACGGCTATGTGACGTTGCCCAATGTCAATATTGTGACGGAGATGACCAATCTGATCGACGCAAGCCGCGCTTATCAGGCGAATTCCACGGCTTTTGGCGCCAGCAAGTCGATGGCGCTGCAGGGGCTGCAGCTCGCACAGCAGTAAAAATGTCGATAGACCGGGACATGTCGGTAGACCGGGACATGCCGATTGGTATCGGCGGAATGAGGAGTATGAAGAAGGAGAAAGACTATGGATTTATCATCGATTGCGCCGCTTAGCGCGCTGGGAGGAACTTCGGGACTGGATGCCATGGAGAGGATGTCCTCATTGACGGGAAGCCTGACGGAGAAGAACGATTCCGTGGACGGCACCATGTTTGAGGCTCTTTTAAATTCTGCAATCGGCAATATCAAGACCACAAACAGCTATCTGTCCGATATGGAGGACGAAGAAGTGCGTTTTATGCTGGGTGAGACGGAGAACACGCATGACCTGACGATCGCCCTGCAGAAAGCGTCCACGGCTCTGCAGTACACGGTTGCCATCCGCGACAAACTGCTTGACGCCTACAAAGAGCTGATGCAGATGCAGATTTAATGGCAGTACGAAATGACCAATACATGAGACGGGAGAAATACCATGCCGGAGAAATTGAAAGAAATCCTGCAAAAGGTAATAGACTGGTGGAATAAATTCACTTCCCGCCAGAAGACGATCATCATCGGACTGGCGGCGACAGTAATCTTTGCGTTTGCGCTGATCATCTATGTGACATCACAGCCGCAGTACACGGCGCTCTACACCTGCGAGAATGCCGCAGAGGCCGCCGAGGTGCAGGCGCTTTTGGACGGAGCGGGCATCAAATACAAACCTTCCGCGGACGGATTGAAATTCAGCGTGGAGTCGGGACAGTACACGACGGCGGTCTGGGCGCTCGGAGGCGCCGGGTACGGCGCCGACGAGTATACGATTCAGCAGGCGCTCAACGGAAGTATTTCCACGACGGCTTCCGATAAGGAGAAGCTGACGAAAGAAGCATACGAGAGTAAGGTGGAGAAGAATCTCACTTTCTTCTCCAATGTCAAGAGTGCGGATGTGCTGTTGAACATTCCGGAACAGAACGGAACGCTGATCCGCGAGAAACAGGAAGCCAGCGCATACATACAGCTGGAGTTGGACGGGACGTTCACCTCCGCCAACGCGGCCAACGTGGCCCGGGCGGTCGCCACATGGCTGGGCAACTCCAGTCTGGCGAACATCACGATTCTGGACTCGGATTCCAACCTGTTGTTCGCGGGCGGAAACGATTATACGATGACGGGCGTCGCAGGTTCCATGCAGGAGCTGCAGAGTCAGGGACAGACCATGGTGGCCAATCAGGTCAAGACCGCGCTGCTGGGAACCAATCAGTTCAGTCAGGTGGAAGTGGCCTGCAATCTGAGCATGGATTACGCTTCCTATGAGGAGACGATCAAGACTTACAGCGTGGCTGACGGCAGAGAGGAAGGGTATCTTGCCAACCGCTCCACGTTTGAGTCGGAGAGTACCAACAGCGGCTCCGCCATCCCCGGAACGGACTCCAACAATGAGCAGGGGTATGTGTCCCCCGATTCCAACGAGTCCTCCGCCACGCAGAACGAGAAGATCGAGAATTTCCTGCCCAATGAGAATATCCAGTACAAAGAAGTGATTCCCGGAGCCATCCGGTACGGGGAATCCAGCATGTCCATCTCGCTGATCCGTTACCGCGAGTACCGGGAGGAAGATGTGCGCAGGCAGGGGCTTTTGGACGGCGACATCACTTGGGAGGACTATAAACTCAACAACGGGGCGGACGTAAAGCTTGAGGTGGATCCGGATTATTATGATCTGGCGTCCAACGCCACCGGAATCCCCCGGGAAAAGATCACGATTATTTCCTATGAGTCGCCGCGGTTTGTGGATCGGGTAGGCATGACGGTGAACCCGACCAGCATCATGAGCATTGTTATGCTGGTGGTGATTGTGGGACTGCTGGCATTTGTGGTGCTGCGCAGCATGGGCGGCAGAAGATCGGCGCAGCAGGACGAGGAACTCTCCGTGGAGAGCCTTCTGCAGTCCACGGCCGAGACGGAAGTGGAGGACATCGATCTGGAGGCCAAGTCCGAGACCCGCAGGGTGGTAGAGAAGTTTGTGGACGAGAATCCGGACGCTGCAGCAACGCTCCTGCGCAACTGGCTCAGCGAGGATTGGTAAGCTTATTTGAAGGAGAAGACCGATGGCGAAGAAGAGTGAGAATGGGATAAGCGGTTTGCAGAAGGCGGCAATTTTGCTGATTTCTCTTGGGCCGGAGCGCTCCGCGGGACTGTTTAAGCATCTAAAGGAAGAAGAGATTGAGGAGCTGACGCTCGAGATTGCCAACACGCGGAGCGTCACGCCGCAGGTGAAGGAAGAAGTCATCAATGAGTTCTACGAGGTGTGCCTCGCCCAGCAGTATATTGCGGAGGGCGGTATCGGCTACGCCAAGGAGCTGTTGGATAAGGCGCTCGGCACCGACAAGGCTATGGAGGTGATCGGCAAGCTGACGGCTTCCCTGCAGGTAAAGCCTTTCGAGTTTGTGCGCAAGACCGACGCGGCACAGCTGATCAACTTCATTCAGGACGAACATCCCCAGACGATCGCGCTGATTTTGTCGTATCTGTCTCCCGGTCAGGCGGCGCTGATTGTGTCGGCTCTGCCCCCCGACAGACAGGCGGACGTGGCAAAGCGTATCGCCATGATGGACCGCACCAGCCCCGACGTCATCAAGGAGGTGGAGAAGGTGCTGGAATCCAAGCTGGCAAGTCTGGTAAATCAGGATTATACGGTGATCGGCGGCGTGGACGCCGTGGTAGAGATTTTGAATACCGTGGACAGAGGTACGGAGAAGCATATCATGGAGACTTTGGAGATCGAGGAGCCGGAACTGGCGGACGAGATCCGGAAGAAGATGTTCGTGTTCGAGGATGTGCTGCTTCTGGACGACCGCGCCATTCAGCGTGTGCTGCGCGACGTGGACAACAACGATCTGGAGATCGCGCTGAAAGGCGCCAACGAACAGGTGCAGACGGCGATTTTCAACAATCTGTCCAAGCGTCTGGCGACCATGATCAAAGAGGATATGGAGTTTATGGGACCTGTCCGCATGAAGGATGTGGAGGAAGCCCAGCAGAAGATCGTAAATATTATCCGCAAACTGGAGGATGCCGGAGAAATCGTTATTTCCAGAGGTGGAGGTGACGAGATTGTGGTCTAGTAATAATCTGTTGAAAAGTGGGTTTACCACGCTGCAGCAAGATGAAAAGCGCGTGATAGACGTCAACACCCTGATGGAACGCCGCATGGAACAGCTGGCGGAGCAGATGGCCAGATCCCGCAGTCAGGCCGCCGAGGGGAACGGGACGGCGGGAGAGCCGGACGGATTCGCCGAAGGGCTTTCTGCGGAGCAGATAGAAAACCTGACGGCGGACGGGGAGTTTTCGGACGACGGGCAGGGCAATGTGATCAAAGCGAATGCGGAGGCCGCCCGGGACAGCATGTTGGAAGAGGCAAGACAGGCGGCGGACGAGATGGTGGAACAGGCCAGAGCGGAGGCGCAGTCTTTGCTTGCGGAGGCGCAGGCTCAGATTGAGAGAGAGCGGGAAGAGGCGCTTGCACAGGCAAGGGAGCAGGGATACGGCGAGGGATTCCGGCAGGCCGGGGACGAGTTTGCGGAGAAGGAGAACGAGCTGATACAGCGGCGCAGACAGATGGAGGCGGAGTATGACAAGCTGTTGGAACAGCTGGAGCCTCGGTTTGTGGACGCCATCACGGGAGTCTATGAGCATTTGTTCCGGGTGGAGCTTTCCTCCTACCGGGACATTCTGGTACATCTGATCGCGTCCTGTGTGCGCAGGATCGAGGGCGGACGGGACTTTCTGGTTCATGTGTCGAAGGAGGATTACCCCTATGTGAGCATGGAGAAGAAACAGCTCTCGGAGGCGCTCGCGTCGCCTAGCGCAACACTGGAGCTGGTGGAAGATATCACCTTGAAACATAACGAGTGTATGATTGAGACCGAGGGAGGCATTTATGACTGCGGTCTGGGGACGCAGCTTGCGGAACTCACGCAGCGCTTAAAGCTTTTGTCTTATGAAAAAGGGTAGGAGGTTTTCCTTTGGAGGCGCCTAGTATCAATTTTGACAAATATAGAAGGATGGCGGATCGCAGCTATTTCCGCAGGATGGGCAAGGTGGTCAATATCGTCGGACTCACGATCGAGTCCGCAGGCCCCGACGCCAAGCTGGGGGATCTGTGCCGGATCCTGCCGGACGAGAGCGCGGGTGCGACCCCCATCTTGGCCGAGGTGGTGGGATTCAAGGACAAGAGAACCCTGCTGATGCCCTACGACAGCGTGGAGGGGGTCGGCCTCGGATGTATTGTGGAAAATACCGGTTATCCGCTGACGGTGACGGTGAGCGACTCCCTGCTGGGAAAGCTGCTCAACGGGCTGGGCAAACCTGTGGCCGGGAAGCCGGTGCAGGGCGTGGAGTATCCTGTGGACGCCAATCCGCCGGATCCCATGAACCGCATGATTATCGACGAGATCCTTTCGCTGGGCGTGCGGGCGGTGGACGGACTGATCACCGTGGGCAAGGGACAGCGCATCGGAATTTTTGCCGGATCCGGCGTGGGAAAGTCCACGCTGATGGGCATGTTTGCGAGAAATACAAAGGCGGACATCAATGTCATCGCGCTGATCGGGGAGCGTGGCAGGGAGGTTCGCGAATTTATAGAGAGGGATTTGGGCGAGGAAGGCATGAAGCGCTCCGTGGTGGTGGTGGCTACCTCAGATCGTCCGGCGCTCGAGCGCAAGATGGCGGCCAGAACCGCGACCGCCATTGCGGAATATTTCAGGGATCAGGGCAAGGATGTGCTGTTGATGATGGATTCCCTGACCCGTTTTTCCATGGCGCAGCGGGAGATCGGTCTGGCCAGCGGGGAACCCCCCGTGACCAGAGGGTATCCCCCCAGCGTGTACTCCGAGATGCCGAAGCTTTTAGAGCGGGCGGGGCGGGACTCGAAGGGTTCCATCACCGGGCTTTATACGGTGCTGGTGGACGGCGATGATTTTAACGAGCCGATCACGGATACGGCCCGGAGTATCTTGGACGGCCATATTGTGCTGGACAGAAAGCTTGCCCACAAAAACCATTATCCCGCCGTGGATGTGCTGCAGAGCATTTCCAGATGTATGAGCCAGATCGCCGACAGGGATCACAAGAAAGCCGCCGGAAAGCTCAGAAGCGTGCTGGCGACCTACGGCGAGGCGGAGGATTTGATCAATATCGGCGCTTATAAGAGCGGCAGCAATCCGTCCATCGACTATGCGATCAGCAAGATTGACGAAGTGAATGAATTTTTGTGTCAGGAGACGGAGGAGAAGGTGGACTTCGAGGAGAGTTCCCGGAGGATGCAGGCTTTGTTTGAGTAGAGCCGGGCGGGAGTGACAGATGGCTAGGTTTCGATACAGGCTGCAGAATGTGCTGAATATTAAACGGAAGATGGAAGATCTGGCCAAACAGGAATTTTCCACGGCCAGAATGCGGCTTCTCGAGGAGGAGGAGAAACTCTCCGGCTTAAAGGAGCGGAAAGCGGAGTATGAGGATCGCGCCAGAGCGCTCTTAAACGGCGTTTTGAACGTGCGGGAGATCGAGGAGGGCAGAAATGCGGTTTTGATTCTGGACGGATATATCGCGGACCAGCGTCTGGAAGTGGAGCGGGCCGAGCGCAGGGTGGAGCGGGCCAGAGAGAAGATGACGGTGGCCATGCAGGAGAGAAAGACGCAGGAGACCCTGCGGGAGAAGGCGTTTGACGAATTTCTGCGCGAGGAGAACCGTGCGGAGAGCAAGGTAATCGATGAGCTGACCAGTTACACCTATGGTCAGAAACAAGAGGTGTAGGACGATATGGCAAAAGAAATGAGCGCACAGGAGCTTGCCGCCGCATCGGAGAAAAGCAAGCTGCAGGCGGAGAAAAAGAAATTAAAGAACGATCAGAAAGCCCAGAAGAAGGAGGCCAAGCGCAGAGCGAAAGAGATCGCAAAGCGGGAGGACGAACTGGCGGAGGACGAGGAAGGCGGCGGATTCGCTACGTTTCTGACCACGGTGTTCATCGTCCTGCTCTGGCTGGTTGTGGTGTGCGTGATCGTCAAGATGGATGTGGGCGGCTTCGGCAGTTCGGTGCTTACGCCGATTCTAAAAGATGTGCCGGTGGTCAACAAGATTCTGCCCGGCACGTCCCTGATGGAGACTACCAACGGGGAGAGCTACGGCGGCTACACCAGCCTTCGGGACGCCGTTGACCAGATCGAGAGTCTGGAGAAACAGTTAGAGCAGATCCGGAACGAGTCCCAGCAGAAAGACACGGAGCTGAATACGCTGAAGGCGGAAGTGCTGCGCCTGCAGCCCTTCGAGGAGAGACAGGTGGAGTTCCAGCGCATCCGCACGGAGTTCTATGAGGAAGTGATCTATGCGGAGAACGGCCCCGGGGCGGAGGAGTACCGCAAGTATTACGAGGAGATGGATCCCTCCACGGCGGAGTACCTCTACAAGCAGGTGGTGGCTCAGACCGAGGAAGACCAGAAGGTGCAGGATTACGCCAGCACCTACGCCCAGATGAAGCCCAAGGCGGCGGCCGCGGCCTTCGAGAAGATGGAAAACGACATGAAGCTGGTGGCCAAGATCTTGAACGCCATGAACGCCGAGAGCAGGGCGGCGATCATGAACAATATGACGCCGGACTTTGCGGCCAAACTGACGAAAATTATGGATCCGGACTCTTAAGAACGGCGTCCGGGGAACCGATATAATAATTGGTATTCCTAATCATTAAGAATACAGAGTTCTCAAAAAATGACGGAAAGGAGGATGCCAAGAAGGATGTCTATGAAAACAAACGCAGTAAAAGACACAGGGAGCGTGATGAATCTCGGCGTTCAGGCCGGACGCGCCGCGGGCAGAGCCGGAGACGGTTTCCGCACGGTGTGGAACAGCCAGACGAACGGCGGCAAGGCCGCACCGCAGAAAGAGCAGCTTTCCGGGAAGCAGGTACAGAAGGCAAGACCCGGAGACGAACTGCGCGCCAAGGATCAGTCCAGAAAGAATGTCCGGGAAGAGGATGCCGACCAGATTGTGGGCGCTGTGGACAATGCGGAACCGGAAAATCCGGAGGCAGCCATGGAAGCCATGAGCGCGGCGGTGATGGAACTGATGCAGAAGATTGCCGACACATTCGGGATTTCCGTGGAAGCGCTGCAGGAGACCATGGCGGATCTGGATTTGCAGCCCGTGGATCTGTTACAGCCGGAGAACTTGAGCAGTCTGCTTCTGGCGGCGGGCGGGGCGGAGGATTCCCTTGCGCTTCTCACCGATGAACAGCTGTTTGAGGATTACCGGATGCTCATGGAAGAGGGCAGAGCCGCAGCGGAGCAGGCAGGGATTCCGGCGGAGCGCATGACGACGGCAGAGGAACTGCCGGAGCAGCCCGTACAGCCTGAACAGTCCGTACAGATTGAGACGGCGGTTCAAGCGCAGAGGCCGGCGGATGTGCAGGAGTCGGAAGACGAAGCCGTCGGAGCGGCGGATGTGGACAACACGGCCGTACAGGCGGCAGCCGGGGAGACGGACGGACAGATCCGGGCGGTTCAGAACGCGAAGGAGTCTGCGGACAGCCGTGAGGGCGGAGAGGCCAAACAGGAAGGGGAGGCCAAGCCGGGAGAGGCGGGCGCCAATCTGGTGCTGCAGAGCATCAAAGACGGACTCACCGGCGAACGCACCGAGAGCGCACAGGAAGCTTCCGGCACACAGGAAGCGGATATGCAGGACGTAATGCAGCAGATTATGGATTATATGAGAGTCCAGATCAAACCCGGCATGTCCAGCTTGGAGATGCAGCTGCATCCCGAGAGCCTCGGAACCCTGCAGATTCATCTGGCGGCGAAAGGCGGCGCGTTGACAGCCAGCTTTATCGCACAGAACGAATCCGTGAAGGCAGCTTTGGAGAGCCAGATGGTTCAGCTCAAGGAGAGCTTCGAGGAGCAGGGAGTCAAGGTGGAGGCCATCGAGGTCACCGTGCAGACCCATGAGTTCGAGCAGAATCTGGAGCAGGGCAGAGGCAGACAGCCGCAGGAATCCGCGGAGGGGAAACGCCCCAGAACCAGAAGGATCACGCTGAACGGTTTTGACGAGCCGGAGTTTCTCGGCGAGACGGAAGAGGAAGACCGCATGACGGCAGAGATGATGGCCGCGAGCGGTACGACGGTGGATTACACCGCATGACACAAACAGTTTAGAAATTGAGAAAGGAGAAATGAATATGGCATTGGTTGCGCCGGTAGAAGACGGTAAAATCGTGGAGACAGCTTCCCAAAGTTCTCTGCACAAGACCAACACAAGCAGCGACGGCATGGATAAGGATGCATTCCTCCAACTCCTCGTTGCACAGATGAAGTATCAGGATCCCTTAGAGCCTACTTCCAATACGGAGTACATCGCCCAGTATGCACAGTTCTCACAGGTGGAGCAGATGCAGAATATGGCGGCCAGTATGGATCTGCAGCGCGCAAGCGAGCTGGTGGGCAAGGAGGTTTACATCAAAACCACAAGTTCTTCGGGAGAGACGCAGTATGTGCGCGGCAAGGTGGACTATGTGGTGTATGAGAACGGCAAGGCGTTCCTGTCCATCAACGAATCTCTCTATTCCATCGAGGATCTGGATACCGTGGTAGACGGAGAGTATATAGACGCATACGACAAGGCCGAGAAGTTTGTGACGGCTCTCAACAAGCTGCCCAATGTAAACGGTGTGGATCACTCCGATCTGTCCACCATCGACGAGCTGGAAGAGATCTACAACAACATGAACGATTACGAGAAGAGCTTCATCGCCAAGGAGAAGGTGGACGAACTCAAGAAGTACATCGAGAAGGCCAAGGAAATCAGAGCCGCCGCCGGAGAACAGGACGGAACGGACGACGGAGAAAAGACGGACGAAGTCGAAGACGGCGAGGACGGCGAGGAGTAAGCGGCACAGGATGTGCGTGAGCGGGAGGAAGGAATATGGATATTCAGAAGCAGAATTTCCTTTCGATCGAGCAGCTGGCGAACCGGTATCTGAACCAGCCGAAGCAGGCGGACAACAGAGAGAACCGGGCGGACATTTCTTTCCAAGATGTGTTGAACGAGAAGACCAGACAGGGTCAGACGGGGGAACTTCGGTTTTCCAAACACGCGGCGGGAAGATTGAACGACAGAGGCATCGAGCTGAGCGAGAGTCAGATGGAACGGCTGTATGACGGGGTGCGCAAGGCGGGACAGAAAGGAATCAAAGATTCGCTGGTGATTGTGGATGAGCTGGCATTTATCGTAAACGTACCCAACAGTACGGTGGTGACGGCCATAGACAGCGCGGCGGCGGACGACAACGTATTTACCAATATCAACGGAGCAGTAATCATGTAAGCCGGACCTCACAAGGAAGTTTACAAAAAGGCATTTTCCGAATGACAGAGGAAATGCGGCTCCAGCAAACAGGAGGAATGAGCATTATGATGAGATCATTGTATTCCGGTGTGGCAGGACTGAAGACACATCAGGTGAAAATGGATGTAATCGGTAACAATATCGCAAACGTAAACACAACTTCGTACAAATCCAGCTCCATCGTGTTCAGCGAACTGATGAGCCAGACGACCCAGAAGGCCAGCGGCCCCAACGCTACCAGCGGAATCGGCGGCACCAACGCAAGACAGATTGGTCTGGGCGTAAAATCCGGAGCTATCAATATCAATATCACGGGACAGGGTTCCAGCCAGTCCACCGGCAATCCCTTTGACGTTATGATCACGGGCGAGAACTTCTTCGTCGTGTCCAACGGGCGTGAGAATTTCTTCACCAGAGACGGTTCGTTCTATGTGGACGGCGCGGGCAATCTGGCCATGACCAGCACGGGTTACAACGTGATGGGATGGGGCGTGGACGAGGAGACCGGCAACATCAAGCAGGACACGGTAGCCGCCCTGCGCATCATGAGTCAGGTCAATATGACCTATCCGCCCGAGTCTACCTCGCAGGCCTATATCTCCGGCATTCTGGATAAGAACGACACGGATGTGACCAGCACCAACGGCAAAGTGGTAAACTTGAACTTTTATGACAATCTGGGCTATGAATACACCGCAAAGTTTGTGTTCAGACAGTCCTCCGCCAAGAACGTATACAGTCTGGAATTCTCCAAACTGCTGGATTCCACGGGCAAGGAGGTGGAGCTGACGGATGAGCAGAAGCAGAATCTCTTCGGAGGCGGCGTACCGCAGATCCAGCAGAAAAACGCTTCCATCAAATTGAGCGACAGCTATGAGTGGTCCGGAAACGACCTCACCGCCAACAACGTGACGCTGGCATATGCGACTTCCAACGCCACTTATCCCTACAGCACCGTGGATCCCACTTCGGCCGACTACACTGCCATGACCGACGAGGAGAAAGCGGCGGACTGCGAGAAGGCCATCGCGCAGATCGCCAAGGCCTACGGCTATGAGGGATCCGTGAACGAGTTTTTGAACATGCAGATTCCCGTGACGCTGACGGGCGGCGGCGCCGGCGGCACGACGACCGCGGAAGAGAACCACACCATCCGGGACATTATCTACGACACCGCAGGCACGCTTCCCGCGCTGAATGATGAGGCGGCTCTGGGAGAGGGAAAAGATTCCCCCGCGCGCGTTTACTACGGCTATGAATTGACCTTTGATCCGGACAACGGCGACATCCAGACCGTGGGCGGAAGCTCGACTTCCTTCCTTGCCAACTTTAATCTGGCGGATCTGGGTGAAGGGTTCACCAATTTCGCCAATATCCAGATCGACCTGTCCACGGTATCCATGGTTGACAACAAGGGAACTTCCACCGTGGGAGCCGACAAGGGAGATTTAAAGGGGCTTGGAACCGGACGCCGTCTGGGCGATATGATCGGCGTATCCATCCAGAGAGACGGTATGATTTACGCAAGCTACGACAACGGCATGACCAGATTGCTGGGACAGATCGCTACCGCAAGCTTCGCCAATGCCTCCGGTCTGGAGAAACAGGGAGACAATCTCTACTCTGCAACCTTGAACTCCGGTGAGTTTGACGGAATCGGCGTGGATATCACGGCAAACGGAGGATATATGTCCACCGGCCAGCTGGAGATGAGCAATGTGGATCTGTCTTCGGAGTTCACGGAGATGATCACCACCCAGAGAGGATTTCAGGCGAACAGCCGTATCATCACGGTGTCCGACACGCTGCTGGAGGAGCTGACCAATCTGAAGAGATAAAATTCTGAAGAGGTAAGGTTCTGAAGAGATAAAATTCTGAAGAAATAAAGTTCTGAAGAGGTGAAATTCTAAGGAGATCAGATGAAATGACGGAATTTTTAGAATAATATATTTAATTCACTAAAAATTCGGAAAAACGTCATTAAAAAATGGAGAATTCAATAAAAGGGGCGGAAAGAGGACTTATTTTCCGTCCCTTAAATCCATATAGGCGAGGGCGACGAGATGATAGAAGTGACAAAATTGAACGGCACAAGGATTTTGGTAAACCCCCATTTATTGGAAATTGTGGAGGAAACCCCCGATACCGTGCTGACTTTGACCACAGGGAAAAAAATAATTGTAAAAGAAAGTAGACAAGAGATAAAAAATTTAGTAGAATTGTATCGAAAGGGTATTCTTGCAGAATAATTATGAAAATTGCGGAATGGTTAGGTGATAGGTTGTGGATATTGCATCGTTAGTTGGACTGATCTTTGGTTTTGCCATGTTGGTATTCGGTATCATTTCTAATGCCGGCATAAGCGGTGTGGGCAGTTATCTGGATCCTGCGTCTGCGCTGATTACCTTCGGCGGCGCGCTGGGAGCAACACTCTGTTCGTTTACGCTGCCGGACTTTATCGCAGGCCTTAAGAGCTTCACACTGATTTTTAAGATGCCGACACTGGACACACCCGAAGTCATTAAGAAAATCATCGAGCTGTCGAATGTGGCCCGGAAAGAGGGGCTTCTTTCATTGGAGGAAGCGGCAGCGGATCTGGACGAGGCGTTCCTGAAGAAGGGTATTCTTCTGATTGTGGACGGTACCGACCCGGATCTGGTGCGCGCCATCATGGAGACAGAGCTTGTCAGTATAGAGGGCAGACATAAGAATTTGATTAATTTGTGGGATGTTCTGGGTTCCATGGGTCCTGCCTGGGGTATGATCGGTACGCTGGTGGGACTGGTAAACATGCTGAATAACATGGCCGACGCCAGCGCCATCGGACCTGCAATGGCGGTTGCGCTGATTACGACATTGTACGGATCACTGCTTGCAAACTGGGTGTGCATACCCGTCTCCAATAAACTGAAGGCGCACAACGCCACGGAGATGATGATGAAGGAGGTTATGATTGAAGGCCTTCTGTCCATTCAGGCCGGAGAAAACCCCCGCGTAATCGAGGAGAAGCTGAAATCCTTCCTTGCACCTAAGGATCGGGAGAGCAGCGAGGAAGCGGGAGGTGAGGAGTAAGTGGCAAAGAGAAAGGAAGATGCGCCCCCAGCCGGGTCACCGGCGTGGATGAACACTTTTAGCGATCTGATGAACCTTTTGCTTTGTTTCTTCGTACTCCTGTTTTCCATGTCTACAATCGAGGAATCAAAGTGGGCGGAACTTGTGGCTTCCATGAATAACACGTTCAGCGTGTTCAACGGCGGCGCGACGGCCATCGGCGACGGCATCTTGATCAGCAACGGCGTGAGTCAGCTGAACGAACTCGACGAGTATATCAACAGCACGGGAAAACTTTCCGATGCGGATTCGCCCGAGGACAATCTGGAACAATATATCAATTCCGGAGATGTGCAGATCCTGCAGGACGCGCTGGAACAAAAGCAGCTTCAGGACAATGAGGAGCTGGCGGAGCTGGTGGAGGAAGCGGTGGGCGAGAGCAGTCTCTCGGATCAGATTGATGTGAATTTTACCGCGCAGTATGTGGAACTCACCATGAAGGGAGCGCTCCTGTTTGACTCGGGAAGCGGTGACCTCAAGCAGGAATCTCTCGAAGTGCTGGATCAGGTGGGGCGGATTCTGGAACGCTATGCGCAGGGTACCGTCGAGATCGAGGGGCATACGGACAATGTGCCGATCAGCAGCTCCCGGTACGCCAGCAATGAGGAGCTTTCCAGTGCGAGAGCGCTGTCGGTATTCTATTATCTCTCGGAGAACACGCTGCTCGACGTCTCCAGACTCAGACATGCGGGAATGGGAGAGCGCATACCGATTGCCGACAACTCCACGGCGGAGGGCAGGAGCAAGAACAGGCGCGTGGAAATCAGAATTTACAATCCTTGATCCGCCATGCGGGCAGGAACAGGATTGAAACGGGAACCCGAATGGAACCCTAAATGAAAAGACTGGGAATCATAAGGATATGGAAAGAGGTTTAAGATGAAAAAGAACATGTTGTCGATCATTATTTTGGCTCTGTTGTTAGTAAACATCATTCTGACTGCGGTGATGATGTTCAACGTTACCAGCACCAACAAGAAGGTGGCCAATCTGGTGGGAAATATCGCGCTGGCGCTGAATCTGGAGCTTACGCCCCCGGGACAGGAGGGAGCGGCGGAGGCCGTTTCTCTGGCGGATACGCAGGTGTACGCCATCGCCAGCTCCATGACCATGCCTCTTGCGCCCGAGATCGTGACGGACGCAAACGGCAGACAGGAGACCAAGCAGGGATATATGATATGCAATGTGTCCTTGTCCATGAACACGAAGAATAAAGATTTTAAGAAAAATGGTACGGATGAGGCCATGGCAGAGCGGGAAGAATTGATTAAGGATGCAATTTTCACCGTTGTCAGCAGACATACCGCGTCGGAGATTCAGGCGGACGCGGGTCTGGAGGGATTGAAGGCGGAGATTCTGGCCGCCGTGCAGGAGCTGTATCAGAGCGATTTCATCTACAAAGTCTCCATCAGCGAAGTAAAATATGGCTGATGCGGGCCGGCAGCCGAGACCGTATAAAGGAGGTGAGGGCTTGTGGGTGAAGTCCTTTCACAGAGTGAAATAGACAATCTGCTCGCAATGATGGCAAGCGGCGAGCTGGATGAAGAACAGATGCAGGGCGGCGACGAGAAGAAAGTAAAGAACTATGACTTCAGCCGACCGACCAAGTTCTCCAAGGAGCATCTGAGGACGCTGGAGATTATCTTCGAGCATTACGGGCGTCTCGTGTCCACGAATCTTCCGGTATACCTGCGGAACAATGTGCAGGTGGCGGTGACCAGTTCCGAGACTTTGACTTTCAGTGAGTTTACAAACGCTTTATCGAATCCCGTGATACTGGGGATCATCAATTTTGCCCCGTTGAACGGTACCATTATTATAGATATGTCTACCAATCTGGCATACGCAATGCTGGATCGGATGCTGGGAGGTATGGGAGTGCCGCTGGAGAAGAGCAGGGAATTCTCCGAGATCGAGCTTTCCATTATCCAGAAAATTCTGATCATGCTGACCCAGCTTCTGCGGGAACCATGGAAGAACGTGCTGGAGATTGCGCCGGTTTTGAACCGGGTGGAGACGAACCCGCAGTTCGCTCAGATCATTGCGCCGAACGATATGATCGCCATTGTTACGATGAATCTGAAAATCGGGGACGTGGAGGGACTTGTCAATATCTGTCTTCCGTTCTTTACGCTGGAGGACGTGATGGACAGACTGAACACGAAGTTCTGGTTCGCCTCTATGCAGGAGAAGCATGATGAGAATTATGAAGCTTATATAGAAGCGATGATCCGGAAGGTGGATGTGCCGGTCAAGGCAGTGCTTGGAAGGAGCAAGATCTCCGTGGGAGATTTCATGAATCTGCAGGTGGGCGACTGCATCCGTCTGGATTCCAAGGTAGACAACGACATGAATATTTATGTAGGAAATATCAGAAAGTTTACCGCTTTACCCGGTTCCAACAAAGATTCTTATGCGGTCCGGATCACGTCGGTAATCAGAGAGGAGGATTAAAAGATGGACGGAATGCTTTCTCAGGACGAGATCAGTGCCCTGTTGAACGGTATGGATCTGTCGGAAGATACATCGGGAGAGGGACAGGCGGACAGCTCCGCCGGAGCGGATCCCGGCGGCTCGGCAGGGAATGCGGGCGATACAGAGACGCTGGATGACGTGTCGAAGGACGCCATCGGCGAAGTCGCCAACATCAGTATGGGGTCTTCGGCGACGACCCTGTACTCTCTGGTAAACCGCAAGGTAAACATCACGACGCCGGAAGTAGAACTGGCGAGATGGGACAGCCTGCTGGATATGTACGAGAAGCCCTGCGTGTTTATCCAGATCAAGTACACCATGGGACTGGACGGCACGAATATTCTGGTGCTGAAAGAACATGACGTGAAAGTCATTACCGACCTGATGATGGGCGGAGACGGAACCAACACGGACGGGGAGCTGGGCGAGCTTCATCTGAGCGCAATCTCAGAGGCCATGAACCAGATGATGGGATCGGCGGCGACTTCCCTTTCGACCATGCTGAATACGATGATCGACATCAGCCCGCCTGACGCTACGCTGCTTGATCTGACTAAGATCAAGTCCGGGGCGGAGATTTCTCCTTTTCTGGGCGGGACATTCGTAAAGATATCGTTCCGTATGCAGATCGACACGCTGGTGGACAGCACGATCATGCAGCTCTACCCCATCGACTTCGCCCAGAAGGTGGTGGACACCTTCATGCACAATCAGATGGCGGCCACGCCCACGCCCACGCCGGAACCTGCAGCTCCGGAACCTGCTCCGATCCCGGCAACAACGCCCGCGGCGGACATGGGAAGCATGGGCGGCATGGCAGATATGGGCGGCATGGCTCCACAGGGCGGTATGGGCATGATGCCGATGCAAGGGATGCCAATGCAGGGAATGCCCATGCAAGGGATGCCGATGCAGGGAATGCCGATGCAAGGGATGCCGATGCAGGGAATGCCGGGTATGGGAATGATGCCGGGCATGATGCCGATGCAGAACGTGAATGTGCAGCCGGCGCAGTTTCAGAGTTTCTCCGGGGATATGGCAGGTTTTGCCGGGCAGGAAAATATCGGACTGATTATGGATGTGCCTTTGGAAGTGACGGTAGAACTGGGGCGCACCAGCAAGTCCATCTCGGAAATTCTCGATTTTTCACCGGGAACCATCATCGAGCTTGACCGTATTGCAGGCGAGCCTATCGATGTGCTGGTCAACGGGAAATTTGTTGCCAAAGGTGAGGTTGTTGTAATTGAAGAGAGTTTCGGCATTCGAGTCACAGAAATTATTAAATAGTGGCTGACAAAACTGTCGGATTTATGATATACTTAATATAGCGTCATAACCAATGGAGGAAAAGAGATGGCAAAAAATATTTTAATCTGTGACGATGCAGCATTTATGAGAATGATGATTAAGGACATTCTCTCCAAAAACGGCTACAATGTGGCAGGGGAGGCGGAGAATGGACAGAAAGCGGTAGAGAAGTACAAGGAGCTGAATCCGGATCTGGTGCTGATGGATATCACCATGCCCGAGATGGACGGCATTCAGGCTCTCAAGGAGATCAAGAAGCTGGACTCCGGGGCGATGGTGATCATGTGTTCCGCAATGGGTCAGCAGGCGATGGTTATCGAGGCCATTCAGTCGGGGGCGAAGGACTTTATCGTGAAACCGTTCCAGCCTGACCGCGTTATTGAGGCGGTCAAGAAGGTCGTGGGATAATGAGCATACTCCTGACGGCGGGAAGCTATGCGCAGTTTCTGTCCGTGCTGGTGATTTTCGTCTTGGTGCTGGGTATCACTGCGTGGGTTACCAAGTGGATGGCGAATTATCAAAAGCTGCAGAATGCCAACTGCAATATCGAGGTAATCGAAACCTCCCGTATTGCCAATAATAAATACATACAGCTGGTGCGGGTGGGAGAGACCTATCTGGCCATCGCGGTATGTAAAGACACGGTGACAATGCTGGGAGAGGTGTCAGGAGAACAACTGCGTTCTCAGGATGCCGCCCCGAATCGGACAAGCTTTCGGGAGTTGTTGGAGAAAACCATAAAAATGGATTCCAGTGGCCAAAGGAAATCAAAGGACAGTGACGAATGAAGAGATTCAAACGAGCTGGAAAACAAATACGGAAAAAGGAAAAAGCCGTCAAAGGCTTTTTCCTTTTGGTGTGCCTGCTGGTTACGGTAGGCATATTGTGCATTCATACGGGAATGGGAGCCGGGATCAAGGTCTACGCGGCGGAGGATGACCACAGGCTTACGGGAGATACCATCGAGTCTACGATCATCAATCCTGCGGGGACGGCTCAGACGCCGGACGAGCTGAATCAGCTCAACACGGTGAATACGGTGACACTGACCGTCAACGGAGACAACGGGCAGTTAAACGGTACGCTGCGCATCCTGCTGACTTTGACTTTGATCTCGATTGCGCCGATTCTGGTGATTATGATGACCTCCTTTACGAGGATCATCATTGTGCTGCATTTTACCAGAGCTGCGCTGAATACCCAGACCGCTCCGCCCAACCAGATTTTGATCGGTCTGGCCTTGATCCTCACGTTTTTTATTATGGAGCCTACGATCACCCAGATCAACGAACAGGCGATCAAACCCTTTAACGAGGGGGAGATTGAACAGGAGGAGGCTCTGGAGCTGGCCATGAAACCGCTTAGGGAGTTTATGTATCCGCAGACCCAGCTGAAGGATGTGGAGCTGTTTGTGGAGATCTCAGGGCAGGAGTGGGACGGGGATATCGAGACCATCCCCAATTCCGTGCTGGTTCCCAGCTTCATGATCAGTGAGCTGCGGACTGCGTTCTGGATCGGGTTTATGATCTATATTCCGTTTATTGTAATTGACATGGTGGTGGCGTCCACGCTGATGAGCATGGGCATGATGATGCTGCCGCCGACGACGGTCTCCATGCCTTTTAAGATACTGCTGTTTGTCATGGCTGACGGCTGGGCTTTGATCATCGGCCAGCTTGTCATGACGTTTTACTGACGGGAGGATAGAAGATGACGATAGACGCGGTTACGGAGATGACCAACAATGCGTTGTTTCTGATTATTCAGGTGTCCCTGCCGGTGCTTCTGGTATCCTTGGTTGTGGGATTGGTGATCAGTATCTTCCAGACGGTGACGTCCATTCAGGAGCAGACCCTGACCTTTGTGCCGAAGATTGTCTGTGTGTTTCTGGCGCTTTCCCTTCTGGGAGGATGGATGATGACCAAGATGGTGGAGTTTACTACGCAGCTTTGGGGCGATTTCAGTCTCTATATTCATCGTTAGACAGTCATCGTCAGACGGACGAGAAGGAAGCCTGATTCATGATAGATGTATCCTTTTCCATGTACGATTTAGAATATTTTCTGCTGATTCTGGTGAGAGTGTCCTGCTTTGTATTTATCGCCCCCTTTTTCAGCATGAACAATACGCCCGCCAGAGTGCGGGTGGCTTTGAGCGTTTTCGTGTCCGCGCTTCTGTATCAGGCGGTCACGCCGGCGGAGGCCATCCTCTACGAGACGGTGATGGACTATGCCGTCATCGTGATGAAAGAGGCCGTGGCCGGACTGTTGATCGGGTTTGGCTCCAATATCTGCATGGCCATTCTGAATTTTGCGGGTGCGATCGCCGACATGGAGACAGGGTTGTCGATGGTGACGCTGATGGATCCCAACAGCAGGGAGCAGGTCAGCATCACCGGCATTTTGTATCAGTATACGTTTACCATGATGCTGATCGCCTCGGGGATGTACCGGTATCTGCTGGGCGCTCTGGCGGACACGTTCGTGTTGATTCCCGTGGGAGGCATGGTGTTCCGGGGGGAGCTGGCGCTGGACGCTATCATCAAGTTTATGAGCGACTATGTGATTATCGGATTCCGGATTGTACTCCCCATTTTCTGCGTGATTTTGCTGCTCAACGCGACGCTGGGGATTCTGGCGAAGGTTTCGCCGCAGATGAATATGTTTGCGGTGGGAATCCAGTTAAAGATTCTGACGGGTCTCTGCGTATTGTTCCTCACGGTGCAGATGATGCCCGGAGCCGCCGATTTTATCTTTCAGGAGATGCAGACGGTGGTGGTGTCCTTTGTGGAGGCGATACGCCCCTAGAGGGGAATGTTCCGGAGAACGGGGCGAGGGGCTTTTTGTTGAGCAAGATGCCGTTTGCGCGGCCGAACGAGAGGAAATATGCTTTTAGAATATAATCTGCAGTTTTTCGCCAAAGAAGGGCCGGGCGGCGAGAAGACGGAGCCGGCCACCGAGAAAAAGCTGAACGACGCCCGCAAGGAAGGGCAGGTCGCCAAAAGCCGTGAGATTGCCAACGGGCTGGGTATTCTGGCCTTGTTTCTGGTGCTGCGCTTCTGGGTGGGGACGATGGGCAACCAGTTTCTGGAAGTGTTTGCCAATGTCTATGGGAAAATCAGTTCCAGCGTCGTCTTCTGGCGGGGGTATATGCCGGAAAATGACACGGCCATGGTGTTTCGGGGAATGCTGATCCAGATTATCATTATTCTGGCGCCGATTCTGGTGATCGGCTATCTGATCGCCTTTGTCAGCGACGTGGCGCAGGTCGGGTGGAAACCTACCGCCAAACCCATGCAGCCCAAATTCAGCAAGCTCAATCCGCTGTCGGGCTTCAAGAAGATTTTTTCCGCCAACGCTTTGGTAGAACTTGTAAAAGCTATTGCAAAGATTGGCTTAATCGTTTATATATGTTATAATTATCTGAGAGACAAGTGGATGCTCTTGTTTCTGCTGTACGACATGCCCTTGCTGCAGGCGCTGCAGGTGCTTGCCGCCACGGTGACGGATCTGGGAATTAGGATCGCGGCGATCTATATGATTATCGCGGGCGCGGATTTTGCGTATCAGAAGGTCAAATTCGCCCGGGATATGCGCATGACCAAGCAGGAGATTAAGGACGAGTACAAGCAGTCCGAGGGAGATCCCCAGATTAAGGGGAAGATCCGGCAGCGTATGAGAGAAGCGTCCCAGCGCCGCATGATGCAGGATCTGCCGAGGGCTGACGTGGTGATCACGAACCCTACCCACTATGCCGTGGCCATCAAATATGATCCGGACGTGGCGGACGCTCCGCTGGTCATCGCCAAGGGAGAGGATTATCTGGCCGCCAAGATCAAGGAGATCGCCAAGGAGAATCATGTGGAGATCGTGGAGAACAAGCCGCTTGCCCGGATGCTCTACGCCAATGTGGAAGTGGGGCAGATGGTGCCGCCGGAGCTGTATCAGGCGGTGGCGGAGGTGCTGGCGTTTGTATACCATCTGCAAGGGAAAGTATAAAAACGCATCAGAAAAAGTGTAGCGAAGATCAATAAAAAACGGGAGAGGAGGAAAGGTTATGAATAGCAGGCTGCAGAAGACGGACGCCATGGTGGCGATTTATATGCTGGTGGCGTTTATTATGCTGATTGTACCGCTTCCCGCGTGGATACTGGATATTTTCATGGCGTTTAACATCGCCATCGGTTTTACGATTTTGTTTGTGTGCATGTTTACCAAGGAAGTGCTGGATCTGTCCTATTTCCCTACGATTCTGCTCTTCACCACCATCTTCAGGATCGCCATGAACGTGTCTTCCACGAGGTTGATCCTCACCACCGGAGACTCCGGCAATGTGGTCAAGACATTTGGACAGTTCGTAGGCGGCGGCGACTTGATCGTGGGCGCCATCGTGTTTATCATTTTGATTTTGATCCAGTTCCTTGTGATCAACAAAGGTTCCGAGCGTGTGGCAGAGGTGACGGCGCGTTTTACGCTGGACGCCATGCCCGGTAAGCAGATGGCCATCGACGCGGACTTGAACACCGGCGCCATCGACGACAGAGAAGCCAAGATCAGGCGCGATAAGATTCAACAGGAATCCAGTTTCTTCGGTTCCATGGACGGTGCCGTGAAATATGTAAAAGGAGACGCCGTAGCGGGACTGCTCTTGACGGTCATCAATCTGGTGGGCGGCATTGCGATGGGTGTACTCCGGCAGGGCGTGGAGATCGGGTCGGCGCTAGATACTTACGGCATCCTGACCATCGGCGACGGTCTGGTGAGCCAGATTCCCTCCCTGCTCATCTCCCTTTCCACCGGTATTCTGGTGACGAAGGGCGGAAAGGAGTCGGATTTCGGCCCCACGCTGTTAAAGCAGCTCTTCGGCGTCCCCAAGGTGATGTATCTGGTGGGGGCGACGCTGGCGTTTCTGGGAGTCGCCACGGACTTGAACACCATTCTCTTCGTGGGGATGGGGATGCTCTTTGTGGTGGGCGGCAGGATGATCGCGGGATCTCTGGAGATGGCTCAGATCGAGCAGGAAGTGGACAGCGAGGAGCTTGCGGCGGAGGAGATCAGGCAGCCGGAGAATGTGACCAGCCTTCTGCAGGTGGATCCCATCGAATTGGAGTTCGGCTACGGCATCATTCCGCTGGCCGACGTCAATCAGGGCGGCGACCTGCTGGACCGCGTGGTGATGATCCGGCGGCAGATTGCGCTGGAGCTTGGTACCGTGGTGCCGATCATCCGTCTGCGGGACAATATCCAGTTGAATCCCAACCAGTATATTATCAAGATCAAAGGCATACAGGTCAGCGAGGGAGAAATTCTCTTTGACCATTATATGGCTATGAATCCGGGATATGTGGAGGAGGAGATCACGGGTATCCCCACGTTCGAGCCTTCTTTCCATCTGCCCGCCACATGGATTACGGAGGGACAGAGAGAGCGGGCGGAGAGTCTGGGCTACACGGTCGTGGATCCGCCCTCCATCATCGCCACGCATTTGACGGAGATTATCCGCCAGTACATCGCCGAGCTTCTGACCCGTCAGGATGTGCAGAATCTGGTCAACAATCTCAAAGAGACCAATCCGTCTCTGGTGGAGGAGCTGGTTCCCAAGCTGCTGGGGCTGGGCGAGGTGCAGAAAGTGCTGCAGAATCTTTTGCGGGAGGGCATTTCCATCCGGGATCTGCTCACCATCATGGAGACGCTTGCGGATTATGCGCCCACGACGAGAGATACGGATATTCTGACGGAGTATGTCCGCCAGAGTTTAAAGAGGGCGATCTCCACCAAATTCTTCCTGCCCAACGAGTCCACCAGCGTGGTGACGCTGGATCCGAAGGTCGAGCAGGAGATTATGGGCAGCGTGAAACAGACGGAGACGGGGGCGTTCTTAAATCTCGACCCGGCCAGAGCGCGGAGCATTATCGACTCTGTGGGAGCGGAGGTCAAGAAGCTGGAGAATCTGGGCAAGGCGCCCATCATCATCACTTCCCCCATTGTGCGCATTTATTTCAAGCGTCTTACGGAGGAGTATTATAGGGATCTGGTGGTGGTATCCTACAATGAAGTGGAATCGAATGTTGAATTACAATCAGTTGGGATGGTGACGGCGTAATGGTAATCAAGAAATTCTTGGGTAAAACAGAAGAGGAAGCTGTGGAAGCTGCGAAGAAGGAATTGGGCGACGGAGTCGTTATCATGAACGTGCGGCAGGTCAAGCCTAAGGGGATGTTTGCCGCGTTCAAGGCCAAACAGACGGAGGTGACCGTTGCGCTGGAGGAGGAGCGGGAGAACCTCAAACCAGTGAGGCGGGAGCCGGATCGTGCGGGCGCACAGGCGGCGGCTGCGGATCCCAACGCGGCCGGGGTGCAGAAGGCGTCCGGGGAGAGCGGGCTGCTCTCCAATCAGACCAGCATCGAGAAAAAGCTGGACAGCCTCCAGACCCTTCTGGAGACCAGACTCAAGCAGAGCGAGGAGGAGCGGGAACGGGAAGAGCGCGCGGCGGAGGAGCGTGACGGCGAGCAGGAGCCGGGAGCCGAGAAAGCGGCCGGTGCCGACAAGAATGCCGAGGAGGACAGCGAGCAGGAGAAATTTCTCCGCCTTCTGTATAACACCATGATCGAGAACGAGGTGGCGGAGAAATACGCCAACCAGATTTTGGAGGATGTGGACAAGAATCGCAAGCCCAATATGCCGTTCGACTATATTTTGGCTAATATATATCAGAAAATCATTCTTAAATTTGGCAAGTCCGACGGGATCGTACCCGCGGAGAAAGGCCCCAGAGTGGTCTTCTTCATCGGGCCGACGGGCGTGGGCAAGACGACTACCATCGCCAAGCTTGCCAGCAATTTCGTGGTGGAGGAGAAGAAAAAGGCGGCGCTGCTCACCGCGGACACTTACCGCATTGCGGCGGCGGAACAGCTTCGTACCTATGCGCAGATTCTGGAAGTGCCGTTTCGGGTGATCTACAGCGAGGAGGAAGTGCGGGATGCGGTGCGTGATTTTCACGATTTCGACTATATTTTTGTGGACACCGCGGGGCATTCCCATCAGAATACGGAACAGCTTGAGAAGATGAAGGCATATCTGGATCCTTTGGGGGATCAGGCGCAGATCCAGATTTTTCTCGTCCTCAGCGCCACCACAAAGTATCGGGATCTGTTAAAGATAGCAGACAATTATAAAGAGATTGCGGACTATCAGCTGATTTTCACCAAATTGGACGAGACGGCTTCGCTGGGCAATCTTTTGAATCTGAAATTATATGCGGACACGCCGATCGCATATATTACCTGCGGGCAGAATGTACCCAATGACATCGAGAAGTTCAACCCGCAGAAGACGGTAAAGCAGCTTTTGGGGGGCAAGGCTTGAGGCTCATGAGAACCTGTTAAGGAGGCCGCTATGGATCAGGCAGAACAATTACGAATTATAAAAGCGAATACGCAGTCCCGCCCTCTGGCCAGAGTGATCACGGTTACCAGCGGAAAGGGCGGCGCGGGCAAATCCAACACCGCGATCAATCTCGCCATCCAGTTCCGCAGGATGGGGAAACGGGTCATCATTCTGGATGCGGATTTCGGGCTTGCCAATATAGAGATCATGTTTGGCGCGGTACCCAGACACAATCTGTTTGATTTGATCTATCAAGGGAAAAACATCCGGGAGATCATCACATGGGGGCCTATGGAAGTGGGATTTATCTCCGGCGGGTCGGGGATCGCGGGCATGTCCAATTTAAGCCGCGACTATCTGAATTATATTATACAGAATCTCACGGAGCTGGACGCCATCGCGGACATCATCGTGGTGGATACCGGAGCGGGCATCTCGGACGCGGTGCTGGAATTTCTGGTGGCCAGCGGGGAAATCCTGCTGGTGACTACCCCGGAGCCGACGTCCATCACGGACTCCTATTCCCTGTTGAAGGCGCTGTACCGGCATCCGCGCTTCGACGAGTCGGACACCAAGGTGAAGATGCTGGCCAACCGCATCACGAAAGGGGATGAGGGACAGATTCTCTTCAATAAGCTCAACACGGTGGTCACGAGATACTTAAAGGTACCCATGACCTATCTGGGCGCTATTCCGCAGGACATGCATCTGGCGCAGGCGGTGATGCAGCAGACGCCGGTGTCCCTGCAGAACCCGGGAGCAAAGTCTTCGCTGGCCTATGAGCGCATCGCGAAACGCCTGCTGGGAAAAGAGGAGGAAGAGCGGCAGCCCAAACGGGGCATGGCGGCGTTTTTCTCGCATATGATATCGAGAACATAAAACAGTATCAAGAACATACATAGTAGGAATACAGGTTCGGAAAGGAAGCCATATGTTATCAAAAATTATCGCATTGGGAGACAAAATCGAGCTGCAGTCGCTGGAGCGCGGCAGATTCTCGGAGGAAGAAAGAGCCAAGGTGTATTACAGCAGGGTACATGAAATTTTGTCGGAGGATACGCTGGAGATCACCATGCCCATGGAGCAGACCAAGCTGATTCTTCTGCCGGTGGACAGCGAGTATGATCTGGTCTTTTACGGGGAGACCGGATTGTATCAGTGTTTTGCGCGGATCGTGGATCGGTACAAGAGCAACAACATCTACCTGCTCCGGCTGGAGCTGACGAGCAACTTGCGGAAATACCAGAGGCGGGAGTATTATCGCTTCAGCTGTGCGCTGGAGATGTGTTCCCGGAATCTGGAGGAGGAAGAGATGCAGGCGCTGGAGAGGCAGACGCCCTATGTGCTGCAGCCGGGACTGCCGCTGCGCCGCAGCGTGGTGGTGGACATCAGCGGCGGCGGACTGCGCTTTATGTCTTCCCAGCGATATGAACCCGGCAGCCTGATCTACTGCAACTATCATCTGGTGACGGAGGGGGAGAACAAACTCTATGAGGTCATCGGCAAAGTGCTGGCAGTGAACGAGCTGGAACAGCGCCCGGGTACCTTTGAACACAGGGTACAATACTACAATATGGATGTGGAGACCAGAGAGCAGATTATCAAATTCATATTTGAGGAAGAACGCAAGAACCGCAAGCGGGAAAAGATGCTGGATTAACCCGGCATTGAAGATCATGGAGATCATGAAGAAATTGTGGATATAGAAAGCCGTAGGCAGCGGCAGAAAAAGAGGCGTGTCATGATGAATCAAAGCAAATTGCCAAAAAAAATTCTCGTTGTGGATGACTCTGCACTTATGAGAAGAATCATCTGTGATATAATAGGGAGTGATAAGAGATTTGAAGTGGCCGACATGGCTATGAACGGCGTAGAGGCTTTGGAACTTCTCGGCAAAAATTCCTATGACGCGGTTGTCATGGATATCAGTATGCCGAAGATGGACGGTATCCAGCTGCTCAAGGAACTGCGCAAGGCTCGAATACGCGCAAGAGTGATGGTGGTGAGCAGCCATACCTATGAGGGTGCCAAGATCACCATGGACGCGCTGATGCTGGGGGCGCTGGATTTCCTGCAGAAGCCCGGAACCAGAGCGGACTGGGACACGGCGCAGTTCCATGAAAAGTTTTTGCAGACCTTAGAGATTGTGTCAAACGGATCCTACCCGGATTTTGGTGCTTCCGCAGAGAACTTTTCGGGGGAGAAGGGGTCATCTGCGCAGGCTGTGATAAGGCCGCGCACGCTTGCAGCGGCGGGTTCACGGATCGTGGCGCTTGCCAGCTCCACGGGAGGTCCCAGAGCGCTGCAGTCCGTGATCCCGAGGCTTCCGAAAGATCTGGACGCCCCGGTGCTTCTGGTACAGCACATGCCCAAAGGTTTCACCAAATCCCTCGCGGAGCGGCTCGATCAGTTGAGCGAAATCACCGTGAAGGAGGCCGAGGAGGGAGAGGAGATCCGCAAGGGCGTCGTCTACCTCGCCATGGGCGGAATGCATATGACGGCAAAGCGGACGGCCGGCGATCGGTATGTGATCCGCTACACGGACGAACCGCCCAGAGAGGGCGTGAAGCCCAGCGCCAATTACATGTTTGAATCTCTTATCGACAGCGGATTTGACCGGATTATCTGTGCGGTGATGACAGGAATGGGAGCCGACGGGACGGAGGGCATCCGCGCCCTCAAGGCGGCGAAAAATACATATGTGATCGCTCAGGACAAAGAGACCAGCACGGTGTATGGAATGCCCATGCATGTGAAGGCCGCGGGACTTTCCGACATAGAGGCCGGACTGGATCGGATCGCTCAGGAGATCGTCCGGAATATCGGGGTGCGGAACGCATAGCGACAGCATAGAGGTAAAATGTAAAAATAAGAGGTTTTGAGACAAAGGAGCCGTTTGCGGCAGAATGGAGGGAAATATGGACGTAAGCCAATATCTTGAGATTTTCCTGGACGAGGCTAAGGAGCATCTGCAAAATCTGAATACGCAGATTTTGGAGCTGGAGGCAGACTCGGAGAACATGGACACGATCAATGAGATATTCCGTGCTGCTCATTCCATGAAAGGCATGGCCGGAACCATGGGATACAAGAGGATGCAGACCCTCACCCACGATATGGAGAACGTGTTCTCCGAGGTGAGAAACGGTAATATCAAAGTCCAGCCCGAGATGATTGACGTACTCTTTCAATGTCTGGACGCACTGGAGGAGTATACGAACAATATTCAGGAGACCGCAGACGAGGGAACCAATGACAACGAGCCGCTGATTAAGATGCTGGGCGATATCTTAAAGGATGGCGGCGCTGTGAAAGAGAAACCCAAGGCTGCCCCGGCCGCTGCGGAGGAAAACGCGGAGGGGGATAAGAAGTGGAACGATATTGTGCTGGACGATTCCCAGATCCATGTGCTGATAGAGGCTCAGAAGATGGGCAAAAAGGCCTATGGCATCACGGTGAGCGTGCAGGAGAGCTGTATATTGAAAGCGGCCAGAGCCTTTCTGGTGTTTAAGGCTGTCGAGGAACAGGGGGAGATCATCGTTTCGAGTCCCAGCGCACAGGATGTGGAGGACGAGAAATTTGACAGAGATTTCACCCTGATTGTGGTGTCCGAGGCAGAGCTGGACGATCTGCTCAAGGCCTGCGGCGGCGTGTCCGAGATCGAGAAGGCGGTGGGCGCTCCTCTGGTGCTGGAGGAGACCAAGAATTACCGGCCCATCGAGGAGAAGGAGGAGACTGCGGCCAAAGAGAACGCTCCGGTCAAGGCTGTACCCGCGGCAGCGGAGGAGAAGAAAGCGCAGCCGGCAGCGGCAAAGGGCGGTGACAAGAAACCTGCGGGCGGAAAGCCTGTAGTCAACCGCACGGTGCGTGTGGATATCGAGAAACTGGACGGACTGATGAATCTGGTGAGCGAGCTGATCATCGCCAAGAACTCTCTTGTGTCCGCGTCCGGACAGGAGCAGAACAGCAATTCCGGATTTAACGAGCAGATTGAGTATCTGGAGAGCGTCACCACCAATCTGCACGAGTCCGTGATGAAGGTGCGGATGGTGCCGATCGAGAACGTTGTGAATAAGTTCCCCCGCATGATCCGAGATTTGTCTAAGACTTTGAACAAGAAGATGGAACTGTATATGACGGGTGAGGAGACGGAGCTGGATCGCACGGTGGTTGACGAGATCGGCGACCCGCTGATGCATCTGCTCAGGAATTCCGCCGACCACGGTCTGGAGAACGCGGAGCTGCGCGCCCAGAGAGGCAAGCCGCCTGTGGGATCCATTTTCCTCGACGCTTATCAGGACGGCAACAACGTCGTGATCGAGGTGCGGGACGACGGTAACGGTATCGATGTGGAGGCAGTTCGGAACAAGGCCATTGACCGCGGCACCATCACCCCGGAGCAGGCTGCCAACATGAGCGAGAAAGAAGTCATCGACCTTCTGTTCCTGCCGAGTTTCTCCACGGCCAAGCAGGTGACGGACGTGTCCGGCAGAGGCGTTGGACTGGATGTGGTGAAATCCAAGATCGAGTCGCTCTCCGGCGAAGTGGAAGTCAAATCCAAGCTGGGAGAGGGCAGCACATGGACCATCCGGCTGCCGCTGACACTGGCGATCATTCAGGCGCTGATGGTGGTTGTGGGCGGCGAGAAATATGCGATTTCTCTCGGCTCCATCCAAGCCATTGAAGACATCCTTCCCACGGATATCAAACTGGTGGAGAATAAGGAAGTGATCAATCTGCGCGGCGTGGTCATCCCGTTGATCCGCATGAATAAGCTCCTCGACATCGAGAGCGACAGATCGGCGGAGGAGAGCCTAATTGTGGTTATTGTGAAAAAGGGCGACAGAATGGCGGGACTGGTGGTGGATGAATTGCTCGGCCAGCAGGAGATTGTAATCAAATCCTTGGGTTCATACATCAGACAGTGCAAGTTCATCAATGGAGCCACGATTTTGGGTGACGGCGAAGTGGCACTGATTCTCGATGCCAATGCATTACTGTAGAGAAGGAGGCCGATACATATGGATCAGTTGATCGTCAAGAACGAAGTGGCAAAAACGAACAGAGAAGACGCGCGCGCGGCGGAACATTTCCAGTATATCGTCATACGGCTCGGGGAGGAGCAGTACGGCATCGACATCCGCTATATCGATAATATCGTGAGAATGCAGAGCATCACCAGAGTGCCTAAGGTACCCGCCTATCTCAAAGGCGTGATCAACCTGCGCGGCGAGGTGATCCCCGTCGTGAGTATCCGCCTGAAAATGGGGCTGTCCGCGGATGAGTACACCCGCGCGACCAGAATTATCATTTTGAAGAGCGAATCCTCGGGATGTCTCGGCATTGTGGTAGACGAGGTGAAGGAGGTTGTCACGTTGAGCGACGCCGACATCGAGAGAATGTCCCATGAACCCAAGGACGGCCGTTCCAGCTTTATCAACGGAATTGGCAAGAACGGCGAAGAGTTGATCTCTCTGCTGGATTTGAATGCCATCACTTTGGAGGAAAATGCATAATAGTCTTAAGAAGGAGATTGGAAATGAGCAATATCAGTCTTGAAAAAGTATCTGAAACATACATGGATGTGTTGAAGGAACTTGGAAATATCGGCGCGGGCAACGCGATGACGGCGCTGTCTCAGATGCTGGGCTGTAAAGTGGATATGAGAGTTCCACAGATCAAGCTGCTGGAATTCCACGAAGTGGGAGCCATGATGGGAGGCGAGGAGCAGATTATGGCGGGCGTTCTTCTGGGAGTCGAAGGCGACATCACCGGAAGCATGATGTTTCTGATCGAGAAAAACAGCGCAAGGCATCTGATTAACAAATTGATGATGGGGATGGCGCCCGAGGAGGGGGACTTCACGGAGATGGAGCTGTCCGCCCTGATGGAGGTGGGGAATATTATCACGGGAGCCTATTTGAATTCGCTCTCGGTGATCACCAACTTGAAGATTTATCCCACGCCGCCCGAGCTGGCGGTGGATATGGCGGGCGCGATTTTGAGCGTTCCCGCGATTGAATTTGGCATTATGGGAGACAACATTCTCCTGATACAGTCACAGTTTTTCGATGAGATTGAAATTGACGGATATTTCATCCTAATACCGGACCTGAATTCTTATTCCAAAATTCTTGGTTCGCTGGGAATGCCCATAGAATAAACGGTAGAAGGTGATGTGAGATGAGTGAGATTATCAAAGTAGGAATGGCGGATTTGAAGACATGTAAAAGCCCGGACGGACTGACGACTCTGGGGCTTGGCTCCTGTGTCGGCATAGCACTCCGGGATCCGATTGCGAAAATAGGTGGTTTGGCTCATATCATGCTTCCAGACAGTACGGCGATCCGCAATGCAGGGCTGAATATCGCCAAATTTGCGGATACCGGAATTGTGGAGCTGGTCCGCCAGATGGAGAGAATGGGAGCACGAAGAGGATGTATGACGGCCAAACTGGCCGGAGGAGCTACAATGTTTGCCTTTCAGGGCAAATCCGATATGGTACAGGTGGGAGTCCGCAATGCGGAAGCTTCCGTGAGAAAGCTGAGGGAACTGAGTATTCCCATTATGGCGCAGGATACGGGCGGAGATTACGGGCGCACGGTGATTTTTTACCCGGAGAGCGGAGACTATGTCATCCGTGCGGTGGGCAGGCCGGAGCGCGTGATCTGAGACCTGCGGACTGATCCCGAAACGGCGCAAGTTCTATTTATGATTGACAGAAATTGCCTGCTGGGGCGGGCAGACGGGAGCTTAGATGAAGAGAAATAATTTGCCCTTATTATTGATGCTGGCGGCAGGATCCGTAACCTGTGTCATCAATCTGATCCGGCAGTATTCCATGCTGAATCAGCTGATCGTATTGTTTGTGGTGCTGTTGGTGTTTTATATTCTGGGCTGCGTGCTGAAATGGACTTTGGATTTGTTTGACAAACAAAACGAGGAGCGGTTTTCCGAGGAAGGCGAAGTCATAGAGAAGGATGCGGAGCAGGATGCCGTGGAAGGCGCGGGGCAGGAAGCCGGCGAGAGCGCCGGGGGAGACCGGAACGAATAGGAAATACGGCCTGTGAAAAACAGCGGAGGAGGTGTGGATTCCAGTGGACGAGGCGGGCAGAAAAAAGCTTTTGGAAGAATATGCCAGCTCAAAGAATGCGGAGCTGCGGGAAAAAATTATATTGGAATACGCGCCTTTGGTAAAGGTTGTGGCCGGACGCCTGAGCATGTATCTGGGCTATAATGTGGAATATGAAGATCTGGTAAGTTATGGGATTTTCGGCCTGATTGACGCCATCGACAAATTTGACTACATGAAAGAGGTAAAGTTTGAAACTTATGCCAGCCTGCGGATCCGCGGTTCCATTCTGGATCAGATCCGCAAGATGGATTGGATTCCACGCACGATCAGGCAGAAGCAGAAAAAGATCGATTCGGTGATTCGGGAGATCGAGCAGGAGACCGGACATGTGGCCAGCGACGAGGAGATTGCCGCGGCGCTCGGAATATCGGACGACGAATATCTCGACTGGCAGTCCCAGATGAAGGTGACAGGACTTGTCTCTTTGAACGAATATATGGAGCAGGGAAGCGACGTTTCTCAGGATTACAGCAGGCGCACCACGGCGCATTTTGAGAATCCTGAGGAGAAGGTGGAAAAGGAGGAGCTTGCCAAGGTATTGGGGGAGGCTCTGGAACTTCTGACGGAGAAAGAGCGGAAAGTCATCACGCTCTATTACTACGAGGAGCTGACTTTGAAGGAAATCAGCAATATTCTGGAGGTTTCCGAGTCGAGAATTTCACAGCTCCACACCCGCGCTCTACAGAAGATGAAAGCGAAGATGGGCAATTATATGGGAATTCTCACCGGCTGACGCCAAGGAGGGCGGAGGCGGGAATATAAGAGGAGGACGTTTATGCAGAACGGATATTTTCAACTGGTGAATACCCCGGGCGGAGGATTTGGAGTAAAGCTTTTCCCGCCGAAAGACGGGGGTGAAGCGGTTCCGATCAGTGAGCTGACGGCATGGCTTGACAAAAGAAGCCTTCCCTACGATTTGAAAACATTAAAACAATTTCTCGATGCGGGAAAAGAGCTGACGTGTTCTCTGGCACAGGGAGAGTGTCCCGCTGTCGATGAGACTTATTTTCTGGAGATCAAGGAGGAGGGGATGCTGGCCACCGTGCGGTTCTATCCCCCTTCGGAGAACGGACAGCGCATCACGTTCAATGATTTTCTGGCGGATCTGCGCTGCCGCAATATCATTTCGGGAATCCAGACCGGAGAGCTGCAGGATCATTTTATGTCCGACGGCGTCTGGTGCAAAGATCTGCTGGTAGCCCGCGGGAAGGAACCCAGACATGGCAAGGATGCGGAGATTGAGTATTTCTTCAACACGGATCTGCGCGCGCAGCCGACACTTTTGGAGGACGGCAGTGTGGATTATTTTAATCTCAATGTCATCAACCACTGTCATAAGGGCGATGTGCTGGCGAGAATCATACCCGAGGATGAGGGCGAGTACGGAATGAATATTCTGGGTGTGCGCATCAAGCCGAGGGAAGTGAAGCGGGCGGCGCTCAAATACGGCAAACACATTGATCTGTCGGAGGATCATCTCTCCATCAGCTCTCAGGTAGATGGGCATGTGACGCTGGTGGACGGACAGGTTTTTGTGTCGGACGTCTATACGGTGGAAAATGTGGATACTTCTACCGGAAATATTGAATTTAACGGAAGCGTGCAGATCAACGGCAACGTGGCGTCCAATTTCACGGTGCGGGCGAGCGGCAACGTCATTATCAACGGCGTGGTGGAGGGAGCTTATATTTTCGCCACCGGAAATATTATCATTGCACGGGGAATGAACGGTATGTCCAAGGGTACACTACGTGCAGGGGGAAATATTGTAGCCAAGTTTATCGAGAGTGCGGATATCGTGGCGGAGAACGGTTACGTCAACACCGGAGCGATTCTCCACAGCAACGTGACGGCGGGCGACGAGGTGGTTGTGAACGGCAAAAAGGGCTATATCACCGGCGGCCATGTGAAGGCGGGCAACAAGATTTCCGCCAAAAACATCGGAGCCAGCATGGGCGCCGCCACCGTTGTGGAAGTGGGGACGAACTTCAAGCTGCGGGAGGAATATCTTGCCCTCCAGAAAGAGGTGGGCGGACTGGTGAAATCCATTCGGAACGCGCAGCCCATCCTCACCAACTTTGCGGAGAAACATGCCCGCGGGGTAAAATTTACGCCCGACCAGCTTTTGTATATCAAAGACGCCGCAAAACAGATCGAGACGGACAAAAAGACTTTGGCGAAAAAGAATCAGGAGATGCTGGAGCTGCAGCGTCTGGTGGATATCAAAAAGAGAGCCGTGGTGGAAGTCACCGGCGAGGTGTTCCCCGGCACCACCATCACAATCAGCGACGTCTCCATGAATGTGCAGAGCAGTTATAAGTATTGCAGATTTGAGCGGATTCAGGGCGAAGTGAAAATGGCGCCGCTGTAGGAGGGAGCATATGGCATTTGGGGCGATTGAACTGACGACGATCAGCAGAGCGCAGGATTATACCACCATCAAGCATAACGAGGACAATAAGGGACTGGTGGAACAGACCAATCTGGGACAGCAGGCACAGAAAACCGAGACCCAGCGGGCGAACAGCGTAACCGGCAGCGACCAGACGGAATGGCAGAACAAGAGACAGGACGCCAGAGACAAAGGCAGTAACGAGTATGCCGGGGACGGAGGCAGAAACCGAAGGAAAAACGAGCAGAACAGCCGCGTGATCGTGAAAGGACGCGGCAGTTTTGACATGAAAATCTGAGGAGAGTGACATGGGCGGTTTGGAGATAGTGCTGCTGTTGGCGGGCGGTATTCTCGCGGTACTCAGCTTTGTTCTCCCGGTGGAGAAAGAGGCGGTACAGGAGGATGCCAGAGCGCTGGCGAAGGATGAGATAAAGACCTTGGTTGAGCAGCAGATGAACGATATCAGACAGCATGTGGCCGATGTGGTGGGGGAGGCCGTGACCTATGCGGTGGAGAAGACCGAGCGTTCGCTGGAGCGCCTGACCAACGAGAAAATCATGGCGATCAATGAGTATTCCGACACAGTGCTGGCAGAGATTCACAAGAATCATGAGGAGGTCGTTTTCCTGTATGATATGCTCAATAACAAGCATACCGGACTGAAAAATATGATGTCCGAACTGACTCAGACCATGCAGGAGGCGGAGTCGGCCAAACAGGAGGCGGAGTCGCTTGCCGATTCGCTGGAGCAGGCGAAACAGGAGGCGGAGTCGCTGATCGATTCGCTGGAGCAGCTAGAGCAGAAGAACCGGGACATGGAGCGCGCGGTCATCGGCAACGTATCTTTTAGGCGGCTGGCGCCCATAGGAGTCGAGAAAATTGTGGAACCCCGGGAGCCGGCCGATTCGCCGGAACAGCGGATGGGGCTTCCTGTGGGGCAGGCTGTGGTGAACATGCCGCCGGTGCAGAGTATGCAGACCGTGCCGGGTCTGCAACAGACTGTGTTGGATCTGCAACAGCCCGTGCCGGATGTAGCGGATGTGCCGCCGGTACAGGATATGGCGGCAGGGCCGGGTTTGCAACAGTCTGTGTCGGATTTGAAACAGCCTGCACAGGATATGACGGCAGGGCAGAGTATGCAGCCCGTGCCGGGTCTGCAACAGTCTGTGTCAGATTTGCAACAGTTCGTGCCGGATCAGCAGCAGCCCGCACAGGATATGGCGGCAGGGCAGAGGATGCAGCCCGTGCCGAATCAGCAGCAGCCCGCACAGGATATGGCGGCAGGGTCGGGGATGCAGCCCGTGCCGGGTCTACAACAGCCCGTGCCGGATCTGCAACAGACCGTGTTGAATCTGCAACAGTTCGTACCGGGTCTGCAACAGTCCATGCAGGATCTGCAGCAGCCTGTGATGGATGTGGCGCATGTACCGCCGGTGCAGAATATGCAGCCGGTACTGGAGATACCGCCTATACAGACGGGGAATGCAGGAAAAACTGCAAACGCAGGAAGCGCGAATGGGAGTTACGCAGGAAATATTGCAGGAAATCCTGCGGCGCAGAGTCCGCTGATGGATCTGCAGTTTATGGCGGGCGGGGCGGAGAGCAACAATAACGAGCGGATCCTAAAGCTTTACCAGCAGGGCAAATCCAAGGTCGCCATCGCCAAGGAGCTTGGACTCGGCGTCGGGGAAGTAAAACTTGTGATTGATTTGTACAAGAGCCTGTAGGGCAGATGAGATGAATGAAGGAGATTGCGAGATTTGACGATGAGACTCAGATACTATTTGAGAGGATTGGCGGTGGGTATTGTACTCACCACCATTATTTTTGCGGTGGTCAATGCGGGCAATAAGCCCTTGACGGATGCGCAGATCCGGCAGAGGGCGCTTGCGCTGGGCATGATCGAGAGCGATTCCGTGAGGCTGTCGTCGTTGCAAGGCGGTCAGGAACCTGCGGAGACGGAGAGCGGCAGCGGTGAAAACGCTTCCGGCGGAGAAGGTATGCCCGAGGACCAGAGCGGAAACGCTTCCGGCGGAGACGGCGTTGGGCTTTCCGAGGAGAGCGGAGAAAGCGCTCCCGATGGAAACGGGATGTCCGAAACGCAGGAGAGCGGCGCAAACGCTCCCGATGGCGGCGTCCGGCCGGATGGTTCTGCGGGAGCTTCCACGGAGCCGGAGGAAACTTCTGTGGAGACGGGGTCTTCCGAAACGGAGGAACCGCTCCAAACGATCACGTTCCGGATTCAGAACGGGGCGGGATCCTCGGGCGTCAGCAGGGATTTAGCGGCGGTGGGGCTTGTGGAGGACGCGTCGGCATTCGACACATTCCTGTGCGACAACGGCTATTCCAAGCGGCTGCGTGCGGGGACTTATGAGATCGTTCCCGGAACCAGCGAGGAGGAGATCGCGAGAATCATCACGGGCGGGTAAAAGAAGAGCAGGAATCAGAAAACAGGAATGGCAGATCAGGGACGCAGCGGACGAAAGGAGAGATCCGTATGGAGATTGTTTCCGAACTCAGGACACAGGAAAATGTCGTGGTAACGGAAGTGAAAGTAAGCGTAAAAGAGCTTGATGAGGCCGCACAGGCGGCCTATTTGCGGCGGCGCGGAGATTTTCAGATCTTCGGTTCCCGGTTCCGAAAGGGGAGAGCGACGCGCAGAATGCTTGAGGAGCGGTATGGGCGGCATCTTTTTTACAGAGAGGGCGTGGGCATGACTGGACGGCGGGCGGCCGAGGCGGTGGCCGAGCGTCTGGAGCGGAAACCTTTCGGCAGACCTGACATCCGGTTCTGCGGGAAATGCGGCCCGAAGGAGGCGTTTTACCGGATTACCTATGTGCTGCAGCCGGCGGCGGAGATCGCCGGATATAAGGGACTGAAGGTGGAAGCGGCCGGAGAGTCCGGGGCAGGCGATGCACAGGGCGTTCAGGATCCGGAGGATCTGCTTGCTTGGAAGCTGGCCGGAATGGTCAAAGGCGATATCCCAGAGCTTGCGTATGAGTACCGCGTGGCTTATATGCTCCGCGAGTGGAACCGCAGAACCGGAGCGCTATCTTTGCAGGATTATCTGGCTTATACCGGACAGACGGAGGAGGCGTTTAGGGAGAGCTTTAGAGAACCGGCCAAAATACAAGTGAAATTCCGGTTAGCCCTGCTGAAAATTGCAGAGCTTGAGGGAATCACGGCGACGGTGGCGGAGATCTCCGCGCACTACCGCGAACTGGCGAAACGGTACCGGACGGACGTAGAAAGGGTTCAGACGGTCATTCCGCCGAGGCGGATTGAGGATCATCTGGTGATGCTGAAGGCGTTCGATTGGGTAAAAGCCCACGCCGATCCGGCATTTTGATAAAAACGCTTGTCAGCGGGGCGTTCTTATGGTATAATTCAACCGTTGTGACAAAAAACACGCATGTTCGATTTGGCGGTGGTGTTTCCGGTTGCCGGGAATTGCCGTCGGAGAGAACCGGGCTTTTCACGCAGGCTCGGCGGAAAAGAAATGCGGAAGAATCTAACCAAACGGAGGGAAAGACATGAGCGTTATTTCTATGAAACAGTTACTTGAAGCAGGTGTTCATTTCGGACATCAGACCAGAAGATGGAACCCTAAGATGGCTCCCTATATCTTCACCGAGAGAAACGGCATCCATATCATCGACCTGCAGAAGTCGGTGGGCAAGGTGGACGAGGCTTACCGCGCGGTTTCCGAGATCGCGGCACAGGGCGGCACCATCCTCTTTGTGGGTACCAAGAAGCAGGCGCAGGATGCGGTGAAGACCGAGGCGGAGCGCTGCGGCATGTACTATGTAAACGAGAGATGGCTGGGCGGTATGCTCACCAATTTCCGGACCATTCAGTCCCGCATTGCCAGACTTCATGCCATCGAGACGATGTCTCAGGACGGCACATTTGACGTGCTTCCCAAGAAGGAAGTCATCGAGCTGAAGAAGGAGTGGGATAAGCTCGAGAAGAATCTGGGCGGTATCAAGAACATGACCAGAATCCCCGACGCGATTTTCGTGGTAGATCCCAAGAAGGAGAGAATCTGTGTGCAGGAAGCGCACTCTCTGGGCATTACCTTGATCGGTATCGGCGATACCAACTGCGATCCCGAGGAGCTGGATTATATTATCCCCGGCAACGACGACGCCATCAGAGCCGTGAAGCTGATCGTCTCCAAGATGGCTGACGCCGTAATTGAGGCAAATCAGGGCGAGGCTGTCTACACCGAGGCTGATACCGCGGTAGAGAATGCCGAGGATATCGAGGAAGTGGCAGAGCAGCAGGAAGAGAATGCATAAGACTTATTAGGAGGATGAGATAAATGGCAGAAATTACTGCAAGCATGGTAAAGGAACTGCGCGAGATGACCGGCGCAGGCATGATGGATTGTAAGAAGGCTTTGAACGAGACGAATGGTAATATGGACGAGGCTGTGGAATTTTTGAGAAAGAGCGGCGCGGCTAAGGTTGAGAAGAAGGCAAACAGAATTGCAGCAGAGGGTATTGCCAAGATTGCGGTATCTGCTGATTGCAAAACTGCGGTTGTCGCAGAGGTGAATTCCGAGACTGATTTCGTTGCAAAGAATGAGACGTTCCAAGCTTTTGCGCAGGACGTAGCTGATAAAGCATTGGCTTCCTCGAAGGATGCGGCAGGGGATGGAGAAGATGTATGCGGCATTCTCGATATGAAGGCTGAGCTTGAAGAGAAAACGCTTACCATTGGCGAGAAACTCTCAATTAGAAGGTTTCAGAAAGTATCTGGCGATGTCGTTGGTTCTTACATTCACGGCGGCGGAAGAATCGGGGTACTGGTGGCAGGCGAGGGCGGCTCAGATGACGCAGTGAAAGACGCGCTCAAGAATGTTGCTATGCAGGTGGCGGCTATGAACCCTCAGTATATCCAGAGAAGCGATATTTCAGACGAGGAGTTGGCAAAACTTAGGGAGATTACGGTAGACAGCGCTTTGAACGATCCGGCATCCCTGCCCAAGCCGATTTTGAATAAGCTGATTGAAAAGGCAGTGGGAGACAAGAAGTGGAGTGATGAGGATATTGCTGTTTATGAAGAAAAAAAGAGCAATATGAATTTCCTTTTTAATTTCTTGTCCGAGGCTGCTAAAGCGGCGTTGGTGGAACTGGCTTTTGCTGACAAAGAGCAGATTGTGGGAGACAAGATTTTTGCCGGTCTGGTAGAAGGGCGTATTTCCAAGCAGATCAAGGAGATCAGCCTGCTTGATCAGGTTTATGTCAAGGCAGAGGACGGCAAGCAGTCGGTAGGACAGTATCTTGCTTCCGTGAATAAAGATCTTAAGATAGTTAAGGTGATTCGCTTTGAGGTAGGCGAGGGCATGGAGAAGAAGAACGAGGATTTTGCAGCGGAGGTTGCCGCACAGATGGCGGGGAACTAGCCGGAAGCTTTTCCCATTGAAACCAATTACAAATAAGAAGTCCGCTGACCAACCGTAGAAATCGGACGGGCAGCGGACTTTTTTGGAGCCTTTTTTGATTTTCTTGATCTTCTTGATTTTATCTTTATCCTTTATTTGCCGAAGTCTTCGCCTCCCAGCGCAGGCTCTCCACAAATCCCGGGGGAATTTCGCCCAGTTTCAGATAACAGCTTTTTATGGTCAGAGAGCGGGACGGGTCGTTGCCGCACACAGCCTCCGCGGAGCCGATGGCGGCAAAGGCTCTGTCGCTGTAGCGGCCGATATACAGATAGGGCTTTAAGGCGTTCAGCTCTGCGGGATCCGTGATGATCCGCTGCCAGCAGTACTTGGTATTAGCGGAAAGTTCTGCCGAACTTTCCACGGAACTTTCCGCGGCTGTTTCTGTGGCTGTCTCCGTGGCGGGATCCGCAATTCCCAGATAAGCCTGCAGGGCGTCCAAAGTGCCGTCGCCGGAGCTGTCGATCGTTATTGACACGGACGTCAGATCTAAATCTTCCACGATCCAGATTGCATCGGGGAACCATTCCTCTAACAGGGCGAAGGTTCTCTCGTACCATGCGGGTACATTCACATTCAGGCGGTGATAGCGCGTGTAAGATTCGTTGAAGGAGCTGGGATAATTATATTCCAGCGCGACGGTGCGGTTGCCGCTCTGGAACACAGAGTCGGCGTCGAAGTGTTCCGCAAAGTCCTGGGCATACGCCTGATAGAGCCGCTCGATGTTCTGCGGTTCTGTGATGGAGAACACCTGATTGTCCAGCGAGTCCACATTGATTTGAGCCGGAGCCTCCAGCACGCCGCTGGCTGCGGGATAGTTGAACTCCCGGAAATCATTGTCCTCCAGAAACGGTTTTAATACATCCAGATCGGTACCCGTCGTGCAGTATTGATAATGACGGCAGTAGGAGCCGTGGGTGGTGTCTATCCGCACATCGACATAGCGGTAGTCTTTCCCCATATCCTCGGAAGAATCGTCATTGCGCCCGACCAGCGTCTGCAGCAGACGATAATTGTTTTCTTGATCTGTAAAAACGATATTGCCCGGGGTGTTCAGGCCGTCAGACAGGTATCTGTAACAGCCGTCTTCGTTTTTGGAGATGCCGAAACCGTCTCCTTTGAAAGGGGCGCTGTAGAGCGTGAGGCTCTTGATCTCCTCCTTTCGGGGCAGATAGCGGTCATAGCCGAATGTGTCATAGAAGAAGGCCAGCACGAAGGCCAAGGTGAAAGCCAGCGTGAACAGGAATTGCCTTTTGTGCTTGAAAAGCGCCTTGAAGGAAGCGTGGTGCAGGATATTCATACAGGCGAAAGCAAGCGTGCATCCGAAGACCGCGCCGAACAGCGTCCAGCCCAGATTTTCTTCCCATGTGATCACGCTGAAAAACAGGGACAGCAGAAGACCGGCCAGCACGCTGGCAGTCATACTCAGAGGGATGCGGAACCACGGACTTTCCACACCGTGTTCCGCCAGTTCGCTGGAGCGCTTTTTGTACAGCGCCATGGCGGCGGCCAGATTGACCAGCATCAGCACGGCGGACACTAACAGCAGAACCGCCCACCGGGTGCCGCTTATCGAAAGCTCCTCCGTTCCCTGCGCGCGTTCCGCAAAATAGAAACCCAGAACAGCCGGGGACGCAAGCGGTGAAAGTGCGGAAAACGGCGAGGTAAAGAAGCTGGCGTCCGGAGAGTAGAACGTATCCAGATAGCGGGCCATATAACTGATGCAGATGCCGTAGACCGCCAGAACGGCCAGCCCGTAGATCAAGATGTTCACAAAGGCGTTCTTGGCGTTTCCGCTGATCATAACCGGAACCAGACAGGCATTGTACACGATCAGGAAGCAGAGGACGAAAAGTCCCAGTTCCTTGAGCATCAGCACGGTAACGCCGCCCCAGAAAGCCGGCAGACGGATCTGGTACAAAGCCAGTATGTACACCGCGAGATGTCCCAGCAGAAACGGCAGGAACCAGATAAGAAACCCGTTCAGCCAGACGGATACAAAGAGCCGCTGTCTGGTGGCGGGCGTACTGTGGTAGAGGTCGATCATCCTGCGGGAATACAGATATTGGAAACCGCAGATGGCAACAATCAACGCTCCGGCAAACAGCACAACCATCTGTAAAATCAGATAGTCCGTGGAGAAGTAATTGCAAAGCCGCCCGGATACGAGCTGTGCGAACATTTCGGAGCCATACTCCTCGATCGCCTGCAGACGCGCGACCACATAGTCGGAGTTAGAGGCGTTGGAGAGGAGAAACAGGAAGCAGACCGGGGAAACGATAAAACTGGCCAGACAGGAGAGCGTAATCATCCAGCTGCGGTGGCGCATGTCCTCCCGCATCAGTCTGCCGATCGGAATATTATGCGTAGAGATCTTCAAAGTCATAGCCTTGTACCTCCGTTTCACTGATAAAGATTTCTTCCAGCGTCAGGGGCAGCAGTTCCCAGAACACGGGCTGCAGACGCTCCATGAGACTGCTGATTTCCTGACTGCTCCCGCGCAGAGTCAGCGTCAGGAGAGAACCTCTGCGCTCGGTCTGCAGGATCGGAAACTGCTTCTCGATGTCGGCGAGCTGTCCTCCGTCCTGCAGCACACACTGGAGTTTGAAAATGCCGAGCTTCATCTCGTCCAGATCTCTGGAAAAGAGGATGCCGCCCTTGTGGAGCAGCCCCACGTGTTCACAGATGTCCTCCAGCTCCCGCAGGTTGTGGGAGGCGATGACGGGCGTCAGTCCGCTTTCCTCCATCTCCTGAATAAAAAGCCGTTTGACCGCCTGACGGACTACCGGATCCAGACCGTCGAAGGTCTCGTCGCAGAGCAGATACTTGACGCCGGAGCAGACGCCCAGCATCACAGAGAGCTGTTTGCGCATTCCTTTGGAAAAAGTATTGGTTTTCCTGCGGATATCCAGCTTTAAGGCCTGCATGAGTTTTTCAAAGCGCGCCGTGTCAAAATTCGGATAAAAAGTCCGGCAGTGGCGCACCATGTCTAAAGGAGTGCCTCCCGGAAAGAAATACTGGTCGTCCGGAATGAGGAAAATTTTGGATTTGGCACAGGGATTCTCATAGACGGGCAGACCGTCAATCAGCACCTGTCCCTGCTCGGGGGCGTATATGCCACAGATCGTGCGCAGCAGTGTGCTTTTCCCCGCGCCGTTTGTGCCGATCAAGCCGAATACATGGCCTTCTTCCATCCGGGCGGATACCGAATCCAAGGCGGTGATTTTGTCAAATTTCTTGGTGACATTCTGAATCTCAATCATAAGATGTGTTCTCCTTTCCGGATGCCTTCTCCCGATAGATTTCTTCTGTCAGGGAGAGTACCCTGTCTTTGGGCATTCCGCTCTCCGCGGCTTTGGTGAGGTTTTCCCGCAGTTCGCACTCCAGCGACTGCAATATGCCGCTCTGCCACTCCTTGGAGTCGGTGACATAATTGCCGCGGCCCACCACCGTGTAGAGAAAACCTTCCTGCTCTAACTGGGCATAGGCCCGCTGGACGGTGTTGGGATTGACGGACAGATCCATGGCGAGCGCGCGGACGGAGGGAAGTTTCGCATTGGATTCCAGCGCGCCGCAGACGATCAGATGCGCCAGTTTCTCCGCCACCTGCTCATAGAGCGGCCGTTTGTCCCGGTAATCGATGACGATCATCATGTACTCATCCTTTCTGATATTGGTTGCTTCCCGCGGGCAATGAGCCAAGTCAATACAGTTGACTTTGTACCCGGTGCTTGCCGAAAGCAGTGCTATTGATATCTAAGTGTATTAATGCATATAATACACTCGATACTATTAACATACCATTGCAAGATACATCTGTCAATACAGATCCGGAAAATTTTCTCAGCGACTGTGCAGGAAAAGCTTTTCAGCCGACTGCAATCGGACAGCCCGGGCAGGGGATTCTTCCGGTTCAGACCCTTAAAAAACGCCGGCACTTAGGCTGTGTCCTTTACAGCCTTAGAGCCGTTGCGTTTTTTGCGGAGCGGGAGCGTGTCTGAACCGGAAGAATCCTCGCCCGGGCGGAGCATACGGCGGGGAAGGAGCGCGCCGGGCGGGGAAGGAGCGCGCCGGGCGGAGTATACGGCGGGAATGCATTCCGGGAAAACGAACAATTTCCCGGAATGTTAAGAAATTGTTACAAAACAGAAAGAAAATCATGCGAATAGTTCATAAAATCTTAAGGTGCAATTTACTACTACATGTTGTATACTAAGTTTGTGATTTATAACAAGATTTACGTGGAATTTCGGACATACTGTTCTGGGGCAGGTTTTTGAAGGACTCTCGGCTGAGGGTGAAGCAGGCTCCCGGACAGTCGGCAGATGAATTTATTCGTCTTGCAAATATTGTGCCTGCGGCTCAAATTCGCGGGCTGCAGAAAGGATTGATGATTATGAAGAAATATGCCAAGAAGGGATTAGCACTGTGTCTGGCGGCAGCTATGATTTTTTCGCTGGCGGCCTGCGGCAGTCAGAAAGAGGGCGGGGACGATCCGCAGCAGACGCAGAGAGAGACCAAAGAATTCCTCTGGGTTCCCACGTTTCTGACGGCGGATATGGGGAACAGCAGCTTGTATAACGCGGTGATACAGAACGATAAGCTGTATTATATGGATACGCAGTGGGATGAGACCACACAGAAGAGCAGCACGGAGCTGGTGTCCGTTCGCCTTTCGGACGGTTCCGAGGCCGACAGGATTTCTTTTGCGGAACAGGAAGAGGAGGAGAACAAAGAGGAAGAGAAGACGGGCGGAAGCAGCCAGAATTACTCCAGCCGGAATTACTCCTGCTTTGCAATAGATGACGCCGGCGATATCATCACGGTGGAGACGGTTTACCATTGGAGTGAGACCACATCCTCCAGAGAGTATTTTCTATGTAAATACAACGCGCAGGGAGAACGGCTGTATGAGCTGGATTTCTCCGACAAGGCCGGGGAGGACAGCTATATTCGGGGAATCGCCTTAGACGGCGAGAACAGGATCTATCTGGCTGATGATTCCGCCATCTGGCTCTTCGATGCGGAAGGCGCGTATGCGGGGAAAATTGAGCTGCAGAGCGAACTCTATCTGCGCGCCATGTGTGCGGACAGGGAGGGACGGATTTTCTTTTCCGCGGACGGTATGGGCAGCGATATGAAGCTGTATGCGGTTGATTTTGCCCAAAAGAGTCTGGGGGAGAGCTATGATCTGGATATAAGGCCCAACAACGACCAGCTGACGCTGGGACCGGAAAAGGGCTTTCTGATCTATGACAACAACGGACTCTATGAATATGATCCTGAGACGCAGACGTCCGAGATGCTTTTGGACTGGATTGACAGCGATATCAACGGCAATTATGTCAATCTGGTATCGGCCATGGAGGACGGCAGGATCTTTGTCGAATCCCACGACTGGATGACGGAGAGCAAGGAGTTTGCGCTGCTTACCAAGACGCCTTCCGCCGAGGTGGCGGAGAAGGTGACGCTGGTGGTCGGTTCCCTCTCATCCGATTATGAGATTCGCAACGCCGTTGTGGCTTTCAACAAGAGCAATGACAGATACCATATCAGTATGAAGAGCTATTATGATTCCAACGACGTGACTTGGAGCGGGGACACTTCCAATTACGAGGAGGTATATAACGACGCGCTCACCCGTATGAACAACGACATCACCTCGAACAACTGTCCGGATCTGCTGGTGTTAAGCGGTGTGGATACGGCCAAATTTGCGGCCAAGGGCGTGTTTGAGGATCTGGGCGCATATCTGGACAAGAGCAGTCAGCTGAGCCGGAGCGATTATTTCGAGAATCTGCTGGAAGCGTCCACGTTCGACGGCGTGCTGGTGTCCGTCCCCAGAACGTTCACCCTCCAGACCGTGGCAGGAAAGGCGTCTGATTTGGGCGGGAAGACCGGCTGGACGTTAGATGAGATGCTTGCCTATGCGGACGAACATCCCGGGGCGGATCTGTTTGCCAATTTTACCAAGAGCCGCGCGCTGGATATCATGTTGAGTTATAATCTGTCGGATTTTGTAGATTGGGAGAGCGGCAAATGTTCTTTTGATCAGGAGGACTTTGTGAAGATATTGGAATTTGCAGCCCGCTTTCCGGACGAGTATGTGTACGACGAGGATGCGCCCTCTTACCCGGTGCGCATCGCCAACGGCGAGGTACTGCTGGAACCCTGTTATATCTATGATTTTCAAAGCATTCAGGTGGAAGACGCCATCTTCGACGGGGATGTGGCCTTTGTGGGCTATCCCAACGGCAGCGGGAACAGCGGCACCTATTTCCAATTGCGGGCCGGGATTGCGATCACGACGAAATGTGCCGATAAAGAAGGCGCGTGGACTTTTCTGGAGCATTATCTCTCCGAGGGCGTGAGCGAACGGTTCAGCTCGGGATTCCCCGGCAACCGGAAACTGTTTGCCGAGGCGCGCGCCAAGGCCACCGAGATCAAATATGTGCTGGATGACAACGGCGAGAAGATTCTGGATGAGGACGGCGAGCCGCTGATCGAGGGCGCGGGCGGCGGTATCGGATACGGCGACGACTGGATGTACACTTATCATGTGACCACGGACGAGGAGGCTGACAGGCTGGAGGCGTTGATTCGGACGGCCAGTCCTTCGGCGGGATCCGATACGCAGATTTTGAAGATCATCACCGAGGAGGCACAGGCGTTCTTCAAGGGACAGCGTTCCGCTCAGGATGTGGCGGGTGTGATCCAGAGCCGCGCGCAGGTCTATGTAAACGAGAATATGTGAGTTCGAGGTACTTGTTTTGAAAAAGAGAATCAAGACAAACAAAATCATCCGGAAGCGCAAGTTCAGCTCGGGGCTTTTCATAGCCCCAAGCTTTCTTGGCGTACTGGTGTTTTTTCTGATCCCCTATCTGGTGATTGTGTTTTATTCCATGGTTGACAATCCCATCAGCAACAATTTTGTGGGATTACAGAACTTCTCGCAGGTGGTCAAGAACGGCGCGTTCCGGACTGCGGTGTCCAATACGGTGCGCTTTTCCGTGATCGCGGTGCCGCTGTCGGTGGTGCTGTCGCTGATGCTGGCGATTGTGCTGGAGGCAAAGCTTCCGTTTAGGAGCCAGTTCCGCACCTTTTTCTTGAGTCCTATGATGGTTCCGGTGGCGTCCGTGGTGTTGATCTGGCAGGTGCTTTTCCACTACAACGGTGCGGTGAACGATGTGCTGGGCGTGTTCGGCGTGGACAAGATCGAATGGTTCAAATCGGAATATTCCACCATTGTCATCGTCCTGCTGTTTTTGTGGAAGAATCTGGGGTATAATATGATTTTGTTTATGGCGGCGCTGGCCAGCGTCCCCAAGGATATTCTGGAGGTGGCGAGACTGGAGAGTGCGACGCCTTTGCAGACCTTTTTTTACATCAAAATCCGGTATCTGTCCTCCACGATTTTGTTTGTGACAATCATGTCATTAATTAGTTCCTTTAAGATTTTCCGGGAGATTTATCTGCTGACGACGGATTATCCCCATGACTCTATCTATATGCTGCAGCATTATATGAACAATAAGTTTAGAAATCTGGATTATCAGACTTTGTCTGCCGCGGCGATCATGATGTCGCTGGTGATGATCGTCATCATCGGTGCAATGTTTGTCGTGGAGAATCATTTCGGAAAGGATGTGGAAGGGTAGCGGTATGCGGAAGAACAACAATGCCGATCCTGCCCTCAGAGCCGGGCAGATAAAGAAAATAAAGAAGATGTGGTCCATTGTCAAGATTGCCATAGCCACGGCCATCGCAGCCGGGTTTGCGGTTCTGTTCCTGATGCCCATCGTGTTGACCATCACCAACTCCTTTATGTCCTCCTCGGAGATCTCCGCTAACTACGGTTCCGTGTTCGCGGTGAACGAGAACGGCGGCAAGGTGTATATCGCGGAGAAGGTCAATTTGAAATTCATACCGGATATGGTGTCCTTTTCTCAGTATATCACGGTGCTTTTCAAGAGTCCGGACTATCTTCTGAAATTCTGGAACTCGGTGATACTGGTGGGACCCATCGTGTTGTTCCAGCTCGCGGTGGCGTCGCTGGCAGCCTACGGGTTCGCCAGATACACGGGGAAAATCCGGGGCATCATCTTTTTCTCCTATGTGATTTTGATGATGATGCCCTATCAGGTGACGCTGGTACCCAATTATCTGGTGGCGGACTGGCTGAACTTGTTGGACAGTTACTGGTCCATCTGGCTCCCCGGCATTTTCTCGCCGTTTGCGGTGTACCTTCTGACCAAGTTCATGAAGCGTATTCCCTACTCGGTCATCGAGGCGGCGCAGATCGACGGTGCGGGAGAGTGGCAGATCTTTCGGAAAATTTGTATGCCCCTGTGCCGGGGCGCGCTGTGTTCCGCGGCCATACTGGTCTTTATCGACTATTGGAACATGGTGGAGCAGCCGCTCATTCTGCTGTCCGACGCGGAGACGCACCCGCTGTCCGTGTTCCTCAGCAAGATCAATGCGGGGGAGGTCGGGCTGGCGTTCGCGGTGGCAACGATCTACATGGTTCCCAGCCTGCTGGTGTTTTTGTACGGGGAGGAATATCTGGTGGACGGCATCACCTATCAGGGCGGCATCAAGGGATAGGATCTTGGGCGGCAGGAAGCGAATAGAAGATAAAGCGGAAAAGGAAACAGGGAAATAGAAAATAGGGAAATAGAAAATAGGGAAATAGAAAACAGGGAAATAGAAAACAGAACAGGAAGGAAAGGCCAGGGAGGAGCAATGAACGAGAAGAGTAACAAGAAAAGAGAATGGGTCAAGACGGCGGCAATCGTTTTTCTGAGCGTGCTATTGGTACTCACCTTTTTCTCCAACACGATTATGAATTACTCTCTGCCGGAAGTGGCGACCCAGTATGTGGAATCGGGAACCATCACGGCCAAGATCCGGGGAACCGGCGTCGTGGAGAGCGGGGATCCCTACAGCGTGAAGCTCAAGACTACCGGGGACACCACCGCCACGGGCGTTTACGAGGTGCAGTCCGTCGAGGTGAGAAGAGGAGATATCGTGCAGAAGGGCGATGCGCTCTGCTATCTGGCGTCTAGTGAGAACACGGAACTGAAGGCGCTCAGGAAGCAGTGGGATGAGAAAGTAAAGGATGTGGAACTCAGCATTTTGGAGGGCAAATTGTCGAGTTCCGTTCTGGAGCATATCAAGAGCGGGAATCTGGCGTCCATAGCGGCCTATCAGAATCAGGTTCAGGCGAAGGATGCGGAGATCGCTGCGCTGGAGGACGAGCTGGAGGAGGCGGAAGATACGCTGGCGGCATGGAAAGAGCAGCAGTCGAACGGCGGTACGCCGAATACAACGAAGGAGCAGAAAAAGGTGGACGAGGCACAGGCTGCTTATGATGAGGTGGCTGACGAGATAAAGGAAATCGAGGATGAAATAGAGAACAAAAAGAAGCTGATTAAACAAAATGAGGATATGATTAATAATAATCTGTTGATTGTGAACGATGCGGGAGAGCAGGTTCCTGCTGTGACTGAGGTACAAAAGGATACAGCAAAGAAAAATAATGATAAATTAAAAAGCGAAGTCGAGAATTTGGAGGTTAAACTCAAACCTCTTAAAGAAGAAAAGCTTCCACCGCTGGAGAAAGCCCTCAAAAAAGCCAAGAATGCATTGAACAACAAACTCAACAGCAGCGGTGAGAATGTAGAAGACCAGATTTCCAATTGGACGAAAGAGGTGGCAAGCCGCGGGGAGAGATTGGATGACGCCAAGGAGTCCAAGGCGCGGCTGATTGATGATTTGAAGATGGAGCAGGAGTTCGCCAAGCTGCAGGAGCAGATGGCGGAGCAGCAGGGTGAGTCCGTGAACGGCGTCGTGACTGCGCCGGTGTCCGGAAGCATTATCGACGTCAACGTGAAGTCCGGCGAGGACACGCCCGGCAACGGAATCCTGTTTACCATCCAGCCGGAGGGCAAGGGCTATACCATGCAGTTTACGGTGACCAATGAACAGGCAAGACGTCTGTCTGTCGGGGATGAGGCGGAACTTGTGAATTCGTGGCGCTATGACGATGTGAATGTGGTTCTCTCGAACATCAAGCCCGATCCGCAGAATCCCAACCAGAATAAACTGCTGACATTCGATATCTCGGGGGAGGTGACCGCGGGGCAGTCATTGAACGTCTCCGTGGGACAGCGCAGCGCCAACTATGACCTGACGGTACCCAACAGCGCTATCCGGGAGGACAACAACGGCAAATTCATTCTCACGGTGGAGACCAAAAGCACACCGCTCAGCAACCGCTATATCGCCACCCGTGTGGATGTGGAAGTGTTAGGCAGCGACGATAACCGCTCCGCAATCAGCGCGCCGCTGTACGGCTACGAATATGTGATCACCACTTCCACGGCTCCCGTGGAGGCGGGCAAGCAGGTGAGACTGGCCAACAATTAAGGGAAATCGGTAAAGGAGTAATCGGTCTATGAGAAAACTGATACTGGGTATTACCGGCGGAGTATCCTTTCTGGTGTTTCTGGTTTTGGCGGCCGTGTCGGGACATATGATATCCGGGCTGACGGATCAGCAGATGGCCAAACGGTGGAGCGAGGAGGGCGGCGTGGCGCAGATCAGCTGTTTTTTCTCGGTGAACGCGCGGGTGACGGAAGATACCCTGCAGGAGTTTGAACATTCGCTGGACAGCTTTTTACAGGAATCCTCCATCACGCAGGAATCCGAGAACGCCGGAGCGAGACTCTGGGCGGACGCCTACAGCGCGGAAGGCAGGATCACCCTCACCGGGGAGACTGGCAGGGTGGAGGCGGACGCGCTGGGGGTCGGCGGAGACTTTTTCCTGTTTCATCCCCAGCAGCTTCTCTACGGGGCATATTTTTCCGGCAATGATCTCAACAGCGACTATTGCGTGATCGATCAGGACGCCGCATGGCAGCTGTTCGGCTCCAACAATGCGGCGGGGATGACCGTGTATATCGCGGGGGTACCCCATATTGTGTCGGGCGTGATTGAGCGCCCGCAGGGGAAACTGATGGAGAAGGCGGGACTGGACGGCACGAGGGTCTATGTGTCCATGCGCACTTTGGAAACTTACGGGAGCAGTCAGGGCATCAATCACTATGAGATCGTCATGCCTAATCCGGTGAAGGAGTTCGCCCTCAAGCATGTGAAGGAACAGCTGGGCAGCGACGAGATGGAGACGGAAGTGATCGAGAATTCGACCCGGTTCCGGCTGCTGAATCGGCTCAAAGTCATCGGGGCGTTTGGCACCCGTTCCATGAACGGGCGGGCGATCATCTATCCCTACTGGGAGAACGTGGCCAGAGGCTACGAGGACATGATCGGGCTGATCACGGTGTTTATGTTGATCTTTCTGCTGTATCCGGTCATTCTGGCGCTGGTGTTCTTCATCCTCTGGTGGCGGCATAAGGGATGGACGTTCAAAGACGTATGGCACAAGCTCAAAGACAAGCTGGAACGCCTTCAAGAGAAACGCTATTATCGGAGACAGAATAAGCGGAAAGAGCATCCAAAAGAACTGCCGGATGAGCTGTTATAAAGACACAAACGATTAGGCGATTGCGAAACGTTCTAATTTGCAAGGAGTCATTGTGCAAATTGCACATTCAACGCAGACACGCTTGCGCTCCGACCTCACCGCAGCGGCACATAAGATGCTAAAATACAGCATCTAAGTGCCGGCGGTTCGCTAGGGTCTGCTTATGAATATACAATCTGCACAATTCGGATTTCGAAAAATATCGTTTTGCAAACGTCTGGATACAAACTATTTTTAGAGGAGAGAAAGAAGGGAGAGTATTATGAAAAAGTGGAAGAGAGTGCTATGTATCGCGCTGGCGTTTACCCTGTGCATGGGGCTGTGCGCCTGCAGGGGAAAGCAGAGGGACGACGGAGAGGGAGGCAGCGGAGGCGGCGGCAAGAAGGGCGGCATCAATTCCGAGCTGGCCAAACAGTACGTCTATCGGATGCAGGAATTTGACTTGAGCAAAGTGCAGCTTCCGGGCGACGACACCTATGTGCAGAGCGTCATGGAGGCCGACGGCCGGGTCTATCTGATCCTGCGGGGCTATAACTACAGCAACCAATCGAGGGAGAATGTTTATAATCTGATTTCCGCCACAGAGACCGGAGAGGATCTGAAGGTGTATCAGCTGCAGACGTCCATGAACGAGACGGAAGAAGCTTCCTCACAGCCGTCTGCGGGAGCGGCAGATCCAGAAGAAAGCTCAGAAGCGGGCGAAGAAGACTATCCGCAGACATACGAGTACACATCCTTTAACAACATGCAGATTGCGTCGGGCAGCCGCGTCATCGGACTGAAGAACTATAGTTTTGAGGACTATACCGATCCGGACAATTATGTGAGCGAGCGTAAGCAGTTTCTGTGCTGTTGGAATCTGGAAGGGAACATGCTCTGGGAGAGCGAGCTGGAGCTGCTCTCAAACGAGGATACCTGGTTCTATGTGACGGCCATTGCGGGAATGGACGACGGCAGCACGGTTCTGGTCATTTCGGGAGACGAGTGCGGTCAGCTGGTTGTGGATGCGGATGGAAATGCATCCGATTTCAAGCCGGATCGGGAGATGGAGGAGTTCTTTGCCAACAATAATCAGTGTACGGTGATGCCGGACGGCAGACTCTTCATGACCTTCTATAAAGAGGACGACTGGTCCAAGATGTATGCGACGGTGTATGATCTGCAGAGCAAGACGGCGGAGGAACCGGTGGAACTTCCCGCTTCGCTGATTTATAATATGGGAAGTTACAGCGTGACGCCCGAGGGGGATCTGATTTACGCCAGCACACTGGGCGTTTACCGGTATCATCTCGGGGATGAGACGCCGACTCAGATCATGAGTTATGTGAACTCCGACATGGATACGAACAACTTAAGTTCTATTGTGCCGCTGGATGATGAGCATTTTCTGGGATTCTACAGCGAGTATGACGATGAGTATTACAACAGCACGGTCAGGGGCGGACTCTTCACCAAGGTGAATCCGGAGGATATTCCCGACAAGGACGTGATGGTGCTGGGGGGCAACTACATTGACTCGGATCTGCGCAAGCGTGTGGTGGACTTCAACAAGACAAGCACTACCCATCGGATCGTGCTGCGCACCTACGATCAATACAATAATTACGACGAGTGGGACGCCGGATATAAGCAGCTGAACAACGATATCATCTCCGGGAACATGCCGGATATTCTCGTCGTGGAGAGCTATAATATGTCTCTGGACAGTTATATTTCCAAGGGACTGCTGGCGGATATCGGAGAGTTGATCGAGAAGGATGAAGAGCTGTCTAAGGTAGAGTTTATGGACAATGTCTTCGAGGCATGTAAAGTGGACGGAAAACTCTATGAGATCGTCCCGTCCTTCCAAGTGCAGTCCTATGCGGCCAAGACTTCCCTCGTGGGGGACGGCGCGGACTGGAGCATGGAGAGGGCGCAGCAGGTGCTTGCTTCCTTGCCGGAGGGCGCAACGCTCTTTAGCGGAGATATGACCCAGAGCGAGTTTATCAGCAATGTAATGTTCTACTGCGGCAATGACTTTATCGATGTGTCCACCGGAACCTGCGAATTTGATTCCGACAGCTTTATCTCTTTGATGGAGTATGCCAAGACTCTGCCCGAGAAGCTGGCGGACGACTATTATGACGGCGACTGGTATACCTATTATGAGAATCAGTACCGGGAGAACCGCACGCTGCTGTCGAGCTGCTATATCAGCGAAGCGACAAGTCTGGTCTATCTGATGGGCAACTTCGGGGAGGATATCACCTATGTGGGATTCCCCACCACAAGCGGGTCGGGATCGGTCATCAACACGGGAACTACCTATGCGCTGGCCGCCAAGTCGCCCAATCTGGATGCGGCGTGGGATTTCATGCGGTACTATTTTACGGATGAATACCAGAAGGAGGAGCTGCGGTGGGCGCTTCCCGTCAGCAAGAAGTATTTTGACGAGAAGGTGTCAGAGGCCGCCAAGAATCCCACTTATACGGATGAGGACGGCAAAGAGGTGGAGGGCAACTATACCACATGGATCAATGAGGAGGAGGTGATCTTGGATCCCCTCACGCCGGAACAGCTCGAGAAGCTGAAAACCTTTATCTCTTCCGTGCAGACCAGACAATACTACAACAGTGATATTACAAACATTATTACGGAGGAGATGGGCGCTTTCTATAAGGGACAGAAGAGTGCGAAAGACGTGGCGGCCATCATCCAGAGCCGCGCGAAGATTTATGTGAACGAGAACAGCTGATCCCGGTTTCAAAGAGATCACTTTTTGTCTACGTCGATCACGGCAAAGTAGTCCGGGTTTTCGGATTTGATTTTATACGTGATGATCTCCACAAGCGCATTGTCGGAGAGCTTGTAAGCATAAGGCACCACCACATCAAAGATCAAATTGGTGTGGGTGGGGCCTTTTACAATGCGGAAATCGTGCATGGAGATACAGGGGTCAATCTCCGCAAGCAGGTTTTCGACCATGGCGTGCAGGCGGTCGGTCTCCGGATCCCCTTTGCACACGGGATCCATGTGGAGAACGGCGCTGCAGTGCAGTTCGTCCCGCAGGCGGTGTTCAATCAGGTCGATCAGGTCATGCATCTCCAGAATGTCGCCGTCCGCGGGTACCTCCGCATGGAGGGAGAGATGAATGCGTCCCGGACCGTAATTATGTACCATTAGGTCGTGGATGCCGATGATGCCGTCGTAGGAGAGGACAATGTCGTTCACCTGTTTGACAAAAGCGGGATCGGGAGCCTGCCCCAGCAGCGGATTGATGGTGTCTCTGGCTGCGTTGATGCCGGCCAGAAAGATAAAGACCGCCACGGCCACGCCGCAGTAACCGTCCGCCACAAAGCCCGTGAAATGAGAGACAAACAGGGAGATCAGGACGATGGAAGTGGCGCATACGTCGCTCAAGCTGTCCGTTGCGGCGGCAGTCATGGCAACGGAGTCGATGCGTCTGCCGATCCGGCGGTTATAGAATGCCATATAACATTTGACGGCCACCGACAGAAGCAGAACCGCGGCGACCGGAACGGAAAATTCCGGTTTCTCGGGATGCAGGATCTTGGCGGCGGAGCTTTTAAACAGTTCCAGCGCCATGAGCAGGATGAGGAAAGCCACGATCAGCCCCGAGATGTATTCCAGCCGTCCATGGCCGAACGGGTGGTCGGAGTCGGGCTTCTGCCCGGCGAGCTTGAAGCCCAGCAGGGTCACGACGGAGGAACCGGCGTCGGAGAGATTGTTGAAGGCATCCGCCGTGATGGCGATGGAGCCGCTCAGGATTCCAGCCAGAAATTTACCCGCAAAGAGCAGGAGGTTCAGAAAGATCCCCACGGCGCCGCAGAGCATACCGTAGGTCTGGCGGACTTTGGGATTGTCCGTCTGTGTGCGGTTCGGAATAAAAATTCTGGCGAATAATGTGATCATGTCGGGTTCCCCTTCCTAATGACTGTCAGAACATTGTAAATCATCCCGCCGGAAAAAGCAACGGAAAAATATTGAGTTGCGCGGTTTTTCCGAATATGGTATGATGACCCTGTGCGAGACGACCGGATACAGAGAGGAAGGATCGGATGGAATTTAGGGATGAATACGCGTACAGGGCGCATTTCCAGAACTTGGCGGCGGAGTGTGCCTGCGGGGATGCGGATGCGATGCTGGAATTGTCCGCCATGCATCGGGGGCAGGATCCGCGGGGGCAATCCCCCGAAGCGGATCTGTGGCTTCTGCGGGCGGCCATGTACGGACAGCCGCAGGCGCAGAGGACGCTGCGGGAGCGGATGCTGGAACAGCCGAGGTTTCTGGAGTCTCTTCCGATTCCGTATCAGAATTTTCTGCCCGGGAAGAGGGCGCGCCATTACACGGGGTTCTATAGCGGAGCGGAACTGAACGCGCTGGGCTTTTTGGTATTTCGGCCCGCCGGGCGGTATCTGCTGGCGGGCATCGACCGGAACCGGGCAATGATCGTCAGGGAGTTTGCGGATCGGGATTCGCCGGATGAGGACGGGTTCGGGGAGGAAATCTATTACAATTATTTTTGTCTGGACGAATTCTTTCGTTCGATTCCCGGTGTGCCGGAAGCGCGTAATCTGTCCTCGCAGGAGTGCAGGGATTCTGCCGAGTATGGCGCAATGGTCAAAGCGATGGTCAAGGCGATGGAAAAGGAAGCCCGATGCGGGAAGCTGCCGGCTCTCTGGACGGAATTTCTCCCGGAGAAGTCAGGGGCAGCCGGAAGCAGACGGTTTTAGAAAATAGTTGCGGTTTTGGGAGAATCAGCGTATAATGCTGTTGGTTAAAAAAGTTTGGTCAGGGGAAGCTTAGTATAAAAAGCTTGATAAAAGAGCTTAGTTAAGAAGGGCTTTGTTAAGAAAAAAGTTTAGTTTTGGAAAGAACTTGTTAAAAAGTTTAATTAGAAAAAGCTTAGAAATCTGGAGGAAATCAAATGAGCAAGAAACCTGTAGTGTTGATGATTTTGGACGGATACGGATTGAACGAGAGGCAGGAGGGAAACGCGGTGGCGCTGGCCAAGACGCCCGTGATGGACGAGTTGATGCGGACATGTCCCTTTGTGCGGGGAAATGCCAGCGGCATGGCGGTAGGGCTTCCTGACGGGCAGATGGGCAACTCCGAGGTGGGGCATCTGAACATGGGCGCGGGACGCATCGTATATCAGGAACTCACCCGCATCACCAAGGAGATTCAGGACGGGACATTCTTTGAGAATCCTGCGCTGCTCCATGCGGTGGAGAACTGCAGGGAGCATGGCAGCGCGCTGCATCTGATGGGACTTTTGTCCGACGGCGGCGTACACAGCCACAACACGCATCTCTACGGGCTGCTGGAGCTGGCGAAGCGGCATGGGCTGGAGAAGGTTTATGTGCATTGTTTTCTGGACGGACGCGACACGCCCCCGGCCAGCGGAAAGGAATTTGCGGAGGCGCTGCGGACTCAGATGGAGGAGATCGGCGTGGGCGTCATCGCATCGGTGATGGGGCGCTATTACGCCATGGACAGGGACAATAACTGGGACAGGGTGCAGCTTGCCTACGACGCCCTGACCAAGAGAGAGGGCCTGAAAGCCAAATGCGGAATCTGCGGTATTCAGGAGTCCTATGACAGGGGCGAGACCGACGAGTTTGTAAAGCCCACCGTCACGGAGGACGGCGCTGCGGTGCAGGACGGGGATTCCGTCATCTTCTTCAATTTCCGTCCCGACAGGGCGAGAGAGATCACCAGAGCCTTCTGCGACGACGATTTCAAAGGATTTGAGCGGGGCGCAAGGAAGGATATCACCTATGTGTGCTTCTCCGATTATGACCCCACCATCCCCAACAAGGAGGTGGCGTTCCACAAGGTTGCGGTGACCAATACCTTCGGTGAGTGGCTGGCGGCCAACCACATGACACAGGCTAGGATCGCCGAGACGGAGAAGTATGCCCATGTCACGTTTTTCTTCAACGGCGGCGTGGAGGAGCCGAATCCCGGGGAGGACAGGGTGTTGGTCAATTCCCCGAAGGATGTGGCCACTTATGACCTGAAGCCCGAGATGAGTGCCTATGAGGTGTGCGGCAAGCTCACGGACGCAGTCCGCTCCGGCAAATATGACGTGATTATCATTAATTTTGCCAACCCCGATATGGTGGGACATACCGGCGTGCTGGACGCGGCTGTCAAGGCGGTTGAGGCGGTGGACGAGTGCGTGGGAAAGGCCGTGGAGGCCGTGAAAGAAGTGGACGGGGTGCTGTTTATCTGTGCGGATCACGGCAATGCGGAGATGCTGGTGGATTATGAGACGGGCGAGCCGTTTACCGCCCACACGACTAATCAGGTGCCTTTCCTTCTGGTCAACTACGACGAGGCATACACGCTCCGGGAGAACGGTTGTTTGGCGGATATCGTGCCGACGCTGATCGAGATCATGGGGAAGGAACAGCCGGCGGAGATGACCGGCAAATCCTTATTGATTAAGAAATAGGCGGGTCTTTGGCCTGAGCGGCGTCCGATGGCCGGCGTCAATCGGCTGGCGCAAATGATTACAAATTGCGATAAATGTAAATGCGAAAAAGCGCTAAAATCTTCCATTTGGAACGGTTTTAGGGCTTTTTTATTGACAAAATCTCTCCCATCATTATAATATTTAAGTATATAGCCCGCGAGAATTTGACAAGGTAATTTGCTAAAGTGAACCGAAAGCAAATAGAAGGAAATAGATCAAGTAAATTCTGAAGGGCAGACGAGAGAGGTGTTACAGTGGCAAAATACATCATAAAACGAATTTTATTGGCGGTTGTCACGATCTGGACGGTGGCGACGTTGACATTTTTCCTGATGAATCTGGTTCCGGGCGGGCCGTTTATGTCGGAGAAGGCCATCAGCCCTGCGGCGCAGGCCGCGTTGGAGGCGAAATACGGTCTCGACAAGCCTCTGGGCCAGCAATATATTACCTATATCACCGACGCTCTGCACGGGGATTTCGGCGACAGCTTAAAGCAGCGCGGCCGCACCGTCAGCAGCATTATTTTCAGCAAATTCCCCGTGTCCGCGCGGGTGGGAGGCTTGGCGGTACTGGTGGCTCTGTGTCTGGGCGTGCCGCTTGGCTGTGTCGCCGCCTATAAGCGTGGCAAGGCGGTGGACAGCATCATCAGCGTGGTCTCCACCTGCGGCATTGCGGTACCCGGTTTTGTGGTCTGCACCGTGTTGATGTATTTTCTGGGCGTGCGGGCAAGGCTGCTTCCCACGCTGGGTCTCACGGGCTGGAAAAGTTATATTATGCCGGTCGCTTCGCTGGCGTTTTATCCCACCGCGTACATCATGCGGCTGATGCGTTCCTCCATGCTGGATGTGCTGGGGCAGGATTACATGCGCACGGCCAAGGCCAAGGGACTTTCCCAGAAGGTGAGTCTGTTCAAACACGCGCTGCGCAACGCTATTTTGCCGGTGGTCACTTATCTGGGACCGATGATCGCCTACACGCTGACCGGAAGCTTTATCGTCGAGAAGATTTTCACGATTCCGGGACTTGGCAGGGAGTTTATCAGCGCGATCACCAACCGCGATTACACCATGATTATGGGAACCACGATTTTCCTTGCGACCTTCATGGTGCTTATGAACGTGGTCGTGGATATTGTCTACAAGCTGATCGACCCCAGAATTCAGTTGAAGTGAGGAGCGTGGAGAGATGAACAAGAACCCTTTGAGTTTACAGTTAAATATCAAGCCCGAGGATTTTCTCCCGGCGTCCGAGGAAGAAAAAGAGAGCCTTGTGGTCATGCGGGAGAGCGTGAGTTTCTGGAAGGACGGGTTCCGCCGTCTGCTGCGGAACAAGGTGGCCATGGTAAGTTTGGTCGTCATTATCGTCATCATGATATTCTCGTTTATCGTTCCGATGTTTTATCCCTACAAATACAGCACCCAGACCAAGGGTGCAAACAATTTGCGGCCCATGCAGTATTCCGAGGAGGAGCAGGCTGCGATCGAGGCCGGAGAGAAAGTGTTCCCCCACATTTTCGGGACGGATCGTATGGGACGTGATTACGCCATCCGTATCATGGTGGGAAGCCGGATCTCTCTGCTGGTGGGTCTGATCGCTACGGTGATCATTCTGCTCATCGGTTCCGCCTATGGCTCCATCGCCGCATTTGCGGGCGGATGGGTCGATATGGTGATGATGCGGATTGTGGATATGATTTACACGGTGCCGGACATCCTTCTGATCGTGCTGTTGTCCATCACGCTGAAAGCGCCGCTGGAGGCGCTGGCGGGGGTTCCGGGCTTTGGCTGGATCCGGATTATCGGATACAATATGGTCAGCATCTTTGTGGTGTTTGCCCTGCTGTACTGGGTGGGCATGGCCCGCATGGTGCGCAGTCAGGTACTCACGCTCAAGGAGAGCGAGTATGTGACCGCGGCGAGGGCGCTGGGCGCCAAGGGCGGCAGGATCATCAAGAAACACCTGCTCACCAACTGTATCGGCACATTGATCGTGACTACCACGCTGCAGATTCCCTCTTCCATTTTCACGGAGAGCTTCCTAAGCTTCTTGGGGCTGGGCGTAGCCGCGCCCCTGCCTTCGCTGGGAAGTTTGTGCGGCGACGCGATCAACGGTATGGAGACCTATCCGTACCTGCTGTTTATTCCGGCTATTGTGATCAGCCTGATTATTTTGAGCTTTAACCTGCTGGGGGACGGACTGAGAGACGCTTTCGACCCGAAGCTGAAAAATTAAGGAGGAAACGCCATGAGCGAGTATTTGGTTGAAATTAAAAATGAGCGCCTTTCCTTCTTTACCCCGGCGGGAGAGGTGAAGGCCTTAAATGACGTGAGCATCAATTTGAAAGAGGGAGAAGTGCTGGGCATCGTGGGTGAGAGCGGAAGCGGCAAGTCCGTCACCGCCTACAGCCTGATGGGGCTGACGGCGCATCCCGGAAAGTTGATCGGCGGTACGCTGGACTTTAACGGACACCGGATCAACGATATGACCGAGAAAGAGATGCGGAAGATGCGCGGCAACGAGGTTGCCATCATCTTTCAGGATCCGATGACCAGCCTGAATCCGGTTTACAGCATCGGGAACCAGATCGAAGAGGTCATCCTGCTCCACACGGACAAGAACCGGAGCGAGGCTCATGCCCGCGCGAAAGAGCTGCTGGAGCTGGTGGGCATCAACGAGCCGGAGAAGCGTCTGAAACAGTATCCCCATGAGCTGTCCGGCGGTATGCGGCAGCGTGTGATGATCGCCATCGCGCTGGCCTGCGAGCCGAAGCTTCTGATCGCGGATGAGCCGACCACGGCGCTGGATGTGACCATTCAGGCGCAGATTCTGGAGTTGATGATGGATCTGAAGGAACGGCTGGGGATGGCGATCATCATGATTACCCATGATCTGGGGATTGTGGCGAATATCTGTGAGAAGATCGCCGTGATGTATGCGGGACGCATTGTGGAGTACGGCACGACGGATGAGATTTTCTATGAACCGAAGCATGAATATACCAAGGGACTCCTGCGGAGCATTCCCAGACTCGACGCCACCAAGCATGAGCGGCTAATTCCCATCGAGGGAACGCCCATCGACCTGCTCAATCCCCCCAAGGGATGTCCTTTCGCGCCGCGCTGTGGGCAATGCATGAAGATCTGCCTGCGGGAGATGCCGCCGGTCATGGAATTCGGGGAGAATCATTACACCCAATGCTGGCTGAACCAGAAGCAGATGATGGAAGGAGAGGCGGCTCATGAGTGATAAACTGTTACAGGTAGAACATTTAAAACAATATTTTCCCGCCGGAGGCTTTGGCAAGAATAGAAAGTTCGTGAAGGCGGTGGACAATGTCTCGTTCCATATCGACAAGGGGGAGACGCTGGGCTTGGTGGGAGAGAGCGGCTGCGGCAAGACGACCACGGGCAGAACGCTGCTTCGTCTGTATGAACCTACCGAGGGCAGAATTGTTTATGACGGAGATGTCATATTTGAAAAATTCGAGGGAAAGAAGCGGACTGCGGTGGACATGATGCCCTACCGCAAGAAGATGCAGATCGTTTTTCAGGATCCGTATGCCAGTCTGGATCCCCGCATGACGGTGGGAGATATCGTGGGGGAACCCATTGATATCCACAAGCTGGCGGGCAGCAAGCAGGAGCGTTACGAGAGGATCATCGAGCTGCTCAGGCGGGTGGGACTCAACTCCGAACATGCCAACCGCTATCCGCATGAATTTTCCGGCGGCCAGAGGCAGCGCGTGGGCATCGCCAGAGCGCTGGCGGTGGATCCGGAGTTCATCGTCTGCGATGAACCGATTTCCGCGCTGGACGTGTCCATTCAGGCGCAGGTCATCAATATGTTTGAGGATTTGCAGGCGCAGCTTGGGCTGACCTATCTGTTTATCGCCCATGACCTGTCCGTGGTAAAGCATATTTCCAACCGCATCGGCGTGATGTATCTGGGCAATCTGGTGGAGTTGGCGGACAGCTATGAATTGACGGAACACAGCCTGCATCCCTACACCAAGAGCCTGATTTCGGCCATCCCCATCGCCGATCCCAAGGTGGCGAGGGCCAGCAAGCGCATCGTGCTGGAAGGAGATGTCCCCAGCCCTTTGAATCCCCCGTCGGGATGCCGGTTCCGCACCCGCTGTCCCTATGCGGATGAACAATGCGCCTGCGAGACGCCGGAGTGGAGAGAGGTGGAAAAAAATCATTTTGCAGCCTGTCACCATCTGGACAAATGCAATTAGTTGTTGTATGATAGACCATATGTATTTTTGGTTTGGATAAGCATTTGCATATAGGATGGCCTGTATGCATTGTTTATAGATAGGAAAGAGGAGGAAAAAGTATGAAAAAGAAAATCATTGCCCTGCTTCTCTCCGCAGTTATGGTGATGGGTCTTGCCGCATGTGGCGGTAATGCCAACGAGCCTAGCGGAAACGGGGGGGCGGAAAACAGCTCCGGTTCTGCGGTGACTGACAACCAGAATCCGAACCAGAGCGCCGGCGGCAAGATTCTGTCCGTTCAGATCGGACCGAATCCCGAGACCATTGATCCCGCGCTGAACAGTGCGGTAGACGGCGGCAATATGCTGCTCCACAATTTTGAGTGTCTGCTGACCGTGGGTCAGGACGGCACGCTCCAGCCCGGTCAGGCCGAGAGCTGGGAAGTAAACGATGATGAAGAGGGCGACAAGAAAGGACTTGTCTGGACATTCCATCTGCGCGACGGATTAAAGTGGTCCGACGGATCCGATTTGACCGCCAATGACTTTGTGTACAGCTGGAAGCGCGTGTGCGATCCCGAGGTAGCGGCTCCCTATGCGGAGACGGTGTTGAGCATGGTGGAAGGATATGAGGATGCCATCGCGGGCAATCTGGACGCATTGCAGGTGACGGCGCCCGATGACCAGACGCTGGTAGTTACCCTGAACGCTCCCTGTTCTTTCTTCGGCAGCCTTGCGGCATTCGCTACGTTGAGTCCGGTTCAGCAGGCGACTGTTGAGGCAAACGGGGACAGCTGGGCGGTAAATCCCGAGACCTATGTCTCCAACGGCCCGTTCTATGTGACCGAGTGGGTTCCCAGCTCCTATATTTTGATGAGCAAGAACCCGTATTACTGGAATGCCGATGCGATCAAACTGGACGGCATCCGCTTCAACCTGATCGAGGATTCCAACGCCGCATACAGCGCATATCAGACAGAGGAAGTGCTGATGATTAAGGATGTTCCCACCGAGGAGATCCCCAGCCTTACAGGCAACAGCGAGTTCTATGTGGAGCCGATTATCGGTACCTATTATATCAACCTGAATCTCACGGAAGAGGTTTTCCAGAACAAGCAGGTGCGTCAGGCGCTGAATCTGGCAATCGACCGCGAGTATGTGGCAAGTACGCTGATGCAGGGTACCTACAGTGCTGCAAGCAACTTCATGGGTCCCGGCTGGATCGATACCGACGGCAAAGAGTTCATTGACAATGCAAACAACGGCCAGCCCTATATCGACAATTCCGATTATGAAGGCAATCTGGAGAAGGCAAAACAGCTTCTTGCGGACGCAGGCTATCCGAACGGAGAAGGCTTCCCCAGCATCTCATATACCACCAATGACTCCGGTTACCACAAAGTGGTTGCAGAGTATCTGCAGCAGGCGTGGGCCGAGCTTGGCATCGACATGCAGGTGAATATCGTAGAGTGGTCCAGCTTCACCCCGATGCGCCGCGCGCAGGAGTATGACGTGGCCCGCAACGGCTGGGTAGGCGACTACAGTGATCCCTCCAATATGCTGGATCTGCTGTATTCCACAAACGGCAACAACGACGGTAAATTCTCCAATGCGGATTATGACGCCGCTATGGATATTGCAAGAACCACACTGGATTCCGCAGAGCGTTCCGCAGCCCTTCACAAGGCGGAGGACATTCTGATGGAAGAGGCGGGATGTATTCCTCTTGCATACTACAATGACTTCTGGATGCAGAGCGAAAAGATCACCGGTTCTTGGCATTCCGCATACGGTTACTGGTACTTCATGTATGCCGATATCGCTGAATAGTCAATCAAAATGACAGGGCGCACAGGAGCGTTCTGTGCAGGACGGTGCGTTTTCCGGGCAGATTGTCCGGGGAACGCGCCGTTTGTTTTTGGATGGCGTTTGGTTCCTCTTGAATTTGTCTTGATTTGTCCCATTTTCTTTCAAAATCCTGTTGAAATTATTTGCATTTTATGGTACTATTAAATCTGCTTGACATTAGGAGGTGTGAAATGGGAGCATTAAAGATCGTATTGACCGTTATATTTATAGTAGTGTGTGTTGCACTTGTTGTGTTGGTATTGATGCAGGAAGGGAAGTCGGCGGGGCTTGGAACCATCAGCGGCGCTGCGGAAACCTACTGGGGCAAGAATAAAGGACGTTCCATGGAGGGGCTTCTGGTGAAGCTGACCAAGGTATTGGCCGTGTCGTTTATCCTGCTCGCGGTACTGCTGAACTTGAACATCTATTGAGAACCTGACAGCACGTAAGACAAACACTCTTGTAAAAGGGTGTTTTCTTTTGCTCAATTTTGCCAAACGTTCCATTATTGTGATTAAAGAAGGGAAGGGTTTAGAGTACGGTTGGATAATAGAAGGGATGATATGGAGAATAGCATAGCGAATAGCATAGCAAATAGCATAGAGAATCGTAGCAAAGATAGCGCAAATATCGAAAAAGAAGCGCGGAAGCAGAAAATCTGCGAGCTGGTGGCGGCGGAGTTCTACCGTCCCATGAAGGAGAAGGAACTGGCCGCTTTTCTGCAGGTGGACAAGGCGGAACGGGGAGAGTTGTCGGAACTTCTGCAGGAACTTGTGTTGCAGGGACGCTTGATGCTGACTCCGAGAGGGAAATATGTGAGAGGGGACGGCAGCATCCTCACGGGAACATTCATTGGCCACGCCAAGGGGTTCGGCTTTGTGCAGGTCGAGGGACGGGAGGAAGATCTGTTCATTCCGGAAGATCGGACAGGTGATGCTTTCCATGGGGACATCGTTCAGGTGCAGCTGCTGTCCGGCGGAGATTCCACAGGACGCGCGTCTGCCCGCGGCGGCCATGGGAGGCGGCAGGAAGCCCGTGTGCTGCGCGTCCTGCAGCGGGGCATCACCACCCTTGTGGGAACCTATGAGCAGACCAAGAACCGATACGGATTTGTCGTTCCGGATAACGGGAAATTCCCCTGTGATATTTTCATACCCGCAGAATGTGCCAAGGGGGCGGTGACGGGGCATAAGGTGGTGGTGGAGATTACGGACTATAGGTTCGTGGACTATAGGTCCGTGGACTACAGATCCGTGGACTGCGGGAATGCGGGCTATGGATCTGCGGATTACAGATTCGGGCCGGACGGAGCGAGAGAAGGCCTATCCAGCGGGGGGCGTCGCAACCCGCAGGGGAGAGTGACGGAGATTCTGGGACACATTAACGATCCCGGCGTGGATATTTTGTCCATTGTGAAGGCTTATGAATTGCCTGTCGAATTTCCCGGCCGGGTACTGCAGCAGGCGGAGAAGGCGGCGGGAGCCGTGACGGAGGCAGACTGCGCGGGCCGCAGGGATCTTCGGGATGTGAGGATGGTGACCATAGACGGCGAGGACGCCAAGGACTTGGACGATGCGGTGAGCGTGACGTTTGACGGGCATTTTTATCATCTGGGGGTACACATTGCAGATGTGGCCAATTATGTGCAGGAGCATTCCGCTCTGGACAGGGAAGCTTTAAAGCGCGGCACCAGCGTCTATCTGACGGACCGTGTGATTCCCATGCTGCCCCATGTGCTTTCCAACGGCATCTGTTCGCTGAACGCGGGGGAGGACAGGCTGGCTTTGAGCTGTCTCATGACCATTGACGGCACGGGAGAGATCGTGGATTATGAGATCTTCGAGTCCGTTGTCCGCGTGGACAGGCGCATGACCTACACGGCGGTGCGTATACTTTTGGAGAGTGCGGAGAGCGGGATGGAGAGTTCGGAGAACCGTTCGGAAGCCGGACGGCTTCGTGCGGAATATGAGGACTTTCTCCCGATGTTTGAGCAGATGGCGCGTCTGGCAAAGCTGCTGCGCGCAAAGAGGCAGAAAAGAGGTTCTATCGACTTTGATTTCCCGGAGTGCAAGATCCTGCTGGACCAAGAGGGACGTCCGCTGGAGATCAAGCCCTACGAGCGCAATGTGGCGACAGATCTCATTGAGGATTTCATGCTGGCGGCCAACGAGACGGTGGCACAGCATTTTTACTGGATGGAACTGCCCTTTCTCTACCGGGTGCATGATGTGCCGGATGCGGAGAAAATCCGGAGCCTGTCGCTGTTGATCCACAATTTCGGCTATTATATGAAATCCATGGACAAGCGGGGCGGCAAGGCGGGAAGCGGGGAAGTGCATCCCAAAGAGATTCAGAAACTGCTGGAGAAAATCGCGGGTACGCCGGAGGAACCCATGATTGCCAGACTGGCCTTGAGAAGCATGAAACAGGCAAAATACAGTGTGGTAAACAGCGGTCACTTCGGCCTTGCCTGCAAGCATTACTGCCACTTTACCTCGCCCATTAGACGGTATCCCGATCTGCAGATTCACCGGATCATCAAAGACCAGCTCAGGGGTCGGATGAGCGGGGAACGCGCCGCCCATTACAGGGACATCCTGCCGGGCGTGGCGGAAGCCTCCTCCAAGCTCGAGAGACGGGCAGACGAGGCGGAGCGGGAGACCGATAAGCTGAAGAAAGTGGAGTATATGGAGGCGCGCATCGGAGAAGAATTTGACGGCGTGGTCTCCGGCGTCACGTCCTGGGGGATTTATGTGGAGCTTCCGAATACCGTGGAGGGGCTGGTGCATGTCTCCAAACTGCCGGGAGATTATTTTTCTTATCATGAGCGAGAGTATGAGATGGTAGGGGAGTCCACGGGACAGGTATATAAGCTGGGAATGCCGCTGCGCGTCCGCGTGGCTGGGTGCGACCGGTTTAACCGCACCATAGATTTCGAGCCGGTGATCCGGCGGAATGGGAGGAACCATGGCAAAGACAGAGACGGAGAAACTGATCGCCAACAATAAGAAGGCGTATCACGATTATTTCATTGAGGAGAGCTATGAGGCCGGGGTGGCTCTGCACGGCACGGAAGTCAAATCCATGCGCATGGGAAAATGCAGTATCAAGGAAAGTTTTATACGCATCGAGAACGGGGAAGTGTTCGTCTATGGGATGCATGTGAGTCCCTATGAGAAGGGAAATCTGTTCAACAAAGACCCGCTGCGCGTCAAGAAGCTTCTGATGCACCGCCGGGAGATCGACCGGCTGGAGGGAAGGATCAAGGAAAAAGGCTATACGCTGGTGCCGCTGAAAGTCTATTTCAAGCAGGGCAGAGTCAAGGTGGAAATCGGGCTGGCCCGGGGCAAGAAGCTCTATGACAAGCGGGAGAGCATCGCCAAGAAGGACGCCAGAAGAGAGGCGGAGCGGGAGTTCAAGGTGCGGAATCTGTGACGCGCCAATCGGAGGAAGCATGATGTGTGCTGATAGCGGTTTAGGCCACCCGGTATCCGGCTGAGAATTGCTTTTGCTGCAGTCGCAGGGATTGCGATTGTTTCGGCGATTTGTGTTTTTCGGATTTATATGTTAGAATAAAATGCATACATGAGAAAAAACCGAGCTGGACGGACTGGAGAAACGAAGATGAGCAGAACCGGGATAGAAACCACAAACATAAAGAAAAATCGACTTTATCACATGATTTATGCGATTATGGCCGCCTTCTTTTTGTTCCTGCTGATATGGGCTGCGGTGGTCAACAAGGGGAAGTCGCCGACGGATGTACTCTCCGAGGGCAATATTGCCTTTGACGAGGGATGGTATCTGGAGGATGGCAGCGCGGCGGACGTCGGCCATTTAAATAAAATTCCTTCTGTGGAACCCTATCGGGAACAGCGTGTCTATCACAGTCTGCCGGATGACATGGGGGAGGGGATGTCCCTTTGTTTTCGGACCAAAAATATTAATTATCAGGTGTATGTGGACGGAGAACTGCGCTATGAGCCGAAGCTCCGGGTGAGCAGTGTCTACAATAAATCTTCCGGCACGAGATGGAATTATGTCCCGCTTTACCACAGTGATGCGGGCAAAGTTGTGGAGCTGCGTTTTCATACCGTGTATGAGAACGGCAGGGCATGTATAGACAATCTCTATCTGGGAGCGGCACAAGGGCAGATTGTCGGCACTTTTACCGGCAAGGCGGTGGCATTTTCCACCTGTCTGCTCATGCTGTTTGCGGGGCTGCTGCTGATTATTGCCGATATCCCGGCGAATCTGCAGATGCATAAAAATCACGAGCTGCTTTATCTGGGGCTGTTCGCCATCAGCATCGCCATCTGGTGCCTGTCGGAGACGAATCTGCTACAGTTTTATACCGACGACAGCAGACTGCTGCAGACACTGTCCTGTTGTTCTTTGATTATGATTCCGATTCCGCTGGTGCTTTATCTGGACGCAGCCTTCGGCTTTCAACACAAAGTGATAGTTTCTGGGATTTGCGGACTGTCCGCGGCGGAGTTTGTCATCTGCACAGCCCTGCATTTTACAGGGGTGATGGATTATCATGAGACGCTGACCTTTTCCCATATTATACTGGCGATCTCAGCCGCCCTCCTGCTGTATTCTATTCTGAAGAACGCCTATCGGGCGGGGAAAAGTAAAATCAGGAACATCTATAAGGCTTTGAGAACCATCGGACTCATGGGGATTTGTTTCGCCACGGGAATTGATATTATAAGGTATTATATGGGCAATAACACCGACAGCGCCATGTTTGTGCGCATCGGGCTGTTGATTTTCATACTGTGTTACGGAAGCTCCAGCCTCGAGAAGATGATCAATGCGGTAAAACTCGGGGTGCAGTCGGAGTTTGTCAGCCAGCTCGCCTATCGGGACGGCCTGACGGGTATCGGCAACCGGACGGCTTTTCAGGAGCGGCTGGTGGAACTCGAAAAGGAAAAACAGCAGCTTTCCGGAATTGCCATTGTGATGTTCGATGTAAACGATTTGAAGCTTGTAAATGACAATCAGGGCCATCAGAGGGGAGATGAGCTGCTGGTATGCAGCGCGGAAATCATCAAGACTGCAGTGGAAGCAGCGGAAGGCGCCTGTTACAGGATCGGCGGCGACGAGTTTGTGGGTATCCTGTGCGGCGAGGATGTGACTGAGCGCTGTGAAAAGGTCATTGCCGATTTTACCAGGGCTATGGATGAGTACAACACTGTGGAGGGGCGGCCTTTTCGCATCAGTATCGCCAGCGGCTATGCGGTCTATGACAAGCTCCGGGAGAAAGAGATGCTGATGGACGTATACCAGCAGGCAGACGTCCGTATGTATGAAAACAAGAAGATGATTAAGGCCAAGAAGATTTCGTAAAAATTTGAGAACATTGGCAAATGAAAAACCCCAAAAAGTGGTAAATGGAAAAACCCAAAAAGGGTGTTGACGAGAGCAGGTATAGTTGGTATAATTGCGTTACCAAACAGGAATTGCGGGTCTGTCATGCCGGATCCGCTTTCTGACAATTTCATAAATATGGGGTAGTAAAGGTTTCGACAGGGGTCTTGCAGCTGGAGAAGCTATCCGCACGCAATGCGTTAAATGGCAAACTTAAACTAAACGCTGAAGACAATTATCAGTATGCACTTGCAGCCTAAGCTGAACTAGTTTCAGCCTAAGCTGTAGGTGACGCCGCCTCAGGCGGCTTGTCCGCTCCGGGGCACTCACACTTCGGAATCCGGGCATCGACGATGTGAGAAACGACATGTGTTAAGCTTTGCGCACATGGGCGTATCATGAAGCTACTGATTTTGGCCGGCTGTTCGTTTCCGACCAAATGAGGGAAGAGGAGAAACTTGCTTGCGCAAGTATCTCCACAATAACGGACTATGATAGTAGAAGTACAGGGAATGGGCTTTTGGACACGGGTTCGACTCCCGTCTACTCCACTCGTAAAGCAACTCGGCGAGTCGAACCCGTTGGGTTCAGACTCCCGTCTACTCCATTTAAATCAAAACGGTCGAACAGAGTTCAGATTTTCTTTGAACTCTGTTCTGACACCGTTCAAATCGACGGCATCGCAGTGTACAAGGGCATGTTTGCCATTGTACTTGACACATCGGGGTACGATGCCGGACAGGATGACACGGATTGTCCTCTCACTTATGCAGCTATTTAGATGTTTGCGAAACGCTACATTTCGTAGAAGGTCATTGTGCAAATTGCACATTCAACGCAGACACGCTTTCGCTCCAACCTCACCGCAACGGTACATAAGATGCCAAAATACGGCATCTAAGTACCGGCGGTTCGCTAGGGTCTGCTTATGAATATGCAATCTGCACAATTCGGATTCCAGAAAATATCATTTCGCAATCGTCTTATGCAGCTATTCAAAGATGGATAGAGGTCAATCATGGTGTCAGGGTCAGCAAGTCAAGTAAAAAATTGACTGACAAAAGTGCGCAGCCTGATATAGTATTCCATGCAGTTAATTGAACAGCTTGAATGTCAAGCGGATGTGATCAGTATTGGACAAGCGGTCAGATATCTCGAAGAGATCTTCTGCCCTTTTGAAGATATTGATATATCGGCTTTTTTATATTCAAAAGCTGAAACAATTACTCATCAATAAATATTTTTAGGCAGGCTGAGGAAGCAGCAGGAACATTAGGATGATTATTATCAAAGTAGCTTGAAAGACCGCTGACACAGGAAGAAATGACGCAGTTTGAAGTATAAACTTTGCGTTGCACGGCATAATCGACATATGTCATAAATGTCATAATCAATTCAGGAGGGCGGGACGGATGGCGGAATTTTTCCCGGAGGTACTGGATGAACTGCGGACGCCCGCTTTTCTGGAGCGGGTGTGCGGCAAATTTCATTATGAGGAGGCTCGGATGCCGGAGCTGCGGGCTGTGGCGCAGGAGCTTCTGCCGCTTCTGCGCAGGGAGGCTTTCTGGGAGCGGAAAGAAGCGCCGACCGGGCTTTTGGAGACGGAGGAGTCCGATAGGACATATGAGAACGTGGTCATGTCTCTGGGGAGCGGGGTGGATCGTCTGCAGGACCGCTACGGAACGCAGGGACTCCTTTCGGAGAGCTATATGATCGAGGCGCTGGCCGGAGAACTTCTGCTGCGGGGGTATGAGGCCTATAACCGTTTTATCCGGAGCAATATGCGGCGGCATGTGGCCCGGTATCATTTTCCGGGCGGCGGGGGAGCGCTGCCGCTGGAGCTTCTGCCGGATCTGCTGGGGGAAGCCGCCGGGCGTGTCATCTGCAACGCAGCCTTTTGTATGCTGCCGAGAAAGAGCGTGGCGTTCGTCGCCGAGCTGACGCCGGATGAGAAGATTGGTTGTGAGGGGATCTGCGCTGGATGCGGCCGGACGCATTGCCCGAACAGAATCCCGGAAGTTCCTGCTGCGGGTTACCCGCCCTCCATCGGATACTTGACATTTGGTACAAATATGTTACAATGAGTCCATATTTAGGGAAATGCTGATGAAAGCGTTTCCCGTGCCGGATGGCCGTAATGCCATGCTGATAAGACAATTACATAGATCGCATACAGGTGTCAGACCCGCGCTTCAAGCGCTGGTCTGGTGAAAAGGGAAACAGGTGCAAATCCTGTACGAACTCGTCACCGTAAATAGGGAGTAGAAGCCGATATATCACTGGGAAACCGGGAAGATGGCGGATGTGATGATCTATAAGCCGGGAGACCTGCCTGTATGTTGTACGGAAACGTTTGTTTCAAACCACGAGTAACTGGTTGTACGTTGAATCCTGTGGGTGCATTTTTACGGATGCTCCTGCGGGCTTATTGTGTGTAGAATCCTTTACCGTAACGGCGTTTTCGTTGTGGGAGAGGATTTTTTTGATGCTTTTTCTTTTGCATTGTTTGAAATTGTACTTTTTGAAATTTTTTGAAGAAAAAGGCAGAAGAAACAGATCAAAAAATAAAAACTAAAAGACTAGAAAAAGACAAAAGGAGACAAAAAGATGAAAAAGAAATTAGCAGCTGCCTTATTGGCTGGCGTCATGGCCGGTTCTCTGGCGTTTACAGGATGCGCCAATACCCCTTCCGAATCTGCGGCCAATACCGCGGAGAACCAGAAGGAGGACGCGCAGGGACAAGCCGGCAGCGAGTCCGGGGAAAGCAAGGCGGACGACGGGACGAATACGGATCAGGCTGCCGCCGACGAGGTTGCGGCATTGATCGATGAAATCTATGTGCAGGAGAGAACGGCGGACACCGACGCACAGTGCGCACAGGCGAAAGCCGCGTGGGACGCGCTGACGGATGCGCAGAAGGAATTGGTGGAAGGGGAAAACGCCGACCCGGATTATTTCGGCAGGGATACCGGGGACGCTTCTAAGGACGACCCGCGCAATCAGGACGGTATCGGGGAAAATGAAATTCTGGTGGTCAGCTTCGGCACCTCCTTCAACAGCAGCCGCGTGGAGGATATCAAGGCAGTCGAGGACGCCATACAGGAGGCAAATCCGGACTGGGATGTGAGGAGGGCTTTCACCGCGCAGATCATCATCAACCATGTGCAGGCGCGGGACGGCGAAGCGATTGACAATATGGAACAGGCGTTGGAGCGCGCGGTTGCAAACGGGGTAAAGAATCTGGTGGTGCAGCCCACGCATCTGATGCACGGTGCGGAGTACGACGAGCTGACGGAAGCCGTCGAGGCTTATCGGGATCGGTTTGACGCGGTAACGGTTGCGGAGCCGCTGCTTGGCGAGGTGGGCGCGGATGCGTCGATCGTCAATGCGGATAAGGCTGCGGTTGCGGATGCGATTCTTGCGGCGGCCGTTGCGGACGCGGGATACGAAAGTCTGGCGGATGCGCAGGAGGACGGCGCGGCGTTTGTATTTCTGGGGCATGGCACTTCCCATGCGGCCAAGGTGAGTTACAGTCAGATGCAGACGCAGCTGACGGACATAGGCTGTGTCAACGCATTTATCGGCACGGTGGAGGGAGAGCCGGAGGAGACGTCCTGCGAGGCGGTGATCGACGCGGTGGCTCAGGCAGGTTTTACCAAAGTCATTCTCCGTCCGCTGATGGTCGTGGCGGGAGACCATGCCAACAATGATATGGCCGGGGAGGATGAGGATTCGTGGCTCAGCATGTTTCAGGCTTCCGGGAAGTTTGACAGTGTGGACACACAGATCACAGGCCTTGGCTCCATCGAGGCGGTTCGGCAGATCTATGTGGCGCATACGGCGGCCGCTCTGAGCCGCAAGTAGCGCTCGGGGACGTCCGGATTTTGTGACAGATCAAACAGAGGGAGAAGCTATGAAGAAGAAAAGGCTCATTGCCGCCATTTGCCTGTTTTGCGTTATCGTACTGTTTGGCGGTTGTGGAAACACAAGCAATCCGCTTGAGCCGCAATCGGCTCAGGCGGAGCTGCCGGACGGGATTTATCTGGCTGAGTTCCAGACGGACAGCAGCATGTTCCGTGTGAACGAAACCTGTGACGGCAAGGGAACGCTGACCGTGGAGAACGGGCAGATGACCATCCATATCTCACTGGGATCCAAGAAGATTGTGAATCTCTATCCCGGACTTGCCAAGGAGGCGGCGCAGGACGGAGCCGAACTGCTTGACCCGACGGTGGATACGGTGACGTATGAGGATGGTTTGACGGAGGAAGTCTATGGATTCGACGTACCCGTGCCGGCGTTGGAGGTAGAATTTGATTTGGCGCTGATCGGCACCAAAGGAAAATGGTATGACCACAAGGTCAGTGTGAAGAATCCGGTTTTGCAGGAGACGCAGGCGGAGGGTGCAGCGGTTTGGGCGGACGGCGTCTACAGCGTGGAACTGACGTTTGAGGGCGGAAGCGGGAGGGCGGCGATCCTGTCGCCGGTGACGGTCAGGATAGAGGACGGAAAAGCGATTGCAGCGGTACGGTGGAACAGTCCCAATTACGATTATATGATCGTGGACGGCGAGAAGTATCTGCCGACGAATACGGAGGGGGATTCCACTTTTGAGATCCCCGTTCTCTGCTTCGACGAGCCGATGACTGTGATCGGAGACACGGTGGCGATGAGCAGACCTCATGAGATAGAGTACATGTTGACCTTCCACTCGGATACCATGACCGATTCCCGCGCCGTATCGGACGGCGGGAGTCTGGTCTATGAGAAAAGTATGGCGCTTCAGTATGCCGAAAATTTCACGGCGGACTATTATGCGGACGGGTATGTGATGCTGACGACTACGATGGACGGAGGCCGCTTTTTGCTGGTGCCGCAGGGGCGGGAAACTCCGCGGGATCTGGAGGAGGACGTGGTGGTGCTGCAGCGTCCCCTGAAAGATATTTATCTGGTGGCGTCCTCGGCGATGGATATGTTTCGCGCGCTGGACGCGCTGGATGCGATCGGATTTTCGGGTCAGAAGGCGGACGGATGGTATATCGAGGCGGCCAGAGAGGCCATGGAGCGGGGCGACATTCTCTATGCCGGCAAATACAATCAGCCGGACTATGAGCTGATCGTCTCGAAAAATTGTACGCTCGCCATAGAGAACCGGATGATTTCCCACGCACCCGAGGTGGTGGAGAAGCTGGGGGAGTTCGACATTCCGGTTCTGATCGAATATTCCAGCTATGAGCCGCATCCGCTGGGGCGTGTGGAGTGGGTGAAGTTCTATGGAGCTTTGCTGGGAAAAGAAGCGGAAGCGGAGCGGATTTTTACCGAACAGGCGGCGGTTCTTGAGCGCGTGGGCGCGGACGAGAAGACGGACAAGACGGTGGCGTTTTTCTTTGTCACTTCCAACGGTCTGATTCAGGTGCGCCAATCCTCCGACTATGTGCCGAAGATGATAGAGCTTGCGGGGGGAAAGTATGTGTTTGAGAATCTGGGCGATCCGGAGACAAAACGCTCTACCGTGAACCTGCAGGTGGAGGAATTTTATGCCGGTGCAAAGGATGCGGATTTTTTGATCTACAACAGTTCTATCGACGGCGGCGTGGCAGATCTCGATGAGCTTCTGGACAAATGCAGCCCGCTTGCGGATTTTAAGGCCGTGCGGGAGGGAAATGTCTGGTGTACCACAAATGACATGTACCAGCAGTCCCTCTCCGCCGGAGACTTGATACAGGATATCCATGGAATGATTCAGGGGGAAGAGACGGATATGCGCTATCTGTTCCGGCTGGAATAAAATGCGGACGGGGAAAGGATTTGGGGTTCTCATGCAGGAACGTAAAAAAGGCAGATCGATTATGGCGTTTCTCTTTCTGGGAGCCGGCACTTTGGTTTTCCTGCTCCTGAATATCTGTATCGGCAGCGTGCGCATTGCGCTGCCGGATTTGGCGGGGGCGTTTGCCGGGCGGGGAAGCAGCGAAGCGGTCAGCCGGATTCTGTGGGACATCCGGTTTCCACGGGCGGCTGCGGTTCTGATTCTCGGCGGGGCGCTCGCCCTTGCGGGATATCTGCTGCAGACATTTTTTCACAATCCCATCGCGGGTCCCTTTGTTCTGGGGATTTCCTCCGGAGCCAAAATGGTAGTGGCGCTGGAGCTGGTCTTTTTGATGGGCAGGTCGGCCAGAGTGACGTCGGGGGTCATGATTTTGGGGGCGTTTGCCGGATCAATGCTCTCCATGGGCTTTGTGCTTCTGATGTCGCACAGGGTCAGGAACATGTCTCTGCTGGTGGTGAGCGGCGTCATGATCGGTTATATCTGTTCGGCGGTCACGGAGCTGGTGGTCACGTTCGCGGACGACGCGGACATCGTGAATCTGCACAACTGGTCCAGAGGGAGCTTTTCCGGTATGACCTGGGAGAATGTGGGAGCCATGTCGGCGGTGGTTGTCCCGGCCGTTTTGGCGGTATTTTTGCTGTCGAAGCCTTTGGGAGCCTATCAGCTGGGCGACGTGTACGCCCGGAATATGGGGGTCAATCTTAGGTGGCTGCGGATCGGTATTGTATTGCTTTCCAGCATTTTATCGGCCTGTATCGTAGCGTTTGCCGGCCCGGTTTCCTTTGTGGGGATCGCTGCGCCCTGGCTGGTCAAGAAACTGTTAAACACGGCGGAACCCATCCGGATGATACCGGCCTGTTTTCTGGGGGGAAGCCTGTTCTGCCTGTTCTGCGATCTGCTTGCCCGGACGATGTTTGCTCCTACCGAGTTGAGCGTCAGCACGGTGACGGCCATTTTCGGAGCGCCGGTAGTGCTTTGGATCATGATAAAAAGAAAACGGGAGTGAGATCGGGGAACATTCGGGAGCAATGAATTGGAGTACATTTTGGAATCCGGAAAAGTGTGTAAAATTGCGATGACGGACAATTATTATTTTGCGGCCCGCGGGCTGTGTGTGGGCTACGGCTCCAAAACGGTGGTGAAAGACATAGAAATCACGCTGCCCAAGGGGGAGATCTTAAGTCTTATCGGACCAAACGGTGCGGGGAAATCCACGGTCTTAAAGAGCATTGCGGGACAGCTGGCTTTGCTGGGCGGGACGGTCTGGCTGGGGAAGGATATGCTGTCCGGTCTGAGGGAGAGCGGTCTGGCGAAGAAACTGTCGGTGGTGTTTACGGAGCGGCTGCGGGCGGAGCTGAAAAGCTGCCGGGACGTGGTTGCCACGGGGCGTTATCCCTATACCGGATGGTTCGGCGTTCTGTCGAGGGAGGATTGGCGCATCGTGGACGAGGTGATGCGGCTCACGGGGACCACGGAGCTGGGCGGACAGGATTTTGACCGAATCAGCGACGGACAGAGGCAGCGGGTCATGCTGGCGAGAGCCATCTGTCAGGAGCCTGAGATCGTGATCTTGGACGAACCGACTTCCTATCTGGATATCCGCCATAAGCTGGAGTTTTTGTCCCTCTTGGAGGAAATGCGCAGGAAAAAGGGACTGACGGTGATTATGTCCCTGCACGAGCTGGAACTTGCCAAGCTTGTCTCTGATAAGATTTTGTGTTTAAAAGGGGAGTATGTGGAGCGGTATGGTACGCCGGAGGAGGTGTTCGCATCGGACTTTATAGAGCGGCTCTTCGGGATTGACGAGGAGCGTTTTGCCCAAAACCCCGGACTGCTTGCGTATCTTAGGAAGCTGCGGGAATGAAGGGCGGACGGCGGAGGAAGCCTTGCGGATGTCTGTGCCGCGGGGCGCATAGGCGGAGGTTGTTATGGCGAAGGTCATTATGGTTCAGGGAACCATGTCCGGCGCGGGCAAAAGTCTTCTGACAGCGGGGCTGTGCAGGATTATGAAGCGGGACGGATACAGCGTGGCTCCCTTCAAGTCGCAGAATATGGCGCTGAATTCTTTTATTACCGAAGAGGGACTGGAAATGGGCAGGGCGCAGGTCATGCAGGCGGAGGCGGCAGGAATCAAGCCTTCCGTCTGCATGAATCCGGTTCTCTTGAAACCGACGGATCACACGGGTTCGCAGGTGATCGTGAACGGGCGGGTTCTGGGCAATATGAGCGCAAGGGAATATTTCGCCTACAAACGCAGACTGATTCCGGATATCCTGCGGGCGTTCCGGGAGTTGGAAAAGGCGGCGGAGATCATTGTCATCGAAGGGGCGGGCAGTCCGGCGGAGATCAATCTGCGGGAGAACGACATTGTCAATATGGGATTGGCAGAGCTGGTGGACGCGCCGGTTCTGCTTGTGGGGGATATCGACAGGGGCGGCGTGTTTGCCCAGCTTCTGGGGACGTTAATGCTGTTGGAAAAAGAGGAGCGGGAGCGGGTCAAGGGACTCATTATCAACAAATTTCGCGGAGACCCTTCCCTGTTTACTTCCGGCATCGAGATGCTGGAATCGAGAGGGGGCGTTCCGGTGGCGGGCGTGGTTCCCTATCTGGAGATCGAACTGGAGGACGAGGACAGTCTCACGGAGCGTTTTGAGAGAAAGCCGCGGGGGCGGATCGACATAGCCGTTATCCGCTATCCCAGAATTTCAAATTTTACGGATTTTAACGTGTTTGAGCAGATGGGAGAGGTGTCCGTGCGCTATGTGACGAATGTGTCAGAATTGGGCGCTCCGGATCTGATCTTCCTGCCAGGAAGCAAAAACACCATGAGCGACTTGGAATGGATGCGCCGGGGCGGCTTCGAGGCGGTTTTGCAAAAGCTTGCGGGGCGGGTACCGATCTGCGGCATCTGCGGCGGATATCAGATGCTGGGGATGCGGATCTCAGACCCGGAAGGCGTGGAGTCGGGAGGTTCGATGGAGGGGCTTGGGCTGCTTCCGATCGTCACCGAATGGAAAAGTGAGAAAGTATGCCGTCAGGTGCGGGGGACGGTCAACCCTGTAGAGGGAATCTTTTCCGCACTCTCGGGGCTTGCCTATGACGGCTATGAGATCCATATGGGACAGAGCCGGAGGGCGGAAGGAACACCGCGCCCGGAGGGCGGAAGGAACACTGCGCCCGTAGGGCATGGAGGAGACGGGGCGTTTTTTACCGGCGATGAAGAAAATGTGTACGGAACCTATATTCACGGGATTTTCGACAAGGGCGCGGCCGCTTCCGCGCTGATCGGCGCGCTGGCCGCCAGAAAAGGAAGCGGGGTTACGATAGAAACAGGAAACTATGTGGATTATCAGGAGTTCAAGAACCGCCAGTATGAGAAACTGGCGGACTGTTTATCGGAACATCTGGATATGGAGGGAATTTATGGAATGCTTCGAGCGTCAAACATCCGGCGGTGAGCCGTGTTCGTTAGAGCGTCTGGCGGAGCTGGCCGGGGGAATAGAGGCGCCGGACGGCGGAATCTATCGGAATATTTTGGCGAATTGGGATCGGATCGCAAAACCTCTCGACGGAATGGGCAGATTTGAAACTGCCACCGCCCGGATCGGTGCAATTCTGGGAACGGAAGAGATTGACATTTCCCGCAAGGCGGTTCTGATCTTGTGCGCGGACAACGGGATTGTGGAGGAGGGAGTCAGCCAGTCGGGGCAGGAAGTCACGGCGGCGGTGGCGCGGCAGATGGCAAAAGGCGCTTCCTCGGTGGGAAGGATGGCGGCGGCCATCGGGGCGGACACGATTCCCGTGGATATCGGGATCAACACCGAGGAGCGGATTCCCGGCGTATGGGACAGGAAAATCCGCCGCGGCACCCGGAATTTCAGAAAGGAACCGGCCCTGTCGCGGGAGGAAGCGCTCCGGGCGGTTTTTACCGGTGTGGAGCTGGTGGAGGAGTGCAGGCGGATGGGCTACCGCATTCTGGCCACGGGCGAAATGGGAATCGGAAATACGACCACCAGCAGCGCGGCAGCGGCGGCTTTGTTGAAATGCAGCGCGGATGCGGTGACGGGGAGAGGCGCGGGACTAAGCGACGAGAAGCTTTTGCGCAAGAAGCGGATCATCGACGAGGCCTTGGCAAAATACGGACTCTACGAGGCGGAACCTCTGCGGGTGCTGGAGACGGTGGGCGGGCTGGATCTTGCGGGGCTTGCGGGAGTCTGCATCGGCGGCGCGGTGTTCCGTATGCCGATCGTGCTGGACGGCGTGATCAGCATGACGGCCGCCCTGATTGCAGAGCGGCTCGCACCGGGGACGGTTCGGTATCTGACCGCCTCCCACAGAGGGAGAGAGGCGGCGGTGGAGAAACTGACCGAGGAACTGCAGCTGGAACCTGTGATAGACGGACAAATGGCGCTGGGGGAAGGGACGGGGGCGGTGATGATGCTGGAGCTTCTGGAGATGGCGCTGTGCGTCTACCGCGGGAAAACGTTGTTTCAGGATCTTCGGATGAAGCCCTATGAGAGGTATGAGGCATTATGACGGTACTGGTGATCGGCGGGAGCGGAAGCGGAAAATCCGCCTACGGGGAGCAACTCGTCCGCTCTCTTGCGAAAGACATGAAAAATGTAAAAAATACGAAGTCGGTACAGACCTATTATCTGGCGACCATGCAGATCTGCGACTGCGAGACGCAGCGGAAGGCGGACAGGCACCGAAGACTTAGAAGCGGGAAAGGATTCCGCACCATTGAGCAGGCTTCGGATCTGCCGGAGGCGCTTCTTCAGATGGAGGAATGGGAGAAGGGGGAGAAGGGGGAGGAGCGGAAGCGGGTGGTCTTGCTGGAATGCGTCACGAATTTGACCGCAAACGAGATGTTTGGCAGCGGGAGGACGGAGACGGAGGAAGAGACCGTGGGACGGGTGGTGAGAGACGTTCTGCGGTTACGGGAAGAGACCGCCCATCTGGTCATCATCAGCGGCAATGTGTCCGAGGACGGCGCGGCGTATACGCAGGAGACCATGGCGTATATCCGCGTTCTGGGACAGATCAACGCGCGGCTGGCGGTTTTGGCGGATCGGGTGGTGGAGGTTGTGGCCGGGATTCCGATCATGCTCAAAGACGCAATGTGATTCGGCAGGAATGATAGGAAGGATGGAGGAGACGGCGGTATGCGGGCGGTCAAATCTTTGCTGATTGCTTTTTCCACTTATTCTCAAATTCCGGTTCCCCGGTTTGCGTGGAAAGAGGAAGATCTGAAATATGTATATTGTTTTTTCCCTTGGGTCGGGGCGGTGACCGGAGCCGCCGTTTACTGCTGGCAGCTGCTCTGCGGCGCGTGGCAGGTCGGCAGTCTGTGCCGCGTGGCAGTCTCTGCGGCCATACCGCTTCTGATTACGGGGGGATTTCATGTGGACGGATTTATGGATACCGTGGACGCCATCCACTCCTTCCAGCCGCGGGAGCGAAGGCTGGAAATCCTAAAAGATTCCCATATCGGAGCGTTTGCAGTGATTCTGCTTGCGCTGTACGGGCTGATCTGGCTGGGGGCATTTTCGGAGATCGAGATTCGGGACGGCAGACTGATGAAAGTCGTATGCTGCGGCTTCTTCCTGTCGCGCTGCCTCTGCGGGATCAGCGCCGTCTCGTTTCCGCCGGCCAGACAGGACGGAATGCTGCGCCGTTTTGCGGACGGCGCGAGGAAGCGGATTGTGCTTGTCTCCCTCGTCCTTCAGGGCGCTGCCTGTGTGGGGCTGATGCTGTACTGGTTCCTGCCTGCGGGACTCTCCGTCACGGCGGCGGCTCTCCTTTCGCTGGTTTACTATTTTTATCACAGCCGGAAGGCGTTCGGCGGGGTGACGGGGGACACGGCGGGCTATTTTGTGCTGGTGTGCGAAGGCTGGATGTTGGCCGCGGCGGCGGGATGCGGGATTTTGTTGGGCTGACGGCGGAGGGGGTGCCGGAGAGCGGATGGGAGCATGGGAGGATGGATATGAGGCTGGTGATCGGCGGATATGCGCAGGGAAAGCGAAAGTTTGTGCTTGAAAAATATCATCTGCGGGAGGAGACGGTGTGGGACGGCGTTTTGCCGGACGACACCGAAAGGGCGGATGGGATGGTAGTCATCGATCATTTTCACCTCTGGGTCAGGTGGCGGATGGAGGACGGCGGATGTCCGGAGGAGGAGATTTTGGATTATTTGGACCGTTTGAGCCGTCTAAACCGGGATGCGGACTGTATCATCATCTGCGACGAGATCGGAAACGGGATCGTGCCTGCGGACGCCTTTGAGCGGGCGTACCGGGAGCGCACGGGGCGGATTCTTGTGCTGCTTGCCCGGAGAGCGGAGGAGGTGGAGCGGGTTCTATGCGGAATCGGACAAAAGATCAAGTGACGTTGGCGCTCATCCGGCACGGGGAGACGCAGGCGAACCGGGAGGGCAGATATCTGGGCAGGACGGACGAGCCTCTTTCGGCGGCCGGAAGGGAGGCCTTGCTGTCCTGTCGAGAACAGGGGGTTTACCCGGAGGCGGACTATCTGTTTGCCGGTCCCATGAAAAGGTGCGTGGAGACGGCGGCGCTTTTATATCCGGCGCTGCACCCCGTGACGATTCCCGAGTGGACGGAGATGGATTTCGGGGCGTTTGAATACCGCACTTACCGGGAATTGCAGGGGGATGAGCGGTATCAGGCGTGGCTAGACGGCGGAGGCTTGGGGGCGTTCCCGGAGGGTGAGAGCAGAGAAGCGTTTGTCCTGCGGTGCCGGGAGGGCATGGCAAGAATGTGCGCCGGACTGTGCCGGATGCGGGCGGCGGGCGGCGCTGCGTCCGCGGACAGACCTGCCCGGGCTGCGGCGGTCGTTCACGGGGGAACGATCATGGCGCTGTTGAGTTCCTATGGGGAAAGGGACTATTTTGACTGCCGGGCGGCCAACGGCAGAGGATATGTGTGCAGGATGGAATGGGAATACCGATGCGGGGGATCCGTGCCGGAGAACCTGCGGATGACGGCGGTGGAAGCGCTATGAGCGGTTTTGTCATAAGCCGTTCGATGATACTCTGCCATATGATTGCTTTTGGAGCCGGGTTTCTTCTGGATCTGGCGCTGGGAGATCCCCATTGGCTCCCGCATCCCGTCCGGCTGATCGGAAAGCTGATTGCGGCGGCGGAAAAAAGACTCTACAGGCCGGGAGGAGCCGCGGAACAGTTTGGGCGCGGCGCAGCGCTGGCCTGCATTGTGACGATTGCCGCGGCCGTCTGGGCGGGAGCGCTCCTGTTTGCCGCCTACGGGCTGCACCCCTGCGCGGGTATAGCGGCGGAGTGTGTGATGACCTATCAGATGTTGGCGGTCAAATGTCTGAGAACGGAGAGCATGAACGTATGGCGGCATTTAAAGGACGGCGACCTGCAGGGGGCGCGGAGGGCGCTCTCCATGATCGTGGGCAGGGACACGGCCTGTCTGGATGAGGAGGGTGTGGCCAAGGCGGCGGTGGAGACGGTAGCGGAGAACACTTCCGACGGCGTGGCTGCCCCCATGCTGTATCTGGCGGTGGGCGGGCCGGTTCTCGGATTTTTTTATAAGGCGGTCAACACGCTGGATTCCACGGTGGGTTATCGGAATGAGCGGTATCTGTATTTTGGCAGGGCGGCCGCAAGGCTGGATGATTTCATGAATTGGATTCCGGCAAGAATCAGCGCTGTGCTGATGATCGCCGCCTCTTTTCTGGCGGGGGACGGATTCTCCGGGCGGGGAGCGTGGAGGATCTATCGGCGGGACCGCAGGAACCATGCGAGTCCCAATTCCGCACAGACGGAGTCGGTGTGCGCCGGTGCGCTGGGGATCCGGCTCGGAGGGGACGCCCGCTATTTTGGGAAAACGGTGCGCAAGCCCTATATCGGAGACGCTCTGCGCAGAGCGGAATATGAGGATATCAGGCGCGCAAACCGTCTGCTGTATGCCGCCGCGTGGATGTGTCAGGCAGTCTGCCTGCTGGGGCTGGCAGGACTGGCTGCGGGATGGAACGGAGGAATGTAGGATGGGGATGCACGGCGGAGATCGGTATAGAAATCAAGTGCGGCTGGATTTTTCCGTGAATGTCAATCCGCTGGGGACGCCGGATTCTGTGGAGGAGGCTCTGCACCGGGCGGCTGCGTCCTGCGGCTGGTATCCGGACATAGAGGCGGAGCGGTTAAAGCGGGCAGTCAGCGGAATGCTTGGCGTGCCGGAAGAGCAGCTGCTGTTCGGAAACGGAGCATCGGAACTTTTCATGGCGGCGGTTCACGCCCTGCGGCCGAGGAAAACCGTACTGCCCGTCCCGTCTTTTTACGGATATGAATATGCGGCGAAGGCGGCGGGCAGCGAACTCCTTTTTTATCGGACAAAGCGGGAGAATGGGTTTCGGATAGAGGAGGAGCTGGACGGGCTTCTCACGGAGGATGTGGATCTTCTGTTTCTGGCCAATCCCAACAATCCCACCGGAAGGCTGGCGGATCCTGCAATGCTTGAAGGCGTCCTGCGGCATTGCGGGGAGCGGGGAATTTATGTGGTGCTGGACGAATGTTTTATAGAATTCTGCGGGGAGGGGCGTTCCCTGATCTCGGAGGCGGAACGCTTCGGCAGTCTGATTGTGGTTCGGGCGTTTACAAAGATTTTCGCCGTTCCCGGCGTGCGGCTGGGGTATACGGTCTGCGGGAATCCGGCGCTTCGGGAGAAAATAGCAAGGCAGCTTCCGGAGTGGAATCTCTCCTGTTTTGCGCAGGAGGCGGGATGCGCCTGTGCGGAGCTTTCGGGGTTCATTTTGCAGACGCAGGCTTATGTGGAGCGGGAGCGGGAGTTTTTGGCGGAGAGGCTTGAGCGCAGGGGATTTTTGGTTTTTCCGTCGGACGCCAATTTTTTATTGCTATACAGCCGGGATGCCTTTTTGTACGAGAAGCTTCTGGAGAAAGGAATCCTGATCAGGGACTGCGGGAACTTCAGGGGATTGGAAAAAGGATTTTACCGGATCGCGGTCAGAAGCCGGGCGGAGAACGAGATCCTGCTGGCGGCATTGTAACGAGACATCAGGGACGAGGTAGGTGTTTGCGAAACGACATTTTGGGGAATCCGAATTGTGCAGATTGTATATTCATAAGCAGACCCTAGCGAACCGCCGGTACACAACGTAACTTCGTTACGATTGATGCCGTATTTTGGCATCTTGAAGTGAGATTTAGCACTTCTTGGCGAAGCACCCTATGGTGCAAGCCTTAGAAGCGCTTCTCACCTTGACCGCTTGCGGTGAGGTGGGAGCGAAAGCGGGTCTGCGTTGAATGTGCAATTAGCACAATGACCCTTTGCAAATTGGAGTTTCGCAAACGCCTATCAGGGACGGGGGAGAGGGAGGAGAGACGGAGGATGCAGGAGATACAGGAGATACAGGAAATACAGAAGATACAGGAGTCACGGTTTTCTCAGATAGAACCTCTGCAGCCGGAAGAGATCGAGAGACGCAGTTTTGAGATCATCGGGGAGGAACTTCGAGACAGGGGGATCCGGCTTCCGGCGGAGGAGGAACCGATCACAAAGCGTGTGATCCATACCAGCGCCGACTTTGACTATGCGCGGACGCTTTGTTTTTCGGAGGGAGCGGCGGGCGTTTTGACGAAATTGGTGCGGTCGGGTGCGGATATCGTCACCGACACCAATATGGCTTTAGCCGGAATCAACAAGAAAGTGCTGGCGCGTTTCGGCGGGGAAGCGCACTGTTTCATGGCGGATGAGGAAGTCGCGCGTCTGGCCGGAGAGCGGAGGACGACGCGGGCGGCCGTCAGCATGGAAAAGGCGTCTGCCATCCGCAAGCCGGTGATTTTTGCCATCGGTAACGCGCCCACCGCCTTGATCAGGCTGTATGAACTCTGGCAGGAGAGCGGGCAAACTCCCGCCTTTGTGATCGGCGTTCCGGTGGGATTCGTCCATGTGGAGGCGGCCAAGGAACTCTGGCTTGGCACGAAGATTCCCCATATCATCAACAGAGGCAGAAAAGGCGGGAGCAATATTGCGGCGGCCATCTGCAATGCGGCTCTCTATCAGGCGGCGTTGCAGACAGGGGAGGACGGTGGGAGAAGACTGGCGGATCTTGCTGAAAAATGAGCGGAAAATGAGCGGAAGGCGAGTGGAGGGTGCGGATGCGGTACGGATTTACCACCGGAAGCTGTGCGGCAGCGGCGGCAAAAGCGGCCGCCTACATGCTGCTGACAGGACGGGAAAAGACAGAGATGATGATTCAAACGCCCAAGGGGATTCCCTATGAGGCAAAGATCCGGGACATCAGGCGGGGGGAGACCGCGGTGAGCTGCGCGGTGGAAAAGGACGGCGGGGACGATCCGGACGTCACTTCCGGCGCATGGATTTATGCGGAGGTCTGTTATCTTGAGGATGCCGCGGAGAACGGGCAGCCCGGAATCGTCATAGAGGGCGGCGCAGGCGTGGGGAAAGTGACCCGCCCGGGGCTGGACCAGCCCGTGGGATGCGCGGCCATCAACCGTGTCCCAAGGGAAATGATAGAGCGGGAGGTGCGGGAGGTCTGCGCGATTGCGGATTATAAAGGCCGTCTCAAGATTGTGATCTCCGTGCCGGAGGGCGAACGGCTCGGGCGGCGTACCTTTAACCCGCGGCTGGGCGTTGTAGGCGGCATCTCGATTTTGGGAACCAGCGGTATTGTGGAACCTATGAGCAGTCAGGCGCTTCTGGACACCATCCGCATCGAACTGCGTCAGCGGAGCATGTCCGGCTTTGATTACGTTGCGGTCTCGCCGGGAAATTACGGCTTGGAATTTATGAGAAAAACCTATGGGTATGATCTGGACCAAAGTGTGAAGTGCAGCAATTTTATCGGGGCGACGGTGGATATGGCGGCGGAGCTTGGATTTCGGAGAATCCTCCTGACCGGGCATATCGGTAAATTGATTAAGGTGGCCGGAGGCATTATGAACACTCATTCCCGAGAGGCGGACTGCCGGATGGAACTGCTGGCGGCGTTTGCCGCGGGAGAGCGGGTGGATGCGGAGCGGCTCTGCCGGATCTTGGAATGCGCGTCCACGGAGGAAGCGGTTCCGATTCTACAGGAGAGCGGAAAGTTACAGGCGGTGATGGCTCACATCGCGGAGCGCATCTGTTATTATCTGGAAAACCGTTGCGGCGGGAGTATGAAGGCGGACTGCATTTTGTATGCGAATGAATATGGGAAACTGGCGGAAAGCAGGGGGGCGGAAGAATGGTTTACTTTGTTGGCGCGGGAACAGGCGCAGTTGATCTGATAACGGTCAGGGGAATGCGGCTTTTGGAGCGGGCGGATGTAGTCGTCTACGCCGGATCTTTGGTGAATCCCAAACTGTTGTCCTACACGGGGGAGTCCTGTGAAATCCATAACAGTGCGGAACTGACGCTGGAGGAAATCATCCGAATCTTCCGTGAGGCGGAGACGCAGGGAAAGACGACGGTGCGGCTGCACACGGGGGATCCGAGTATATACGGAGCCGTCCGGGAGCAGATGGACGAGCTGGATCGGCTGGGAATCGCCTATGAGAGCTGTCCGGGAGTCAGCGCCTGTTTCGGCGCGGCGTCCTCCCTGCATCTGGAATATACCCTGCCGGGGATTTCCCAGTCTCTGATTATCACAAGGATGGAGGGTAAGACCAAGGTGCCGGAGCGGGAAAGCATTCAGAGTTTTGCGGCGCACCGGGCGTCCATGGCGATATATCTGAGCGCGGGCATGATCCGGGAGTTGTGTGAACGCCTGATCGAGGGCGGTTATGCGGGGACGACGCCCGCAGCCCTTGTGTACAAGGCCACCTGGGACGAGGAAGAGGCATATGTCTGCACGATCGAAACGCTGTATGAGAAGGCGGCGGAGCATGGCATCACCAAGACCGCGCTGGTATTGGTGGGAGATGTGATCGCACACGGGCATTATGACAAATCGAGACTTTACTCCGCTGATTTTTCGACGGCTTTTCGACCAAAACGGTAAAGCCGGCAATACAGGCAGAAACGATAAAGCGGCAATACCGAATTCGGAGAACGGGGGATAGACGATGGAACTGAGTGTGATCAGCTTTACGGAAAACGGAATGCGGCTTTCGGAACGGATTGCGGGGATACTGGAATCGGAGCCGGAATCAAAGCCGGAATCAGGGCTGGAGCCGACACTGGAAGCAAAGCTTTATACAAAATGCGGCGCCTGCCGCCGCAGCCTTTTGCAGGCTGAAAACGCCAAGGGAGATCAAGGGGTGCGGTTTGTGGAAGATTCCGTCGGAGCGTGGGCCGGGGAACGGATGCGGAGGCGGGAGGCCATGCTCTTTATCGGCGCCTGCGGGATCGCGGTCAGAGCCGTCGCGCCTTTTCTTGCGGATAAGGCACAGGATCCGCCGGTATTGGTGATGGACGAGAAGGGAAAGTATGTCATCCCGATTTTATCCGGCCATCTGGGAGGCGCAAACGAGCTGGCGGAGGTTCTTGCGGAGCAAACGGGAGCGGTGCCGGTGATCACCACGGCGACGGATCTAAACGGCCGGTTCGCGGTGGATCTGTTCGCCCGGCAAAACGGCTTGTATCTTGCGGACAAATCCGGGATCGTAAAGGTTTCGGCCAAAGCGCTGGCGGAGCAGGAAATCGTGATGTCCATAGAGCCGGGCTGCGGAATCGGGCTTTGTCCGCCGCAGGGAGTCCGGCTTGCTCCGTATCCGCCCGCCGGATGCGCGGATGTCCTGATTACATCCAAGGAAGAGACGTTTGGCGCATCTGTCGTGTTAAGGCCGAGGGAGTATCTTGTCGGACTGGGATGCAAAGCGGGAAAGAAAGCGGATGAGATCGGGGACTTGGTCGCAAGGACCGCGCAGGAGGCCGGTATTTTGATGCCGCAGATTCTGGCGCTCGCTTCCATTGCGCAGAAACAAGACGAGCCGGGGATCATCGAATGGTGCCGGAGAGCGGGCGTTGATTTTCTCACTTACACGGCGGAGGAGTTGCGGGAGGTGCCGGGAGAGTTTGCGGAATCCGCCTTTGTGGAGGCGCAGGTGGGCGTGGGCAACGTATGTGAGCGGGCGGCGCTGAAAGCCTGTGGAGCGGGCGGGGAACTGGTGGTTTCCAAGCGGGCGGAGAACGGGATGACGATTGCCGTGGCAAAGCGTTCTAAGTTGTCGGCTTCGTTGTCGGGATGTCGGGCATCCGGAGAACAGACAGGGGGAGCGCGGCGCAGGGCGGATTGGCAGACGGAGGGAGAGTGGCATGAATCGGATTGATATTGTCGGAATAGGCCCCGGCAGGGAAGAGATGATGACGGGGGAGGCGCTGCGCGCGCTGGAACAGGCGGATGTGATCATCGGCTACACGGTGTATCTGGAACTGTTGGACGGGCGGTTTCGGGATAAAGAGCTGCTTTCCACTCCCATGCGCCGTGAGGAGGAGCGGTGCAGATTATGCTTCCGAGAGGCCGCAAAGGGGAAACGGGTGGCGCTGATCTGCAGCGGGGATGCGGGCATCTATGGAATGGCGTCTCTGATGTATGAGATCGGCAGGGATTATCCGGAGACGGAGCTTCGGGTGGCTGCGGGCGTCACCGCGGCCAGCAGCGGGGCGGCCGTTCTGGGAGCGCCTCTCGGCCATGATTTCTGCACGGTCAGCCTGAGCGATCTGCTGACGCCCTGGGAACAAATTGAGAGACGGCTTCGGGCGGCCGCGGCGGGCGATTTTGTGATTGTACTCTACAATCCGTCCAGCCACAAACGAAAAGATCATCTAAGGCGCGCCTGTGATCTTCTGCTGGGCGCTGTCGAGGAGGAGCGGGTCTGCGGATATGTGGAAAATATCGGAAGAGCGGGAACGCGGGCGGAAATCTGCACGTTGAAAGAACTGCGGGACAGGGAGGTCAATATGTTTACCACGGTCTTCATCGGAAGCTCCCGGACGGAGCTGATCGACGGGAAGATGGTGACAAAGCGGGGATACCATGTTGACACAGATTCGGTATGCGCCAAAGGCGGCACGGAAATGGGGAAGAAATGGACGGATCATTCCAGAAAATCGTGATATTTGCAGGAACCACCGAAGGGAGAAAACTGTCGGAATGTCTTGCGCAGGCCCAAATTCCGCACACGGTCTGCGTGGCGACGGAGTACGGCGAAATCGTCTTGAAACGGCATCCCCTCGCAGACGTGCGGCAGGGCAGGATGAACCGGGAAGAGATGGAGCGGTTTCTAAAAGACGGGGCGTTTGCCGTTGTGGCGGACGCCACGCATCCTTTTGCCGAGGACGTCACCCGCAATCTGAAGGCGGCGGTGGAAACACTGGAAAGACAGGGAATCCCGGTTTTATATCTGCGGCTGAAACGGGACGGCGGCGCAGAGCGGGAAAGCGGCGTCCGCTATTTTGAGTCAAACGAAGACTGTGCGGCGGCGCTGGAGCATACGGAGGGCAATATCCTGCTGACTACCGGAAGCCGGGAACTGGCCCGGTACTGCGCTTTGGAAGCGGTGAGACAGAGATTATATGTGCGGGTGCTGCCCGGCATGGAAAGCCTTTCACTCTGCATGGAACAGGGGATTTGCGGGAGACAGGTCATCGCCATGCAGGGACCTTTCAGCGTGGAAATGAACGAGGCGCTCATCCGCCAGTACCGGATTTCCTGTCTGGTCACGAAGGAGAGCGGCGTATCCGGCGGTTATCCGGAGAAGGTGGAGGCTGCAAGGCGGACGGGGATCCGGCTTCTGGTCATCGGGCGTCCGCCGGAAGAACAGGGGGAATCCTTTGCCGGAATCTGTGAGAGACTTGAGGAACTCTACGGCAGACCCATCCGGTGCGGCAGCCGTCATCAAATGGAGATCACGTTGGCGGGAGCCGGAATGGGATCCGAAGGATGCCTGACCAAAGAGGCGGAACAGGCCGCCGCCGGGGCGGATATCCTGTTGGGGGCGGAGCGGCTTTTGGAGAACCGGCGTCCCGCGCTGGAGAAGCGCGCCTATTATCAGGCGCGGCAGGTGATTCCGTATCTGCGGGAGATACAGGACAAATACTGGTTTCGGGATGATTTAAAAACCGTGGTTCTCTTTTCCGGAGACAGCGGATTTTACAGCGGCTGCGGGGCTTTGCAGGAAGCCTTGCAGGAGGAGATCGGGGCGGGGCGTCTGCGGGCGTCCCTGCGGATTCTGCCGGGGATTTCTTCGGTGTCCTATCTGGCCGCTAAGCTCGGGGAGAGTTATCAGGATGCGGCGGTCTGCAGCATACATGGCAAGAAGCCGCAGGATCTGGTGCGCAGAATCAGGAACAGCCCCAAGACTTTTCTGCTGACGTCGGGGCTTCGGGACGTTCATCTGATCGGCTCGCTGCTTGCGGAGTATGATATGCCGGAATGCGAGGTGGTTCTGGGATATCAATTGTCCTATGAGGAGGAGCGGATCGAGAGCCATACGCCCCGGGAGTGTCTTGCGTTGCGGGAGGAGGGATTGTATACCTGTCTGGTGAAAAATCCCTGCGCGGCAGAAAGGAGGCTGACCCATGGCAGAAAGGACGAGGAATTTATCCGGGGCGGGATTCCCATGAGCAAGGAGGAAGTGCGGGAGGTCAGCATCTGCAAACTGCGGCTGTGCGAGGGAGCCGTGGTCTATGACATCGGCAGCGGTACCGGTTCCATAGCGGCGGAGATCGCCGCTTTGGACGGCGGCGTCCGGGTGTATGCGGTGGAGCGGAAAGAGGAAGCCGTCTCTTTGATCCGGCGAAACGCTCAAAAATTCGGACTGCAGAACCTCACGGCGGTAGAGGCGGAGGCGCCGGAGGGGCTGTTGGCGCTTCCGGCGGCGACCCATGCGTTTATCGGCGGAAGCGGGGGCAGGATGAAAGAGATTCTACAGACCCTTTGGCAGATCAATCCCAAGATGCGGATTGTGGCCAATGCGGTCAGTACAGAGACGCTCTGCGAACTCCAAACGTTTTTATCGTCCGGGGGAATCTGTAGAGAGGAGAGCATGGAAATGGTGCAGCTGCAGGTGAGCAGGGCGCAGAAAGCGGGAAGCCATCATCTGATGCGGGCCGAAAACCCGGTCTGGATCTGCGCTTTTGATATGTCGCCCGATGCGGATACGGGAGAAGGTATGGGAAAAGGTACGGGAGAAGGCGCGGGAAAAGGTATGGAAAAAGGTACGGTGGGACAGCATGAATAATATTTTGGAGATCGACCGCATCATGATCGCCGCGCCGAAGAGCGGGAGCGGCAAGACCACGGCGGTCTGCGCTTTGCTGCAGGTGTTAAAGGACAGAGGCCGGAAAGTGGTTTCCTGCAAATGCGGGCCGGACTATATCGATCCGATGTTCCACGAACAGGTCATCGGCGTTTTGTCCCAAAATCTGGACACTTTTTTGGCGGATGAAGAACAGGTCAAAACACTCTTTTGGAAGTCCGCGGCGGGAAAAGACTTTGCGGTTTTGGAGGGAGTCATGGGGCTTTATGACGGGCTGGGCGGCGTCCGGGAGGAGGGTTCCTCCTATCATCTGGCAAAGGTGACGCAGACGCCCGTCTTGCTGGTGGTGGACGCAAAAGGGATGGGGCGTTCGGTGGTGCCGCTGATCGCAGGATTCTTGGACTACGACAGGGAGCGGCTGATCCGGGGCGTGCTGCTGAACCGCATTTCAAAGGAAATTTATGACACGGTCAAACCGCTGATCGAGACGGAATTGGAACTTCCGGTGGCGGGCTTTCTGCCGGAGAGGGAAGAATTGTCCCTAAAGAGCAGACATCTGGGGCTGGTTCTGCCCGATGAAACCGGGGCGGAGGAGATGAAAAAGCGGCTGCGGACGGCTGCGGAGGAATTTGTGAAAACGGTCTCTGTGGAGCGCATTGCGGCGATGGCGGAGGGCGCGGCCGCATTGCATATTCCGGGGAGCGTCAAGGTGTCCGGAAGAGAGCGGGGCGGATTCAGGCCGGTGATCGCCGTGGCGAGGGATGAGGCGTTTTGCTTTTATTATGCGGAGAATCTTTGGCTGTTGGAGGAGAGCGGGGCGGAAATCAAATACTTTTCTCTCCTGCGGGACGAGACGCTGCCGGCGGGTTGCTGCGGCCTGCTTCTGGGCGGCGGCTACCCGGAACTGTATGCCGGGAAACTGAGCGCGAACCGAAAGATGCGCGCCGCCGTCCGGGACGCTGCAGAGCGCGGAATGCCCGTGGTGGCGGAGTGCGGCGGATTTATGTATCTGCACGCGGCCATAGCGGACAGGGAGGGAGTCCGGCATGAGATGGCGGGAGTTCTTCCCGGAACCTGTTTCGATACCGGGAAGCCGGTGCGCTTCGGATATATAGAACTCCGGGAGGTGCAGAGCCGTTTTCTGCCGGAGGGAGGACGCATCAAGGGACATGAGTTCCACTATTATGACAGCACTGAGAACGGAAAGGACGCGGTGGCGTCAAAACCCGTGACAGGAAAGGAATATTGCTGTATGATAGAGGACGAGACCCACTGTATGGGGTTTCCGCATTTGTATTATCCGTCGAACCCTGCGTTTGCCCGGGCGTTTGTGGAGAAGGCGGCGGTTTGGCGGAGAGAAAACATGCGGGGGTGAGGAGGCCAGTGGATGGAACATTCGTATCGTTTTTTTGAGAACAGGGCGTGTGAATATTTTCCCTGCCATGAGGGCTTGGAAGCGCTCAACTGCTTGTTTTGTTACTGCCCGTTTTATCTGCGGGAACAGTGTCCGGGCAGCCCGAGGTTTGCGGAGAAGGACGGGAAGCCCTTAAAAATCTGCACGGACTGCACTTTTCCCCACCAGCCCGAACACTATGACGACATCATCCGCCTGTTGAAAGAGCGCTGAAGCCTCTTTCCTCACAGCTCGTTTAATTTTCTTTGTTTTTGTTTGTGTTCCGTTTTTATCTGTGCTAGAATAGAGAAAAACGATGGGACAGGAGGGATGCGGGGTGGAAGATACACGCGATTCCGGCAGATACATTGCAGAAGGGTATTCTTTTCAGCTGGAGGAGGATGCGGCGCTTGCGGAGAACGAACACCGGAAGGTGGAATATCTGAACGCGCGCCTTGACTATAATGATCCGGAAAATATTCTGCGCATTTACAAGAAGGCCATCGACGAGCGGATTTTCAAGTCTCCGGTAGGCTTGTTCTTTTTAAAGAGCCTGCAGCGCTATCTGATCAATCAGCCGAATATTGACGCGGACGAGGTGGCGGCCATTCCGCTGTATATTACGTTTGAGAACGAATTTCGGGAGAAGAGCAGCCCGGCTCGCAGCCGGGTGAAACCCGCGCCGCAGCAGGAGAAAAAATCCCCGGCGCTGTGGATTTCCGTCGTACTCAATATCGGACTGGCGGCGGCGCTGATCGCCATGTTCGTCATCGCGCTGAACGCCAGTCAGCCCAATATCCTCAATTACGAGCGGGCGCTGACGAACCGTTACGCGTCGTGGGAACAGGAGCTTACGGAGCGGGAACAGGCGGTCCGGGCGCAGGAGCGTCTGCTGGAGCAGGAATTAAACGCAAATTGACGGCATAGTTTTCACATTTTGGACAAACATGCATGATAGGATGAAAGGGATTCATGCATGACAAGATGGGAGCTTATAGGGATGGACAGACTAAAAATTTTGGTGGTGGACGACGAGAGCAGAATGCGCAAGCTGGTTTCGGATTTTCTGACGCGCAGCAATTATGAAGTGCTGGAGGCGGCAGACGGCGAGCAGGCGCTGGATCTGTTTTACCGGGAGAAGGACATCGCGCTTATGATTCTGGACGTGATGATGCCGAAGATGGACGGATTTCAGGTGTGCCGGGAGGTCCGGGCCTGTTCTAAGGTGCCGATTATCATGCTCACGGCCAGAGGCGACGAGCGGGATGAGCTGCAGGGGTTTAAGCTGGGCGTGGACGAATATATCGCAAAACCTTTCAGCCCCAAGATTCTGGTGGCGCGGGTGGAGGCGATCCTGCGCCGCAGCGGCCAGAAGGAGAAAGGGGAACTTGTGTCCTGCGGGGGCATTGCGCTGGACAAAGGCGCGCACCGTGTGACCATAGACGGGCAGGAAGTGGAGTTAAGCTACAAAGAGTTCGAGCTTCTGACATATTTTATGGAGAACCGGGGGCTTGCCCTCTCGAGGGAGAAGATCCTGAACCATGTGTGGAACTACGACTATTTCGGAGACGCCCGCACCATCGATACCCATGTGAAAAAACTCCGGAGCAAACTGGGTTCCAAAGGGGAGTTGATCAAGACGGTTTGGGGCATCGGCTATAAATTCAGCGAAGAGGAATGACGATGGCAGGAAAGAGAAAAAGGTTTTCCATCCGCATTCAGTTCGCGCTGATCTTCATCGCCCTGACGGTGGGAGTGATCATGCTCTGCTGGGTGTTGAACACGCTGTTTCTGGAGGAATATTACATCCGGAAGAAGCAGAGGATCATTTTGGACGCCTACGAGACGATCCGCAGGGCGGCGGAGCAGGACAATTATGAGACGGAATCTTTTGTGAGAGAACTGGAGATGGTCTGCCGGAATTATAATATCACGGTCTGTATCATGGATGTGGACTCCCAGATCAAATATGTGTCCCAAAACGGCGGACGGCAGCTGGAAGCCAGAATGTACGGATATATTTTCGGCTATGAACACGAGGATGTGGAGATTCTGGAGGACGGAGCGGACTACCGGGTGCAGATTACCGGACAGGGAGCGGGGGAGTATCTGGAGATGTATGGCAGGCTGACCTCCGGCATCTCTTTTATCATGCAGACGCCCCTTGAGAGCATCCGGGAGAGCGCGGACATGGCCACCCGGCTGATGGGCTATGTGGGGGCGGGAGGCGCGCTGTTGGGCGGTATCGTGATCTGGGCGGTATCCTGCCGCATTACCAGACCCATCGCACAGCTCTCCTATATTTCCGGCCGCATGGTGCATCTGGATTTCGAGGCGAAATACGGGAGCAAGAGACACCGGACTTCCCGGTTTTACGATGAGATTGATATGCTGGGGGAAAATATCAACGAACTCTCCGCCTCGCTGGAGCGTTCCATATCGGAACTTAAGACTGCGAACAATGAGCTGAAGCGCGACATTGAGAAGCGCGAGCAGATCGACGAGATGCGGAAAGAATTTCTGGCCAATGTCTCCCATGAGTTAAAGACCCCTATCGCCTTGATTCAGGGCTATGCGGAAGGGCTGTCGGAGGGGGTGAACGACGACGAGGAGAGCAGACGGTATTACTGTGAGGTCATCGTGGACGAGGCGGCCAGAATGAACGCGCTGGTCAAACGTCTGCTGACGTTAAACCAGATGGAATTTGGCAACGACGCGGTCAGCATGGAGCGTTTTGATCTGGTGACATTGATCCGGAATTATATCCAGTCGGCCAGAATCCTGACGCAGCAGCAGGGGATAGAAGTGCGGATGGAGGATTACGAGTCCGTATATGTCTGGGCGGACGAGTTCAAGGTGGAAGAAGTATTCATGAATTATTTCAGCAATGCGGTCCATCACTGTGAGGGAGAAAAGGTGATAGAGATCGGATTGGAACAGGAATCCGGCAGGGTGAGGGTGGGCGTGTTCAACACCGGTTCTCCCATACCGGAGGAAGCGCTCCCCCATCTCTGGGAGAAATTCTATAAGGTGGACAAGGCGCGCACAAGATCATACGGCGGCAGCGGCGTCGGACTCTCCATCGTGAAAGCCGCTCTGGATTCCATGCATCAGGAATATGGAGTGGAGAACCGGGAGGGCGGCGTGTGGTTCTGGTTTACGCTGGAGACGGTGCAGGAGTGAAGGACGGTGGAGGGGCGGTTGTTGGAGTTGGCAAATAATGCGGAAAAGAATTCCCCCAAAATAAATTCCCCCAAAAGAGTGCTGCTAGTGGGAGTGGACACCGGCGAAGAGCCGGATTTTGACCGCTCCATGCGGGAACTGCAGAGTCTGGCGGAGGCCGGAGGCAGACAGGCGGCAGGGATCATCACCCAGCGGATGGGGCAGGTGAACAAAGCGTTTTATATCGGAACGGGAAAAGTGGAAGAAGTGCGGGAATATGCCGGAGAATGCGGGGCGGAGGAGATTCTTTTTGACAATACGCTGTCGCCCTCCCAGATTCGGAATCTGACGGAGGCGCTGGAATTGCCGATTATGGACAGAACCAATCTGATTCTCGATATTTTTGCCCTGCGCGCCCGCACGGGAGAGGCCAAAATACAGGTGGAGATGGCAAGGCTTCAGTACATGCTGCCGAGGCTTGTGGGGATGCGGGAGTCTCTGAGCAGACAGGGCGGCGCGGGAGGAAGCATGAGCAGCAAGGGCGCCGGGGAGAAACAACTGGAGCTGGATCGGCGCAAGATTGAACACCGCATCGCAGAGCTGAAAAAGGAGCTGGACACGGTGGCCCGCGCCCGGGAGACGCAGCGTAAAAAGCGCGGCGCGTCCCGCATTCCGCAGGTGGCGCTGGTGGGATACACCAATGCAGGCAAATCCACCATACTGAACCGGATGCTGGCAGAGTTCGGGAAGTCGCCGGACAAACAGGTGCTGGAGGAGGACATGCTCTTTGCCACGCTGGAGACCAGCGTGCGCAGTATCGAGCCGGAGAGCGGACAGCCTTTCTTGCTGGCGGATACGGTCGGCTTTCTCCATAAACTGCCCCATGGCTTGATCAAGGCGTTCCGCTCCACGTTGGAGGAAGTGCGGTATGCCGATCTGCTGCTGCATGTGGTGGATGTATCCGATGAGCATTACAGGCAGCAGATGGAAACGACAAAAGAGACATTAAAAGAATTAGAAATAGGAGACATTCCGCAGATTATAGTGTATAATAAAGCGGACAGATGTCAGATGGACGCGCTTCCCCGGGTAAAGAAGGACAGCATTTATATGGCGGCGGGAGCGGGAATCGGGATCCGGGAGCTTGCGGAACTGATTGAGCGCAGACTGTTCGAGAACTATCGCGACTGTGCGTTTGTCCTGCCTTATACACAGGGGCAGATCCTGTCCGAGCTGATGGAACGGGCGGTGGTTTGGCAGAGAGAATACCGGGCGGACGGCATTTACTTAAAAGCGCGCTGTCCGGCGCGGGAGGCGGCTAAATATGAGCGGTTTGCGGCTTCCGAAAGGATCGCGCGGGAGCGGCGTTGACGAGGCTTCGGAGTCCGGACGGCGGATTTCGGAAGATACGGAGGATGGGAAATGTATTTTAATCAGTTGGAAGAACAGCAGAGGAGCGTCCGGCAGGGTCCGGATGAGGATCGGCTGAAAAGTCTTCATATGCGCGTGGACGGTTTGATGCGGTCTTCTCAAGATGCGGATTTTACGGTGTACCTGAGACAGCTGAAAGGGCGGCTGAATCAACAGGAACAGCAGATTTCTGCCCTGACGGAAGAGTTGGACCGGAACGTCCGACTGTATGAAAGTAATCTGCGGATGCGGGCGGCGCAGGGACAGGTGATGCCGCAGCCTGCGCCAGAAGAGCCGGTACAGGCCGCGGTGCAGGAGCAGACAATGCCGCAGCCCGCACCGGAAGAGCCAGTACAGGCCGCACCGCAGGAGCAGAAGGTGCCGCAGCCTGCGCCTCAGATTTATGTGCAGGCGGCTCCCCGCGGGGAAACCAAGAGAAAACACAGCGCGGAATATATCGTCGGCGTTTCCGTGTTGAGTATTGTGGGAGCGGCGTTCATCTTGACGGCAATGGTGCTTCTGGGCATGTATTTTATGGAGGGACTTACCAAGGGGCTGATGCTCTATGCGGTATGCCTTGCGGTCATGTTGTTGTCGGAACTGCTTTTGTATCGCAGATGGCCGGGGCTGGGAATGACCTTTTCGGCCATCGGCATGGGCGGGCTGTATATTTCGACGCTGATCAATTATTTGATTCTGCATAATTTTAATCAGTGGGCGGCGCTTGGACTGACGCTTTTGATCACGCTGGCAGTTCTGCTTCTCAGCCGCAAACGGGATGCCGCTGCCTACCGGATTCTGGGCATGATCGCCACCTATGTGTGTATTTTGCTTGTGCCGGGCAGTGAAGTGCTTGGCAACGGATTGTCGCTGACGGAATTTGCCACCGCCGCCGTCATGGCTCTGCTTGTGAATGTCATGTGTCTGGCGGTACCTGTCCGGAAATCGCACACGGGCATCCATGTGACGCATATGGCGCTGAATACGGCGTTCACATTCATTGCGTATTTCTCTTGGGCGCAGGGTCCGGGGAAACTGATCGGCGTTTCGGACGCCGTCTGGCGGCAGCAACTCTGGCAGAGGCCGCTGTTTTTGGCAGTATCCCTTCTGGTGATGCAGCTGATTTTTGTCGCGCAGGTGAGATGGCAGGAACGGCAGACGCCCGGCGGCCCTATGAGCGATCATGTGGGGATCTGTGTGGCATACGGAGTCTCGATTCAAGCGTATATGGCGCTGGCGTTTCTGGCTACGGATTTTTACACTGCGTCATCGTGGGTGGAATGGTTCGGGGATCCCTATCTTTTCAATCGAGTGCTGTGTTCCGCCGTGGTAGTTTTGTTCTGTCTGATCCCCGTAGCGGCGCTTCGGCATAGGCAGGAGAAGTGGCTGGGATGGTATCTGCTCCTCTGCCTGACGGCGGTGATTCATCTGGGACATGGAAACAGCTGGGAGAAGGCAATTTTCCTGTTGGCGGCGCTGGCGGCCTCCAAAATGCTTTCTTTTGCCAAGAAGCCCTTTTTATATGGGAGCGACGCGGCGGTTACTCTCTGTGCCTGTCTGTATGTGGCGTTGGGCTGGAAAGAAGCATCCGCGGTTCCGCTGGCGGTTGGTTTGCTGTTGAGCGTACTCTGCCTGAATTACTGGCATGTTTATTTTCAGTTATCCCTTGCGTTTACCATTGCGTTCTACGCCGCGAACCATATGTTGTCCGTTTTGAGGCTTCCGGTGTTTGTGGGCATTCTGTTTGTGGCTATGTTGTTGTTTAACAATGTGAAAAGATGGCGGGGCAGCGAAAAAGGGATTTTGTGTTTTAACGCGTTTACGTTGGGAGGGCAGGCGGTTGCTTATTTGTTCCTCATCAATCCGGTATATCAAAACGCGTATCTCACTTATCTTTGTATGCTGATTTTTGGAGTGGCCGTTTTTGTCGTCTGTTTTCAGAAAAAATATCAGCTGGATCTCAAGCACAAACAGTTGTTGTTCATGGGTTTTCTCACGTATATGGGATTGGTTGTGCGGACGGACTATCCGATTGTGAACAGCATCCTGTTGATGGCAGTTGCCCTGATCGGTGTGGGAATGGGATTTGCCATCCAAAAGAAATCCGTGAGAATTTATGGATTGGTACTTTCACTGGGGATTTGTGCGAAGCTGGTATTGTATGATTTTATGGGAGCCAATGTGCTGCAGAAAACGATCCTGTTCTTTGTGGTGGGCGTGATTGCCTTGATAATTGCCACGATTTATATGCTTCTGGAACATGGGCAGGAGAAAAAATATCGGAATCAAGCCATGGCGGAACGCATTGGGGACGGGGGATCCGCCGGAACGATGAATGAAAACAATGCAATTTTAAAATAGAGGAGTGCTTTTGAGAAGGAGGAAGTTGAGATGAAAAGGAGAAAAATCGCAGCTGTCTGCCTGTCTGCCTTATTGTTGGCCGGATGTGGAGACGTGATGCCTGAGATGTCGGATGCGGAGGCAGAGGCCATAGGGGAATATGCGGCAATTACATTATTAAAGTATGACGCGGCGGCAAGAAGCCGTCTGGTAGACCTCTCGCAGGTTCAGGAGGAGGCGGAGAAGCCGGAGGAGCCTGTGGCAGTACAGCCGGAACCTGCGCCTGAACAGCCGCCGGAGCAAGCAGTTCAGGAGACGCCTATTGTTGACAGGAGCGAGGCGGAAGAGCTGACGGCGGAGAGCCTTGGCAGCTGCCTAAAACTACCGGAGGGAGTGGATCTGGTTTATGACGGGTGTGATCTGGCGGCAAATTATAGCGGGAAGCAGTATCTGGCTGTGGAGGCGTCCGATGGGAAACAGCTTTTGATTCTGCGGTTTACCTTGCGGAACGCATCGGGAACGGAGCAGAAGATCGATCTGCTGGATCCGCAGAATCTTTGCCGCGTCACGGTGAACGGGGATTACTCCCGGAATGTGCTGACGACAATGCTTGAAAACGACCTCTTGACTTATTCGGGGGATTTATCTGACGGAGAAACGCAGGAACTCGTCCTTCTGGCCGAGGTTGAGGCGGAGAAGGCCGGCGCAGTAGACGCTCTTACATTAAATCTAAAAGACGGGTCAGAGACCTATACGATTCGGCTTTTATGATGGTAAAAATTGAAGTTTAGATGTTGACAAGCGGAAAAGACAGTGCTATACTCGATTTTGCTGTCGAAGAGACGCAGCGTTTTGGAGAGCGGGAAATTTCGCGCAAAAGGGACGAAATGTTCTAAAATATTTCCCAAAAGCTGTTGACAAATGCGGACATCCATGGTATTCTAT
>JAMPGV010000029.1 GCA_023663735.1 Muribaculum sp. | reverse complement strand
AGGTGCTTTCTTCTCTTATCTATTTCATTTTCCTACAAAAACTTTACCCTAGCTCTAACCTTAAGTCATACAATACCTTTCACCGACTCGGCATTTCATCAAAATCGTCCTCCACTAAAAATCATATCCCATTTCGTCTTTATTCCCGTCAAAAGCTCCCGCATCCGCCAGACGCCCACCGCCGCCAAAGGAATCATATACACCACATACGGCAGCACATACCTGCTCATGGCCTCCCAGACAATGCTGAACAGAAATCCGCCGATCACGGCGATCAGCAGAATGCGATCCTCCAAAAAACGCTCCCGCTTCCTGTGCGCCAAAGCCGACGCCGCATAAAACGCCGTCAAGAAATAGAGCAGGAATTGATAGCGGTTCATGTAATCTTTGACCGCGTCTTCCCCCTCGTAATAGATCTGATGTACGATGCCCGGAAGTTCCTTGGCCTCACAGTCAAATTGCCGGGTCTCGTACAGGCTGTGATAGGTGGGCGAATTCCACTGAGAAAGGATTTTTCTCCGGAAAAAATCGACGCCATACGCTTTGTCGTTCCAGAATTCCAGCAGACGCGCTTTCACGTCCTCCTTGTTGTCAAACGCCGTCTGTTCCGTATCATAATCATGTTCAATCAATTCATTGTAGTTGCGCCCGTCGTACCACCCCGGCCCCCTTGGCCCGTCCTGCAATCCCATCAGCACATAAGAGATGTACGGAATCCCGTCGAGTACCTCCCGCCCGGATTCCCTCTCATAATAAGAGCGGATGCATCCGTCCACAACAAAAACCGACACAACTGTCACCAGCAGCCAGACCACCGCCTGCGGTTTCGCCGCGCGCAGGGCATAGACAAACAGCACGATACCAGCCGCCACCAGCACAATCAAAGAGTTCATGCGCATGACACAGGCGGCCGCCGCCGCAAGCGTCCCCCAGAGAACACTCGCCTTCCCGCCGCCTTTGCAATAACGCGCCACCTGCCACATCAACACCATGGTAAAAGTGACGGACGTAATCTCCCCATACACATAGGGTACATATAAAAACAATGGCATACAGCCCAGAAATAGCAAAAGATAGTAAAAACAGGCCTCCCATCTGCCACAGGCCAGCCACAGCAGCTTGTACCCGCTATAGAACAAAAGCGGCATACACAGAGCGTTCATATACTGGAACGCCTGATAGTTGTCCGCTCCAAACAGACGGAATAAAGTTTGAATCACCAAGAGCAGACTGAACTGATGGGGATTATAGGACATATACCCAGGCGGCGTCATGGTGCCGTACCGCCCCTCCAGCATCAGCTTTGCCACATAGCACAGGGACTCTCCGTCCGCCCGGGGTTCCACATGGCACAACGCCACCCAGCCGATGCTGACTGCGGCCACCAGAACCGCGGCCGCCGCCACCGCTCTGCGCATCCGCTCCGGCGCAAGCCATCCTCTTGCCGCCGCACGGACGCCCAGCCTGTAAATCAGAAACAGAACCGCCGCAAAGATCAGAAGCAGCACCAGATTCCCGAAGACGCTGTCCACCACGGTCACGGGAATCTCCGAATTCGGTTTCAGATCCTCCGTGTATCGTATGCTGTAATAAGTAAGCCCCCACAAAACGGGCATACAGAACAGCAGAAGCGCCGTGTCCGCCGCCCGTTCCAGAACCGCCCCGGCCTTTTTTATTTTTGGTATCATTTACAGCATCCCCCGCAGCACTTCCTTGGCCTTCTCCAGCTGGTTGTCATAGCGGTCCTCCGTGCTGTAGTAGGTCTCCCCGTCAAATTTGCACTCCACGTCCGGCTCGATGCCCGTGCCGTGGATATTGCGTCCGTTGGGCGTAAAATAACTGCTGATGGTAAGCTTGACCGCAGAACCATCCTCCAGAGCAACGACCTGCTGTACGATTCCCTTCCCGAATGTGGTGGTACCCACCAGCGTCCCCAGATGATAATCCTGAATCGCTCCGGCAAGAATCTCCGAAGCGCTGGCGGAATTTCCGTCGATCAAAACCGCCAGCGGCGTCTGCAGCTTCCGTCTGCCGTCGCTGAAATACTCCGCGCGCTTCCCGTCCTTATCCTCCGTGTAGACAATGCGCCCCTCCGGCAGGATCATCTGCGCAATCTCTACCACCGCAGCAAGGCTCCCCCCCGGATTGGACCGCAGATCCAGAACCAGCCCCTTCATATCCGAACCCTTGGCCATCGCCAGCGCGTCCGCAAACTGATCCACCGTCACATCATCGAACTCCGTGATCTGAATGTAGGCCAGATCATCATCCAGCATTTTAAATTCCACGGTAGGACTTTCCACTTTTCTTCGGGTAACGTCCAACTCCAGATAATCTTCCTCGCCTTCGCGGATGATGGTCAGCCTCACTTTCGTCCCCTCCGGACCTTTGATGAGCGACACCGCCTCCGTCAGGCTCAACCCGTAGGTCGCTTCCTCATCCACTTTATAAACCAGATCGTCCGGGCGCAGTCCCGCTTCCTCCGCCGGAGTTCCCTCCATCACGCCGCTGATCTTTGGCAGGGAGGTCTCCGGATCCAGACTCACCTTTGCGCCGATGCCATAATAGACGCCTTCCGTCTGCTCCATAAGCGACGCAAGCTCTTCTGCGGTATAATATTCGGAATAGGGATCGTCCAAAGCGTCCATCAGCCCCCGGTAGATCCCCTCTTCCAATTCCTCGTCCGTCATCTCCGACAGATAGAACCGGCTGTGGATCAGCCGCTCTATCGACTCTATTTTCTCCAGCACCCGGGCGTCCACCAATGTCTCGTCCGACAGGCTCACACTCTGTCTGAAAATCACGCTGGTGATAATCAAAGCCGCCAGCAGTCCGATCACCATCCCGAGGGCGAATAACCCCCAGCCTTTCCTGTTTTTTTCGTTCTCCATTCCAATCAAATCCTTCTGTCTTTTATTTATGCTCTCTCATCAAAGCATATTGTATTTTATTTGGATATATACTCCCAAGGCGATACATAGGAGCCGTTTTTGCGCACGCTGAAATGCAGGTGGTTGCCCGTGGAACGCCCGGTGCTGCCCACCGCCGCAATCGTCTCGCCGCGTACCACGATGTCCCCCTTCTTCACATAAAGTGCGGAGGCGTGCATATAGATGGTGTACAGCTCATCACCGTGGTCGATCATTACATAGTTGCCCATGGTGGCGCTGTATGTGGCCGCCACCACCTTGCCGTCATAGGCGGCATAAATTGCGGTTCCCTTGGGGGACGCCAGATCCACGCCGTTGTGGAACTGCTGCACGCCCAGCGTGGGATGCAGCCGCATACCATAATCGTCGGAAACTCTGGTGTAGGACGCCACCGGGAATTTAAAAGCGCCTCCGTCGTAGGTGATCACTTCTCCGCTTCCGGCTAGAATCATCCGCTTTTCCTCGGCGATGGCTTCCTCCATGGCGGCGATCTCCGCATCCTGATCCGCAATCATCTGTTCATATTCCGCAATGGCTCTCTCTTTGTTGTTGATGTCCGTCTCATAGGCGGTGATATCGCGGTTTTTCTGCTCGATCAGATCCTCCAAGCTGGCCTGTTCCAGCTCCTCATTCGTCTTCATCTGATCCAGAATCTGTTTCTCCAGTTCCAGCTGTTCCTTGCAAAGCTCCACCAGCTGCCGATTGGCCTGATACTCCTCATACATCCGCCTGTCGTAGGCGGCGATGCGCTCAATCGAATCCGCTCTGGTCAGGAAACCGCCAAAGCTCCCCGCTTCCAAAAGCGCCTCCAGCACCTGCGGATTGCCCTGTTCGTACATCATCCGGATCCTGAGGATCATGGCCTTATGCTGGCTGTCCTCCGCCTCCACGGCCTCCTCCAGCTCCAGCTGCGTCTCGTCGATCTCCTGCTTTTTTGCCGTAATTTTGAGATTCAGATCTACAATATTCTGTTCGATCTCCGCAAGATTGCCGTCCAGCTCCGCGACATAATTCTTCAGATCGGACTTCTTCGCTTCCAGATCCCGCTTGATTTTCTCCAGATTCGTCAAATCCTTCTCCAGCTTGTCTTTGTCTTTCTCCAGCTGCTCAATCTGGTCTTCCTTGTCCCGAATGCTGTCCGAAGTAATCGCCCGCACAGGGAAAAATCCCACGCCCGCCACCATCGCCGCCGCAAGCAGACCCGCCATTAAAATTTTGCCCTTCACCGGAATTTTCAAATTCGTATTCCTCTTATCCTTCTTCCGACCCGAAGGTCTTCAATCGACGCTACACATGCAGATGTTTTCTCACCGTGGAGATACTGCCCAGAAACCCGATGCCTACGCCCACAATAAGCGACACAGGCGTCAGAACATGGAACACTTCCCGCGCCGGGAGGAAATTCAGGAACTCGCTGAGTACCACAAACCGCTCGGACACATAGTTCAGCGCGTAATTGTAGAGACTGTAAATCAGTCCCAGCGGGATGGCCGCGCCGATCAGGCCGATGAGCATCCCCTCCAGCACGAAGGGCGCCCGCACGAAGAAATCCGTGGCTCCCACATATTTCATGATACTGATCTCCTCCTTGCGCACGGAGATTCCCACGGACACCGTGTTGCTGATCAAAAAGACGCTCACCGCCAGCAATACCGCGATAATTCCCACGGACATATAAGCGATCAGCAGATTTACCCCGCTCAACGTATTGGCCGTGCCTGCGGAATAATAAACATCCTTCACCTCCGGCATGGACTGCAGCCAAGCCACCAATGTATCCTGCATGGACACATCGCTCAGAAATACCTGATAACTGTTTGACCCTTCCAGCGGATTATCCGGGAATCCCTCCTGATAGTCCTCCCCAAAATAACTCTTGCCGAAAGTCGCCCACGCCTCGTCGTCGGAGACGAACACCACATCCGAGACTTCCACCCGGGCGGCGATCATCTGGCCAATCTCCTCGATCCGCTCCTGTGTGGGTACCTGTCCCTCCGCATGGCTCTCACAGCCGTCGGGTACCACCGTCCCCTCAAAATGGAAGAATACGGAGACGGAGACTCTCTCCTCCGCAGTCTTCACCACATGCTGAAAATTCGCCATAATCGCATAGAAGAGTCCGAACAGAAACAGACAGGCGGAAATCGTGGCGACAGAGGCCAGCGAAAACAGTTTGTTCCGGAAGATATTTGCAAATCCCTGCCGGATCGTGTAGAACAGTGTACTAATCTTCATCGATGTAAATACCCTCCTCCTCGTCGCTGACGATCACGCCCTTTTTCAAGGTAATGACACGCTTGCGCATGGCATTTACGATCTCGCTGTTATGTGTCACCACCAGCACCGTGGTGCCGGAAGCATTGATCTCCTCCAGAAGCTTCATAATCTCCCAAGAATTGTTGGGATCCAGATTGCCCGTAGGCTCGTCCGCCAAGAGGATGGCCGGTTTGTTTACCAGCGCCCTCGCCAGCGCCACCCGCTGCTGCTCGCCGCCGGAGAGCTGCCGGGGTTTGGACTTATACTTACCTGCCAGACCTACGGTGGCCAGAATCGCCGGCACATTCCTGCGGATCTCGCTCGCGGGCGTCTCCACGATTCTCTGGGCAAACGCCACGTTCTCATAGATGTTCCGATCCTTCAAGAGCCTGAAATCCTGAAAAACCACTCCCAGACTCCGCCGAAACTGCGGAATCTTGCGATGCGGCAGCCGCCCCAGATCATGTCCCATAACATAAACGCTGCCGCTGGAAGCCACAAGTTCCCGCAGCAGAAGTTTGATCATCGTCGATTTGCCCGATCCGCTGTCCCCCACAATGAATACAAATTCCCCCGGGCTGATGCTCAGGCTCACATTGTTCAGCGCCGGAGCGCCGGTGGAATAACTCTTGCTCACATTGTCCAGACAGATAATGCCGTTTTCTTCTATAAATTCGTCCCTTTTCTGCTTTTGTATTTCTTTTTTTGTCATGCATACCTCCAGCGGAACGCCCTCCGGTACCAATCTTGCCGCTTCCTGCCGACGAGATCAGTATTCAAAGGTTTCCATATATTTCATGTATTTTACCACCATCAGCGCGATCTTAAAGGTGATGGCGTCCTCAAACACTCGCAGATCCAGCCCCGTACTCTTCTGCAGTTTGTCCAGACGGTACACCAGCGTATTCCGGTGGATGAAAAGCTGTCTGGAAGTCTCCGACACATTCAGGCTGTTCTCGAAAAACTTGTGGATGGTGGTCAACGTCTCCTCGTCGAACTCGTCGGGACTCTTCCCCCCGAAAATCTCCCGGATGAACATCTTGCACAGCGGAATGGGCAGCTGGTAGATTAGGCGGCCGATTCCCAGCTCGCTGTACGCCACCAGATCTTTCTCGTCAAAGAAAATCTTCCCCACATCCAGCGCCATCTTGGCCTCTTTGTAGGAACGGCTGACTTCCTTGATCTCATGCACCACCGTGCCGCAGGCGATGCGCACGCTGGCGATCCCCTCTTTGCGCAGATAAGCGATCAAGCCTCTGGCAGACTTCTCGATCTCCCGCCCGGCTTCCGCCTCGGACAGCTCCTTTACTATAATAACATCTTTCTCGTCTACTGCGGTAATGAAATCTTTGCCATTATTGCCAAAACATGCGCGGGTCAGCTCCAGCACATTGTTTTCCTTCCCCGCCCCGGTCTCCACAATCAGCACGACACGCTGCACATCCGTCTGGATGTGCAGCTTGAGGGAACGGCTGTAAATGTCCACCAGCAGCATATTGTCGAGCAAGAGATTCTTGATAAAATTATCCTTGTCGAACCGCTCCTTATATGCCACCAGAAGATTCTGAATCTGAAACGCGGCCATTCTGCCGATGGTATAGATATCCTCCCCCGCGCCTCCTGCCACAAGAATATACTCCAGCTGCTGCTCGTCATAAATCTTAAAATACTGATATCCCTGAATCTCCTGCGAATCCGCAGCGGACGCCGCAAACTCCACCGCAGCGCCGGAACAGTTCCCCATGTCCGTGGTGTGGACAATCTCCTTGCCGTCCTGATCCATCACACAGAACTCCACTCTGGAAATCCCTTTCAACCCGTCGATCGTATTCTGCAAAATTTGATTCGAAATCATATTCCCCGCTCCTTTGGTCAGAAATCCTTCTAACACAAATGTACAAAAAAAAGGCGAAAAAAGCAATAGTTTTTCGGAGAAATTTCACAAAAATTCATAATTGTGCCTGTTTTTTCCAATAGAAAAAGGGGGTCTGGCCGAATTGCCGGCCAAACGCCCCTCGCTCTTATCTCATTTTCCGATTCCGCCCGCTTTCCGTGGCCGCCTTGCACGCATACCGTCAGATCCGCATGTCAAAATTTGCGCCCACAGCCGGATTGACGCTCAATTCCATAGCCGCTGCGTCAATCATCTGCACAAGCCCCTCGCCCAGCGCCTCATTGGTATCCATCGCTTTGCTGAGTACAGCCGTGCTGACCTGAGACATGGTCCTTCCGGTGGACATATCCATCGATAATCCTGCTATATCCATCGCAATCCCTCCTTCTCGGATGGCCTTTTGAGCCATTTCCCGCTTTGAACAAATTTATGATGCCATTCGGCCGCTTCCTGCCTTGAACAAGGTCACTATACCATAATCGCGTGCTTTAGCACACATGGAATCAAAAGTTGACACGATGTCTTTCTGTGCCAACATTATACCACATCACGATTCCGTTTGCCAGTACAAATTTTCGGTTTGCAAAAGGTTTCTACAAGGCGAAATCCATATATACCCTCGACCCCGTTGCACCCTTCTGCCGCTGATACTTTCCCGTGTAGGGGTGCAGGGCGTTCTGCTCCATCTTGGCAAAAACCAACTGGCCGATCCGGTATCCCGCCTGAAGCTCAATGGCGCACCGGTTGGCGTTGAACAGCTCCAGCGTAATCTCTCCCTCAAACCCCGGATCCACCCATCCGGCATTCTGGATAAACAGTCCCAGACGTCCCAAGGAACTGCGTCCTTCCACAAATGCAGTGAGATTATCCGGCAACTTAAAATATTCCATCGTTGTGGCGAGGACAAACTGCCCGGGAAGCAGCAGATACCGATCCGTGACAATGGTCTTGTACCCGATTTCATCCTGCAGACGGATGATGCCGCCGGGGGTGTCCTCCAGCACACAAAAAGTATCGCCCAGACGGATATCCACGCTGGCGGGCTGAATCTGATGCGCCTCCAGAGGCTCTATCCGCAGAACGTTCTGCTCCATTAATTCCTGAATCTCTCCATCCGACAAAACCATAGCGATATCCTTCCTCATCCGCTTTTAGCGGTTTGCCCCTATTATAGCAGTTCGACTGCCGTTTCGCAATCTCTTCTTCCGCCGCCGGCGCTTTCTTGATCAAAACGCTTTCTTAATCGAAACCCTTCCTACACCCTGCGGATCACTTTATCCCGGATTTCCACGGCGCCGATCTTCAAAAGGTGTCCCACGGCGCGTTTGAACTCGTTCTTGCTCATTCCCGTCTCCCGGCGGATCACTTCCGGATCCGCCTTCTCCGTAAAGGGCAGCACGCCCTCATAACTGTCCAAAATATGAAGGAGCTTGTCGCTGTCCGTCTCGATCTGCAGATAGGCTTTCTCACGGACGCTCAAAGTGAGCCTTCCGTCCGGCAGTACCTCCACCACTCTGGCTTCCACATCCTCATAGAGCGTCAGGCTGCCGTAAAGTTCCCGCTTGGGAATCAGGGCGGAATACTGATTGTCCACCGCCACAAATGCGCCGAAGTTGTCGCTGATCTCATAGACGCGCCCCCGGACGCGGTCATCCTTTTGATAAGGACTGTCCGAACGCAGATTGTCATACACGTTGGTGGTTGCGCAGAGACGGCGGCTCTTGTCGATATAGAGGGACACCAGTACCTTCTCCCCGGCCTTCACATGCCGCTTCTGCTGTTTAAAGGGCAGGAGCAGATCCTTCTCCAATCCCCAATCCAGAAACGCTCCGATCCTGCCTACCTCCACCACATCCAGCTCCGCCACCTGCCCCATCATCAGTTTCGGCGTGGCGGTGGTTGCGATCATCCGGTCGTCGGAATCGCGGTAGACAAAGACTTCCAGAGAATCCCCCACACCGCTTCCCTCCGGCGCCTGTTTGGCGGGGAGCAGGATGCGCTCCTCCTTCTCCTGTTCCGAAGGCGCCAGATAAACGCCGAAATCCACTTTTTTGACAATGACCAGATCCTGTTTTTCCCCTAATTTTATCATATTCCCTCGCATTCTGCCGTCAAGCGGCGTCCGCAGTCTGCTCTCTACTCCGTAAACTCCACGATGGCATGAGGGCGGCCAGCCCCGTCGTTCAAAGCCACCGTAAAACGATTCCCCTCTCTGGCCACGCGGGGGCAAAGCACATCGTCCAGAAATGTCTGCTCCTTGTACTCTGCCCGCAGCTGCCGGATCGCAAAACTCTCCGGCAGAAATTCCATGGCCATATCCACATACTGGCCATTGTTCACATGATGGTTGGTGTCCAGATGATGCTTCTTCACCGTGATAGGCTCCCTGTCCTCTCCGCCCGCGGGCAGGGCAATTTTACGGGGTGCATATTCCATCTCGACCCTGTCGGCAACCACATATTTCTCCCGCATTTTCTCCGTGGGCATCACAGGTTTCCCGGTATCGGTATTCAACAGGCACCACAGCGAATTCGCCTTTGCACAGTAGGAGCCGTCCTCCGCAATCATCACAAAATTGCGGGATCCCAGAAATCCTTTGAATTCATAGGGCTGTGTGCCAATCTGCACATGCTCTCCCACCAGCGGGTACCGCTCCACCACAATCTGCCACGAGGACAGCACCCACACCATATGACGCTCGGCCAGATACGCCACCCCCACACCCAGATCCTCGGACTGAAATGTGGAACAATCCTGAAAATAATTGAGCAGCGCGGCCAGCGTGAGCCGCCCCGTGATATCCGCTTCACTGTATCGAATTCTTCCGTCAAAAAAATACATGCCATCCCCTCCCGTCACATCAGCAGCTGCAATACAATCAGCACAATCCAGACGCAGCAAAACATCAGCATTCCCGGATTCACGATCAAAGTGTTGAACTTCTCCCCCTCGGGAACCTGCACCTGTCCCGGTTCCAGCCGGAAACGCTTGAAATACACGATAAACAGAATGACGCCGGTAACCACCACCGCAAACAAGCAGAGGGCATACAGTCCGAACAGCAGCCATGCGCCCAAATTGTTCATGACCAATTCCATGATGGCCTCCTCATCGTTGCGTTCCGTCGCGCGCACCAGCGCGTCAAATTGCAGCAGTTTCATAAGCCCTCCCGCTACCACGCTGCCCAGAAAATTCACCATGGCATGTAGAGCGATCGTGATTTTCAGATTGCCTGTCTTGATATAAAGAAACGCGAAAAACGCTCCCAGCCCTACCGCATAGGCAAACTGGTTCAGATTACCATGAAACAGGCCGAACATCAAACCCGACGCCGCAATGGCAAGTCCCTGACCGTACTTTACGGTTCTGTCCACGATCGTCTTGCGGAACACATACTCCTCCACAATGGGCGCCACTACCACCATCAGCACGAAATTTACAAACATATTGCCGCCCGTGACATATCCTATCAGATCATTTTCCACGGAACTGCCCTTCGCCGCTCCCACTATCATGGTGATCAGATTGCCTGCCAGATTGCTGACATAGATCAGCGCATAGCACATAATGAACGCCAGCAAGAACTGCCACCACTTCATCTTGTGCCGCTCCGGAACCGTCTTCTCCATCCCGTGGGTCAGCAGAAGGATCAGCGGCATTCCAAGGGCATATACAATGATGCCGGAGAAAATCAGTAAAATCTCCATGCGGTTCATCCATTCCGGCCGATAGGTCTGAATCAGATAACTGCAGATCGTCTGCATCAAATAGACTTCCACCGTTCCCGCTATATAACACCATCCAAGCCTTGAAAAAATCTTCTTTGACTCTCTCCACTCTTCCATAGACATCCTCCTCGCCGTGTATCGCCGTGTACTCCAATTACAATCTACTTTATCAAATTGGGGGACAGAATTCAATAGGCAAGAATGTGCAGCCTTCACAATAAGACCTCTGCGGATGATCGCAGAGGTCTATTCCAGATATTTTCTTAATTCTTCCACCAGTTGAAACACCGTGGTGCCGGGGTCATATCGAGAAGGACTACAAGTTTTCATATCATATCCGGCCATCCGCTTCTTCGCATTTTTGACGGCTGTGTTGACTCCGTCAAAACGATCCACAATTTCATATATATTTTCATCGTTCTTATGATATCGACCGTCTCCTAACCGATATCTTTTAAACAGATCATCCAGTTTCTCAACCCACTGATCCCGGTGTAACGCAGACTCACTATACGCAAAATGCAAATACAGCCAATATTCAAAAGATTGATTGCTCCACGCCACACGATATCCTTTACCGATTCCATCGTCGATCGCTTGATCAAAATCCTCAAAGTCATCCTTGTCAAATACAATCCAAACATTTTGATACAGTATCTTCGCATCTTTCACAATGCGGTCGGTAACCTCGATCAATTTTTCTGTAGAACAGCCCTGCCCGCTTATGTCGATTACCGGCGCTTCCACAACAGAAACACTGCCTCCGATTTTCTCCAAAATAAGCTTTTGTATCCCCTTAAAATATAAAGGTTCCGTTTTTTTACCCTCTGTAACAATCAGATAGGAATTGGCTTTTGGCGTTTTAAATTCGTGATTTCTTTGTTTTCTGGCAGTTCTTCTCTTTTTAAACAGATCATCCGATCCCATCTATTCACCTTCTTTGATCTCAAATCCCTTGAGGAGCGGAATTCCCCCGTATACCCCAGCCAGATAATCCTTTTCAAACGAAGCGTCCGACCGGACTTTGAAATCCGACAATGCCACCAATTCGGAATATCCAAAATCGTCCTTTTGTACGAACCAGATTTGATCCCTTCTAAAAAATTTCTTGTCCATCAAGGTCGTATCATGCGTGGTATAAATCAACTGTGCCGATGAATCATTCTCATAAAATAAATCAATAATGAATTTGAGCAATAACGGATGCAGTTTGATATTTAATTCATCCACAAACAGGGAGCGATTACTCAAAACAGCTATCCTCGCATAAATATACAGCATGATGCTCTTGATCGTTCCCTCCGATTCAAAATACAGTCCCAACGGATATTTCTTCCCGTTTTTGCCAACATGAACCGTCTCAAATACAATTTCCCTGTCCGTATTATCATAAGTGATATCTTGAATCCCTGTGTCGATTGCCGTCAAAAATTCAATCAATTTCTCCTTCTCATTGTCAATTACCGTCGGCAGAAAGTCTCTCAAAAATTCCGTGTCCTCTCCTAAATTGGAGGAGAGAACCAGCGTATCCATAATGCTTGTATAAACAGTTCTAAAAATGTCTGTTTTTAATCTCAGTTTATTGAAAAAAGACAGCGCTAACGTTTCCTCAGGGATTTGATCTCTGTAGGCATTGCATTCCCTTCTGACAGAAGCGCCAAATTCAACTGTCCGGGTTGTCCGCTCAAAAATCGTCGCATTTCTGTTCGTCTTCAAGCTTTTCTTATAAAGCCATTCCTCCACGATACATACCGCATTATATTCAAACCCATATCGATACTCATAACCGTCTACGATCTCCACAATCTGAAATTCTGAGTTCTCATACCCGTCCTCAAACAAAAACGGCTTGTAATATTTGCTGATCGCCTTTTTTGAACTATCGTCGGCATTATTTAAGGACTCCATAATAATTGCTTGAAAATACTGCATCGCAATATTCAGATTGGACTTTCCACTGGCATTTGCGCCATAAATAGAGGCTACCCTGAGAAATTTCTCCTTCGTCCCGATATTGATCAAGTTACACTCATGCTCTTTGTATGCATTGATCGCCGTCATGTCAATAATGGTCTCTTCCCGAAAAGACAAAACATTTTTCAACATAAACTGAACTAACATCACAGCTCACCTCCTCTACTTTTATAATATATCCCGATTCTGTATATTATGTCAATGTTTTTGTGAATTTTTCGCAATTTTATTGATTTTATCTTTCGATCCGTTTTGTTTAAGGGCAATCTCCTCAGGAGTTTTTAACACGTCCAAATGTATACACATCTTAAGCGCATTCCGGACGAGACTTGTTGTAAAGGGTATATAAAAACACCCGGATTTCATTCAGAATCCGGGTGTCTTAAGCAGCAGCGCTACAAGGATTCGAACCTTGAAATGACGGAGTCAGAGTCCGTTGCCTTACCGTTTGGCGATAGCGCTATCTATGTTACTTGATGTATTATACACGAAGTATTGCCGTTTTGCAATACCTAAATTCATAATTTTCAAAAATTGGAAAAATTTGAAACACCACCCCAAAACCGCGACCGACAGCGGGGTGGTGTCTCTCTTCTTATCCTTCCGGCAATATTTGTCGGACGCCGCTTCTTTTATACTTCAAAAATCAGCTCTCCATAGGTGGGAATCGGCCATACTTTCCGATCCACCATGGTTTCCAGCGCATCCACCGGCGCTCTCAGAGCCGCCATCGTGGTAAACACCTCATCCTTGAAGAAGAACGCTTTTTCCTTCTCCGTCTCGATTGCGCCCGCCTTTGCGGTCTTCTCCTCCAGCACGGCCAGAGCTTTCTTCGCCTCAGCCAGCTTCGCAGAAATCTCCTGCAGCACTTCGGTCTGCACGCTCGCGTCCGCCCCGGCCTCCTTCACGGCCAGAACCGTATCCGCCAGAGATTTTGTATATCTCATGACTGCGGGCAGAATCTGCTTTTTCGCCATCTCGATCATGGTCAAAGCCTCAATGTTGATGGTCTTGGAGTAAGTTTCATAGAGAATCTCCTCGCGGGACTCCAGCTCCGCCTTGGTGAAGATACCGAATTTCTCGAACAGTTTGATCGCCTTGGGCGTGGTCAGCGCCGAGGAGGCTTCCACCATGGATTTGATATTGGGCAGGCCTCTTCTCTCGGCCTCCGCCACCCACTCGTCGGAATAACCGTTGCCGTTGAACACAATCCTTCTGTGCTTGGTCATATATTCTTTGATCAGGTCATGTACGGCCATCTCAAAATCGTCCGCTTTCTCCAGAAGATCTGCGGCCTCGCAGAACGCCTCCGCCACGATGGCGTTCAGCGTGGTGTTGGGATCCGCAATGGAATCGGAACTTCCCACCATCCGGAACTCGAACTTGTTGCCCGTAAATGCAAAAGGCGACGTTCTGTTTCTGTCGGTGGCGTCCTTGTCCACATCCGTCAGGGTGGACACGCCGGTCTGCAGCTTTCCGCCCTGAATGGAGTGATCCGCTTCTCCGGTCTCCACAAGCTGTTTCACCACATCCTCAAGCTGCTCGCCCAAGAACATGGAAATAATGGCGGGCGGAGCCTCGTTTGCCCCCAGTCTGTGGTCATTGCCTACATCGGACGCACTCTGGCGGAGCAGATCCGCATGGGTGTCAACCGCCTTCATAATGCAGGCCAGCACCAGCAGGAACTGCACATTCTCGTTGGGCGTCTCCCCGGGATCCAGCAAGTTGACACCATTGTCAGTTCCCAGAGACCAGTTGTTGTGTTTGCCGGAACCGTTCACGCCTGCGAAAGGCTTCTCATGGAGCAGGCAGGTCATGCCATGTCTCCCGGCAACCTTTTTCATAGTCTCCATCACCAGCTGGTTGTGATCCACCGCAATATTGGCGGTCTCGTAGATGGGCGCCAGCTCATGCTGGGCGGGCGCCACCTCGTTGTGCTGGGTCTTGGCGGTAACGCCCAGCTTCCACAGCTCCACATTCAAGTCTTTCATATAGGAACCGATTCTCTCCCGAATCGTTCCGAAATAATGGTCTTCCAATTCCTGCCCCTTCGGAGCGGGTGCGCCGAACAAAGTGCGTCCTGCGAAGATCAGATCGTCCCTCTTTAAATATTTCTCTCTGTCCACCAGAAAATACTCCTGCTCGGGTCCTACGCTGGCCACCACTTTCGTGGCTTCGTTGTTGCCGAACAGTTTCACGATCCGCAGAGCCTGCTCGCTGACCGCCTCCATGGAGCGCAGCAGAGGCGTCTTCTTGTCCAGCGCCTCTCCCTTATAAGAGCAGAACGCGGTAGGGATACAGAGAATCACGCCGGTAGCGTCTTCCTTCAGGAAAGCGGGGGAAGTGATATCCCACACGGTATAGCCCCTGGCCTCGAAAGTGGCGCGAAGTCCGCCGGAGGGGAAGGAGGAAGCGTCCGGTTCGCCCTTGATCAACTCTTTCCCGGAGAACTCCAGAAGCATTTTGCCCTCTGCGTCAGGATGCGTCACAAAAGAGTCGTGCTTCTCAGCGGTGATTCCGGTCAAAGGCTGAAACCAATGCGTATAGTGGGTCGCCCCGTTTTCCACAGCCCAGTCTTTCATGGCCTTGGCCACCACGTCCGCAGTCGCCAGAGACAGCTCGCCGCCCTGTTCCATGACTCTCTTCAATTCTTTGTAGACATTCTTGGGCAGTCTTTCCTTCATTTTGCCCAGAGTGAATACCTTGCTGCCAAAAATCTCTTCCACATTCAACACTTCGCTCATCTTCCTCATTTCCTTTCTATCTAAATTTTGGGGATTTTACATCCATATTCCCGGCACCAAGCGCCTCTCTCGAGCCGATGCGTGCTTTCCGCCGATATAAAGTCAACCCTAAAAAAAACGTCCCAAAGTAAACTGGTTACTATTGGAACATCTTCGTTCAGACTCTCTATATGGAAATGGGATACTGCCCCACTTCCTATAAGATACTCTATATCTCATCAAAATGCAATACCCAAATTCAAAAAATTTTTCCATCCGTCTGCGACTGCCCTATTCTCTCCTATTCTCTCCTATGCTCTTCTATTCTCCCTCATTCTCTCTAAGACACACATCCAAAATACAAGTATCATATTCTTTTAAGGTATCATGCAGCATTTCTTTCTTCAATATTTTTGTTCTTTCGTCAAACACAGAAAGGAATCTCGGATTGTGATAAATAACGGTAATGACGTCGTTCTCTCCGCCCCTGCCCTCCATTATTTTGTCCACTACTTTTCGCAGAACTTCCTCCGAGAACGGATTGAAAAAGAAAAATACATTATAGTCCCCATATCTGTCAAAATCCAGCGCATCACACTGCAAGCATTCAATTCTGTCGCTGATTCCCAGAATTTCAAAATTCCGCTTCGCAGTCTGCGCCAGTTTCTCCTGAATCTCAATACCCGCTATCTTTTGAAACGGAAACTTGACCGCTTCTTTTAAGACAACGCCTTTGCCGCATCCCACATCCAAAAGTCTTGCATCCTCAAAAGACAGTCTCTGAAAGATCTCCCTGAGATGTTTTTCATTTGTTTTGCTGTACCCATGATACCGGAAGCCGCTTTTCTTAGAAAGACTCTTATCTCTCATGGTAAAATCCAGTCCGCGGGGTTTCTCGTAAAAGATATATTCTGCCAGAAATAACGCATATCTCCTGAATCTGATAAAAGCGCTCTTTGCCTTATTCATCTTGTTTCCTCCCAAATACTCCCGCAAGCTCCCTGTATTTTCAGCATTTCACCCTTAGAATGTCATATGACGCCACATCCACAAAAGTGTCCTCCGGCTTCCCCGCCTCCCCTGCGCTTTCCAAACACACACACAGCTTCTGTCTGGCATGGGGAGCGCTCTCCATCGGATTCATCTCCCCATCGTACAAAGCCTCCACCCGAACAGGTATATTCCTTCCGTCCGGCTTCATCACCTCAATGACATCCCCCACGGAAAATTTGTTGCGCTGTTCGATACGCACAAGAGACTTTGCCGCCACCCTCCCGTCTCCCGCCGTCCGCATAGGATCCGGCAAATCTGACGCTCCCGTCACTTCCTCCGCCATGCCCAGATAAGTATATTCGTTCACATAGGTGCTGCTGTCATAGATCTGAGTCTCCTCGCCGGGCTTTCCGAAATAGAATCCCGTGGTATACTGCCTGTGGGTACATTTCCCGATCTCCTCCCGGTACCACGCCAGATTCGCCCGGTATTCCTCCTGATCCCTCAGACAGGCGTCAATGGCCAGACGGTAGGTGCGGGCCACGGTGGCCACATACAGCGCCGTCTTCATGCGCCCCTCAATCTTGAAACTGTCGATTCCCGCCTCCAGAAGTTCCGGGATATGCTCGATCATGCACAGATCCTTGGAATTAAAGAGGAAAGTTCCCCTCTCGTTCTCATAGACGGGCAGATACTCCCCGGGTCTGGATTCCTCCATCACCGCATATTTCCAGCGGCAGGGATGGGTACAGGATCCCTGATTGGCGTCCCTCCCGGTGAAATAATTGCTCAACAGACATCTCCCCGAATAGGAAATGCACATAGCGCCATGGACGAAGCTCTCGATCTCCATCTCCTCCGGAATCCGCGCGCGGATCTCCTTAATCTCCCGAAGGGACAATTCCCTTGCGGACACCACGCGCTTCGCTCCCAGCCCGTGCCAGAACAGATAAGTCTGATAGTTGGTGTTGTTCGCCTGCGTGGAAATATGGATCTCCACATCCGGCCAGACCTTCTTTGCGATGGCGAACATGCCGGGATCCGAGATAATCAGCGCATCCGGCGCATCCGGCTTCAGATTCTTTAATTCCTCAAAATAGCTCTCCGCCCCCTCCAGATCCTCATTGTGCGCCAGAATATTCGCGGTCACATAGACCTTCACCTGATGGGCATGGGCAAATGCAATCCCCTCCGCCATCTCTTCCATGGAGAAATTCTTCGCCTTGGCGCGAAGCCCGAAAGCCTCGCCCCCGATATAGACCGCATCGGCGCCGAACATAACCGCCGTTTTCAAGACCTCCAGACTGCTGGCAGGTATGAGAAGTTCCGGGATGCGACATGCTGTTTGAGTCGTCATAGCTTTGCCTCTCTTCTGATTCCGCTTTTTCGGACTCTTCCGATTTTTTCTATTTTATCTTTTTATCTTTATCTTTTTGTTTTTTACCCTTTACTTTTCCCTTTTTCACCTTTTCGTGCTGAGCGTCACGCCGTCGCCCAACGGCAGGATCACGGTCTCCAGCTCCCCGTTGTGTGTCAGCTCATACAGATACTCCCTCATACGGGCATGGATCGTGCGGTTGCGCCTCGTCACCGCAAAACGGGATTCCACCACGTCTCCCTCCTGCAGCACATTGTCGGACACCAGCAGTCCGCCGGGCGCAAGCAGCCTCAGCACATCGGGCAGGAAATGAAGGTACTGTCCCTTCGCCGCATCCATAAAAATCAAGTCATAGCAGCCTTCCAAAGTCCGCAGGATCTCCGCGGCGTCCCCCTCCAGCAAGGTAATCTGCGCCTCCCTGCCCGCTCTCGCGAAATTGGCTCTGGCCACGGGAATCCGCTTTTCATATTTTTCGATCGTGGTAATCCGGCATCCCGCGGGCGCGTACTCGCTCATCAGAATCGCCGAAAATCCCACGGCCGTCCCGACTTCCAGAACCGCTTCCGGCTTCGCGTAAGCCATCAGAAATCGCAGCAGCTGCTGTGTGGAACGGCGTATAACAGGCACTCCGTCCGCCAGCGCCTCCCGCTCAATCTCATCCAAGAGGGACGGATGTCCTTTATCCATGGACTCGATAAAGGTGAATAGTCTCTCGTCTTGTATCATCTGTCCGATCCCCTAATTGGCTCCTTCCTCCGTCTCCGATTTGGGCGGCACCATAGCCGCCATGATATCCTCCGCCGTCATGGCGGTACTTAAGTCATAAGTTCCGGGCTTCACGTCCTCCTTGTACTCGGAGAGGAGATATTGCAGCGCAAAGAGCGTGCCGTCCCTGCTCAACCCTTTCTGTTCCATCAATTTCCCGATATCGAAGGGCGACATGCTCTCCGTTATGGTCACCCGCACTTCCCTGCCCTCTCCGGCCGTCATCGCAGGTTCCGTAAAAATGCGGTAGCCGTAATCATAACAGAGCGCGGCTCCCCGGTATATGATAAATGCCGCGGCGATCGCCGCCACCACTTTCAAAATCGCGCCAAACACGGCGGTTATCAAATTTCCGCTCTTCATCTCTATCCCTCCCGCAGCACATCTGTCCGCCGTCTACTCAAAATGAACCGCCTCCGTGAGCCGCAGATTAATTTCCTGCATCATCCTGCAAAATGCCAGCTCGGCCGCCAGAAAATCCTCAACCACCGGATTGTCCCGAAATCCCGCATACTCCCGCTCAAAATTGTCCAGCTCCTCGAAAGTCGTCCTCCCGTTGGCCTGCAGTTCCAGATTCCGCACACGATATTCGTCGATCTGCGCTTTCAGACCCGGCTGCGCCTTCACGCGCTCAAGCTGCACCGTATACGCATGATAGATATCGGACGACAAAATATCCGCAATCAGCAGCTGCAATGATCTGTCAATATTGTTCATCAGTCTACCTCCGGATCAAATCCCTTTATCCCATTCGTCTAAACTTCCATAATGATTGGCAGAATCATAGGTCTTCTCTTCGTCTTTTTCCAGACATATTCGCTCAGCACGTCCTTGGTGGTGGACTTCAATTTGCCCCAGTCGGTGACGCCCTTGTCCAGACAATTCTGAAGCGCCTCGTTCACCGTCATCCGGGCCTCCTCGATCAATTCGTCGGACTCCCGCACATAGACAAAGCCTCTGGACACGATATCCGGTCCGGCGGCCAGTTCGCCGCTTTCCCGCTCCAGACTCATGACCACGATCATGATGCCGTCCTCCGCAAGATGCTGGCGGTCTCTGAGTACCACATTTCCCACGTCGCCCACGCCCAGACCGTCCACAAGGATGGCTCCGGTGGGTACCTTGCCGTTGACTCTGGCCTGTTCCTCGCTCAACTCCAGCACATCGCCGGAAGAAAGCACGAAGATATCTTCCTTGGCGATCCCCAGACTCTCCGCAATCTTGGCCTGCGCCTTCAAATGCTTATATTCGCCGTGTACGGGAATCGCATATTTCGGATGCGTCAGGGTATAAATCAGCTTGATCTCCTCCTGACAGGCATGTCCCGACACATGGGTATCCTGAAAGATCACGTCCGCCCCCTTGCGCTGCAGCTCGTTGATGATCTTCGTCACAGCCTTCTCGTTGCCCGGTATGGGATTGGAGGAGAAAATCACGGTGTCCCCCGGTCCGATCGTAATCTTGCGGTGCATATTGTTGGCCATGCGGGACAGCGCCGCCATGCTCTCGCCCTGACTGCCCGTGGTGATGATCACCTGCTGCTCGTCGGGATAATTCTTCATCTGGTCGATCTCCACCAGCGTGTTGTCGGGAATGCTGATACATCCCAGATTGCGCGCCGTCTCGATGATATTGACCATGCTGCGGCCTTCCACGCTGACCTTGCGCCCGAATTTGTAGGCCGTATTGATAATCTGCTGTACCCTGTCCACATTGGAGGCGAAGGTCGCCACAAAAATACGGGTATTCTTATGTTCGTTAAACAGCGTGTCAAAAGCTTTGCCCACCGTCTTCTCGGAGGGCGTAAAGCCCGGGCGCTCCGCATTGGTGGAATCGCACATCAGCGCCAGCACGCCCTTTTTGCCCAGCTCCGCAAAACGCTGCAGGTCGATGGCGTCTCCGAACACCGGCGTGTAATCCACTTTGAAATCTCCGGTGTGGACCACGATGCCCGCCGGGGAATAGATCGCCAGCGCGGCCGCGTCCACGATACTGTGGTTGGTCTTGATAAATTCCACGCGGAATTGTCCCAGATTAATCGACTGGCCGAACTTCACCACCTTGCGCTTGGTACTCTTCATCATATTGTGTTCGGTCAGCTTGTTCTCTATGATGCCCATGGTCAGGCGGGTGGCATAGATGGGTACGTTCAGCTCCCGCAGCACATAGGGCAGCGCCCCGATGTGGTCCTCATGCCCGTGGGTGATGACAAATCCCTTGACCTTGTCGATATGATTCTTCAGATAGGTCACGTCCGGGATCACCAGATCAATTCCCAGCATATCGTCCGCCGGGAACGACAAACCACAGTCCACCACAATAATACTGTCCTCGTACTCGAAGGCAGTAATATTCATACCGATTTGCTCCAGACCGCCCAAAGGGATGATTTTCAGCCCGGAAGCCCCATTATTCTCTTTTTTCTTTTTCACGAAATTTCCTCCATACTGACATACTAAAGTTTCAAACGATTCCTATTCACGCACAAACTCCACGTCCTCCAGCATGTCCGCAAACACGCCGGATACCGCGCTCAGTTCCTGTTCGTCCGACACGATGGTGAAAACGCTCTCCTCCTCGCCGTCCGAAGACAGATCTTTCAGAATCAAAGCCTCGCCGTCCCCTTCTTCAAAATCCGTCACCAGAATGTAATTGAATCCGCCGATCCGTGTCTGTTCCAGCACATAAAAATCCACGGGATCTTCTCCGTCCGCATTGAATGTGATCTTCTCCAGCTTGTTCATATTTATGCCCCTGCACTCTCATTCCGCCGCACAAGCGGCATTTTCTCCGATTTTCTTCTCGTTGTTCTTTCTGTCCAGATAACCCTGCAAAATAAAGACTGCTGCCAGCATGTCCACATACTCCTTGCGGTTCTCCCTGCGGACGCCGGCTTCCATCATGGTTCTGTCCGCCGAGACGGTGGTCAGGCGCTCGTCCCACAGCGTGACGGGAAGCCCTGTCCTGCGCTCTAACTTGTCCTTAAATTCCCCTGTGAGTTCCGCGCGCACGCCCTCCGATCCGTTCATATGTTTCGGCAGACCCAGCACCAGCTCCTCCACTTCGTACTCTTGAATGAGTTCCTCGATTCTGGCTAATGTCCGGCGAAGTTTATTCTCCTCCTTGCGCCGGATAATCTCCACGCCCTGCGCCGTCAAAAGCAATGCGTCGCTCACGGCGACCCCCACCGTTTTCGAGCCGAAATCCAAACCCATGATCCGCATGAGCGTCTCCTCCTAATTCCAGTGATTGTTCTTGATGTAGTCCGCAAGAAGCTCCTCCACAAGCTCGTCGCGCTCCACCTTCATAATCAGGCTCCGGGCGCTCTTGTGGCTGGTGATATAAGTGGGATCGCCGCTCATGATATATCCCACGATCTGATTCACCGGATTGTATCCCTTCTCCGTCAAAGCCTCATACACCGTTGCCAGCACCACTTTCACCCCGGTCTCAGGCTCCGTCTCTACCTTGAAATATTGTGTGTTTCCCAAATCCTGCATTGTCTCATCCTTCTCACAATTACCGCCGCGGATTCCTGTCCGCGGATTCCCGAGTTTCCATCAGCTTTTACTATCTTACCGCATTTTGCGGCAAAATTCAATCCTAATTCACTTGACTTCCCAGATTCCTATCCGCCGGGCTTTCCGTTCCGTCTTGACTTCCGAGCAAAATGTCCTCCGTCAGGAAACGCTCCGCCCGAATCCGGGTAATCCGATTGGAAAGGTTCTCCTCTCCCGCAGGAAGCGCCGCCTTCACATATTCTCCCGTGTGTCCCACCCAGTAGTCCGCATCCCCGATTCTGCGTCTGTCCTCCCAGAGCACTTCGATCTGTCTGCCTATGTAATACGCGCGGAACGCCCTCGACTGTGCCGCCTCCAGCGCAAAGAGTTCCCCGCTCCTCTTCTCCTTCACCCGCTCGGTGAGCTGTCCGGGCATCTTGTCGGCTCGGGTACCCGCCCTTCTGGAATATTTAAAAATATGCATCTCGAAAAAGTCCACCCGCTCCAGAAACGCCTTGGTCTCCTTGAACTCTTCCTCCGTCTCCCCGGGAAAGCCCACAATCACATCCGTGGTGACCGCCGGGTGGGGAAACGCCCGGCGCAGTTCTCTCACTCCCTGCAAGTATTCCCCAGTGGTATACCGTCTATTCATGCGTTTGAGCGTCTCGTCGCAGCCGCTCTGCAGCGAGAGATGGAAATGGGGACACAGTCTGGGCAGCGCCGCCAGCCTGTCCGCCGCCTCCGCCGTGACGATCCTCGGCTCCAGAGAACCCAGACGGATGCGCCGGATTCCTTTTGCCTGCTCATGGATATGCTCCACCAGCTCGATGAGCCTGCCCGCCCCCCTGCAGCCGGACGCTCCCGCCAAATCGACGCCATAGGAGCTGATATGGATTCCTGTGAGTACGATCTCCTGATATCCCCTTTGCTCCAGTCCGCGGATCTCCGCCAGAATGTCCTCCTCCCTGCGGCTGCGCACCCTGCCCCTCGCATAGGGAATGACGCAGTAGGAGCAGAACTGATTGCACCCGTCCTGAATCTTGATATAAGCGCGGGTGTGTTCCGCCGTGCGCTCCAGCGTCATCTCCTCGTAGGCGCAGGGTTGTGCCAAGTCCATGACCGTCGTATCCCCCAGCGTCTTGTCCGGGCGCGCACCGTCCCCCGTGCGGCCGGACGTCTGCTCCTCCCGCTCCTTCAGAAACTGCTCCAGAATTTCCGCAATGTCTTTTTTCCGGTTGTTGCCCACGGCCAGATCAATGCTCTCATCCCGTTCCACGCCCTCTTTGTCCGTCTGGACATAGCATCCCACGGCCACCACCACGGCCTCGGGATTCCTCTGTCTGGCCCGGTGCAGCATCTGTCTGCTCTTCCTGTCTGCAATATTGGTGACCGTGCAGGTGTTGACGATATAAATATCGGCAATTTGATCAAAAGGTACAATCCGGTACCCTTTTTCTTGTAATATTTGCCGCATGACATCCAGCTCATAGGAGTTCACTTTGCACCCGAGATTGTGGAATGCTACACTTTTCATACGAAATCCCCACTTTTTTTGTATTGTTTTGGCCTTGACTTTTATCTGCTTTACCTTTAAGATTGGGCATAAAGGTATGATATTCATGAACTGGTAAGGAGGTGGCGATCATGAAGACCGTTCAGATTTGTCTCAATTCCATCGATAAGGTGAAATCTTTTGTAAACGACATCACGAAGTTTGATTATGATTTTGATCTGGTATCCGGCAGATATGTGATCGATGCAAAATCCATCATGGGGATCTTCAGTCTGGATCTCTCCAAGGCGATCGACTTAAACATCCATGCGGAAGACGGCATCGAGGATGTGATGGAGATTCTCAAACCCTATCTGGTTTAAAACCGGATCCGGAATACTTAATTGACCTGCATTGACTGAAACTCGAACAGAAACGTCTCAAGGAACGCAATCCCTTGAGACGTTTTTCGATCTGCGGATCAGTGCTGCGCAATGATTAATTCTTCCGTCTCCAGAGCAGTCTTCACCAGTTCCTCAATCCGCTCCTCCAGCGCCTGTTCGTGTCTGCGGATAATGTTCACGTTGGGCTTCGTCACCGGATGCTTTGCCACAAAAATCGTACAGCAGTCCTCATAGGGCAGGATCGAGGTCTCAAACGTGCCGATCTTCTCGGAGACCTCCACGATTTCCTGTTTGTCGAAACCGATCAGCGGCCGGTAGACGGGCAGTCCGCACACTTCGTTGGTGGCGATGAGCGAACTCATGGTCTGGGACGCCACCTGCCCGATGCTCTCCCCGGTGATCAGCCCCAGACAGTCGTTCTCCTTGGCAATATGTTCGGCAATCCGCATCATGTAGCGGCGCATGATGATCGTCAGCTCCTCATGAGGACATTTCTCATAGATATAGAGCTGAATATCCGTAAAGTTGATGACATGCAGATAGATAGGGCCTGTGTAGCGGGACACGATCCTCGCCAGATCCACCACTTTCTGTTTTGCCCTATCGCTGGTGTAGGGCGGAGCATGGAAATAGACCGCGTCTATCTTCACGCCTCGCTTCGCTATCATATACCCGGCCACCGGAGAGTCAATGCCGCCGGACAACAGCAGCATCGCCTTTCCGCCCGTTCCCACAGGCATTCCCCCGGGGCCGGGAATCGTTTCGGAATAAATATAAATCTTTTCCCGGATCTCAATATTGAGCAGAATGTCCGGATCGTGTACATCCACCTTCATCTCGGGATAGGCGTTCAGAATAAACTCTCCCATATCCCTGTTGATCGTCATGGAATCTTTGGGATAATTTTTGCGCGCCCGGCGCGCATTCACTTTAAACGTCCTGTTGCGGTCGGGATAGACCTCCGCAATATAATCCGCAACGATTTCACAAAGTTTCTCAAACCCTTCATCCTCCACGTAAATCACGGGACAGATGCCTGAAATGCCGAACACGCGCTTTAAATGTTCCACCGTCTCGTCGAAATCAAATTCCGTCTCCGCATCCACATAAATGCGTCCCTGCGTTTTGTAAATCAAAAATTTTCCGTCACACTTTTTCAGCGCATACTTGATCTGGTGAATCAAGGCATCCTCAAACAGATACCGATTCCTTCCCTTGATGCCGATCTCCGCGTACTTTATCAAAAATGCTGTAAACATCGTTTCCTCTCATTCTGCCGCACAGGCGGCCTGTTCTTTGGATAATAGATTCCGGGATGTTTTCTATTCCGCTCTATCCGCTCTATCCGCTCTATCCGTTCCATACGTTCTACGGCCTGCCGGGATATCTCCGCAGTACAGGAATTTTATCATATAATACCCGCAATGTATAGTCCAATTCTTCCGTTGTGGTAAAAACAGAAAAGCTGAAGCGGATCGTGGAACCCAAAAGCGCCTTTTCCACGCCCACAGCCTTTAAAGTGGCCGAGGGCTGGGGTTTGTGCGCGGAACAGGCGCTGCCCGCCGACACATAGATGCCCTCATCCTCCAGCGTATGCAGAAGCACTTCGCTTCTCACCCCCGCAAACGAGACGCTCGCCACATGAGCCGCCGTCCCCTCCCCGCAGGAGCCATCCGGCAGCAGTCCGTTGATCTTGACGCCCTCCAGCCGTTTTACGCCCTCCACAAAATATCTCTTGCATTGATAGAGGCGGTTCACATCCTCCTCCAGATGACCGTAGAGAATCTCCGCGGCTCTCGCCATGCCGGTGATGCCCGGCACATTCTCCGTGCCGGAGCGCAGGTTCATCTGCTGCCCGCCGCCGAAATTGATGGGCTGGATCTTCACCCTCTCCCCCACATACAAAAGCCCCACGCCTTTCGGCCCGTGAATTTTGTGTCCGCTTGCGGAGAGCAGGTCAATATTCATCCGCTTGGGATATATGCGCGCCTTCCCGAATCCCTGCACCGCATCCACATGAAACAGCGTGTCGGGATTCGTCCGCTTGATCAGGGTACCGGCCTCCGCAATGGGCTGCAGGGAACCGATCTCGTTGTTGGTGTGCATAATCGACACCAGAATCGTATCCGGCCCCATGGCGCGGCGCAAATCCTCGAGGCGGATGCGCCCGGACGCGTCCACCGGCAGATACGTCACCTGAAAGCCCAGCCCCTCCAGATATTTCATGGACTGCAATACGGCCGGATGCTCGATCTGTGTGGTAATCAGATGTTTTCCCCGTCTCTGGTTGGCCAGCGCACAGCCGATCAACGCCAGATTGTCGGACTCCGTGCCGCCGGAGGTGAAGAACAGTTCTTTCTCGTTTACCTTCAGGATCTGCGCCAGCGTCTCTTTGGCATAACGGATATAACCTTCCGCCTGTACTCCCTTCCTGTGCAGACTGGAAGAATTGCCATAGTCTTCGCACATCAGCTTTCTCATCAACTCCGCAACCTCCGGAAAGACCCGGGTCGTTGCGGAATTGTCCAAATACACTTCCATCGATGATACTCCTTCATCTATACTCTCACATTTGTTATCTTTATCATATGCAGGAAAAGCCCGTTCTGTCCGCCGCTTCCGGCCGCCGTCCCGCTCCCGCCCGAGACCCCGGCCGCCTACTGTTCGCAGAGATATCCGATCCACGCAAGAACCGCCATGCCCGCGGTCTCCGTGCGCAGAATCCGTCTGCCCAGCGTGACGGGACAGATTCCCCGCTCCCGCGCGGCCGCAATTTCGCTCTCCTCAAATCCGCCCTCCGGGCCGATGAACACCGCCACCCGCTGCCCGGGTCTGATGCCGGATAAGAGTTCTCTGGTGCGCTCCATGCCGCTCTCCAGCTCATAGGGGATCAGCTTGACTTCCATATCCGCTGCGGCGTCAATCGCCTGTGCCATCGTCCGCACCGGACTTACCGCCGGAATCAGCCCCCGTCTGCTCTGTTTGGCTGCCGCCTCCGCAATGCTCTGCCAGCGCCGGATCTTGGCCGCCGCCTTCCGCTCGTCCAGCTTCACCACACAGCGTTTCATGGCTGTGGGTACGATCTCATGCACCCCCAGCTCCACCGCCTTCTGGATAATCAGTTCCATCTTGTCGCCCTTGGGAAGCCCCTGAAACAGTGTCACCCGCACGGGAAGCTCCACGTTCTCTTCCTTGATGAAGCGGAGTCTGCAGAGGATGGAGTCCCCCCGGAACTCTTCGATGCCGCAGCGGTACTCACGCCCGTCCTGCCCGTTGCTCACGGAGAGTTCCTCCCCCGCCCTCATGCGCAGCACGTTTTGAATGTGGTTGACGTCGGCTCCCACAATTATGACACTTTTGTCATCTATGTTGATCTGTCCGGGATCTACAAAAACCTGAACCATGTTTCTCTCCTGCTCTCACCTTTTCTGCGCGGTGACGGACGCCCACTCGCCCTGTCTCGTGACTTCCAACACGGAAAGTCCGGCCGCTTTCACCGCGTCCACAACGATTTGCTCCTTATCGTTGATGATGCCCGAGGTGATATAAACGCCTCCGGGTTTTAGGCAATTCACGATCACCGGCGTGAGAGGCAGCAGAACATCCGCCAGAATATTTGCGACAACAATGTCATAACATTCATACCCCACCCGGTCCTGCACAGCTTTGTCCGTGATCAGATTGCCGATCAGCATCTCGAACTGCTCCGGTTTGATGTGATTGCCCCGGCAGTTGTCGGCGGCCGCCTCCTCCGCACAAGGATCCAGATCCGTCCCCACCGCATGTCTTGCGCCGAACATCAGCGCCAGAATCGCAAGAATACCGCTGCCGGTTCCCACATCCAGAAGCTTGGTCTTAGTCGTCACATATTTGCGCAGCTGCCGGATGCACAGCTGGGTCGTCTCATGCATCCCCGTCCCGAACGCCGTCCCCGGATCAATGTGCAGTACCATGCGCCCCGCATCCTCCGGCCTCATCTCCTCCCAAGAGGGAATGACCAGAATATCGCCTATATAGAATTGATGAAAATATTGTTTCCAGTTGTTGATCCAGTCAATGTCCTCCGTCTCGTCCACCGTGACGCTTCCCTCGCCGATATCGCAGAACATCCGAAGATCCTCCAGTTCCCGCTCGATCCGGGCGGACATCGTCTCCACATCCACGGTCTCTTCCTGCACCGACAGCAGACCGTCCTCCTGCTTCTCCACAAAAAAATTCAGATAGGCTACCCCGTCGTCCTCCGGTCCGTCGGGCAGGATGTCCACAAACATCTGCTCCTTCTCCAAGGCCGTCAGCGGTACCTTATCCTCGATCTGCGCGCCCTCGAGACCGATGTCATACAGGGCGCTGATGACGATATCCTCCGCGTCCGTGATCGTCTTAAGCCGAAATCTCACCCATTTCATATTCTATCCCCCTTTTTTCTATCTGACGATAGGTGATTGCGAAACGATATGTTTCGGAATCCAAATTGTGCAGATTGTATATTCATAAGCAGACCCTAGCGAACCGTTGGCACTTAGGCGCTGTATTTTAGCGCCTTGAGGTGAGATTTAGCACTTCTTGGCGAAGCACCCTATGGTGCAAGCCTTAGAAGTGCTTCTCACCTTGGCCGCTTACGGTGAGGTGGAGCGAAAGCGAGTCTGCGTTGAATGTGCAATTTGCACAATGACACTTTACGAAATGTAGTGTTTCGCAAACGCTTATCTATCTGACAATTGAGAAATGCTCTCATTTGCAAAGAGTCATTGTGTCCCTTCCCGCCGTCTCCCATACCGCTCCAGCGCCTCCAACACCCCGAAGGCCACCATACCCATGCATCCCCAGATGCCCAGCGTGTTCTCCGCCGTCAGCGCCTTGTTGGCGGTAATGCGGGTGAGAAGCTCTCCCTCTATAGTCTCTCCCGGCGTTTCCAATGTCCCTTTTTTCAGACCGGTCATCGTCTTGTCCGTCGTGTAGACGCCGCAGGGCAGATTCTCCGTCACGCTCACATTCGTTATGCGGTAGGCGTACCGTCCCCCCTTTTTCACCCTCCGGTTGATGAGAGGGCCGCCATATCCATAGTCCGATATCTGCGCGTAATCCATCCGCTCCGTATGCAGCGCGTTCCCGTCCCGGTCCAACAGCTCGAACAACAGCTCGCCCGTCCGGGGCGCGGCGTCGTCGCAGGTCAGCACAAACTCGATCTGGATAATATTGTTGTCCGCCGCCCTAAAATGTTGTGTCAGGCTCTCCCCTGCCGCCAGCGGCTCGGTCTGCAGATGCCCACCGTCTCCGGAGCGCACGGAACCCACCTCCCGGAACGGATGTATGGGCCATACCCAGAGCATTCCGGCGATCATGATGCACACCATCAGTCGCTTTACCGTTTTCATTGTCAGCGTTCTCTTCCTTGCACGCTCTGTCCTCATTGTCCGCTTCCTCTGATCTCCAGCCTAAGAAGGTCAAAATCCGTATTGCTCTCCATGATCTGAAATCCGTAATGCCCCATATTCTCCGCGCTGATCCCATACTTTTCCACATCCTCGTCGGAAAAGTACCGATGGTAATCCGTGCTGAAGAACCAGACCCGCCTGCCCGCAAGCTCGTCCAAATCCTTTAGTCTGCCCAGCTGGACAAAGGTCTGTTCCGGCATATAACAGCTATACAGCGTGGCATACATGCTGTCCGTGGTGTAAATCACAAGATCGCCCGGCTCCATCTGCGTCTCGATAAATTCCTTTGTGGCCTCCAGATAAGGCGTGTCCCGATAAGTAAGTTCGTATTCGCTCTTATAATTGGAACAGCACATGGCGAGCAGCACCGCAAACCCCGAGAGATACGCTGGCAGATTCACGCGCGGCAGGACGATAGCGATTCCCAGCCACATCAGCCCCGCAAGATGCATGATATGCCGGGGCGAGAAAAAGTGAGCCGCAAAGGAGGAGACTGTCAATGCCAGCAGATAGACCGCAAAAATCGCCGCAATACTCATCAGCGCGAATCCCTTCTCCCCTCTGTGCTTCCCGTTCTTCATAAACAAAGCCCCCCCTGCCAGCGCAAAAAGCACCAGCAAAACGGCCATCGCCACGCCAAAGCGCAGATCCGTCTCAAAGAGATAGGACAGCAAAGCGTCGAGCGAAATCCGCTTCATTTTCACTTCTTCGGGATCCGTCTTCACGAACCGGAAAAATCCGGAGACAATAATCCACAGGACAAAGGGCGTCAACGCAAGTATGCCGCCTGCGAACACCCGCCATACCTCTTTCCGCTCATACCGCCACAGAGCCGCCAGCAGATACAGATAGACCGCCAGAAAGGCGAACGCCGTAAAATAATGGCTAAAAAGCGCCGCCACGGTACAGAGAACCAGCAGCGCCCACAGGCGTTTCCGCCCCGGATTCTGCACGATACAGAAAGCGAGGACGGCGCTTGCCGCCACCAGAAAATTCGTCCACGAATACATGCGGATATTGACGTTCACATGGAGCAGCGCCGGGGCAAGCCCCACCGCCGTCATATAATACAACGCCGTCTGAAATCCCCACAGCTTCCTGACGGCAAAGATCCCCAGAAGCATGGAGGCGACTGCGCCCGCAACCGAGAAGAGCCTCGATGAGAAAAACCGATGTCCGATTCCCCCGAACAGCATATTCCATGCCCGCAAGGCACAATAATACAGGGGAACATCCGTGTCTTGGTCGTCGATCATTTTCTGCACGATCCCCCACTGAGTATTGTCTCTGGCGGCCTTGAAACTATAGGACTCGTCATAGTCGATCCCCTCGTCGGCACACAGCGTGAGCATAATCATCACACTGAGTACCATCACCGCGCACAGTGCGATGATCTGTATGATTTCCATCCTCTTTTCCGTCCGCTCCATACTGCGTCTCCTATTCCCGGCGTTCCTTCCCGAAGTTTCCTTCTTCGCATTTCCCGGATTCTATGCCTATAGTAAACTATCCTTGATTTTGTGTCAAATATTTCATATTGTTCTTGCAGTTTTTCCCCTTTCTGTCTATAATCAGATATGTAGTTATCAGCAAAACATCACCCCCAAAATACCAATGAATGGAGTACAATTATGCAACGGATTCGACTTTCATACAGACGTCTGCTGCCCGCCCTCATCGGCAGTCTGCTTCTCGCCCTCTCCCTGTCCGGCTGCGGCAAAATGGGCAAGCTCGACGAAGGCGATTGCAAATGCACGATCTCTTTTGTAGATATCCCCAGAGAATTTACCATGCTGGAGGAAAACGTGCAGAAGAACTTTGTCATCCACCTTACCCTGCGCAATATCAATACCGAGAAATATTATTCGATTGAACTCAGCCAATCCAATGCATTCCGGAAAGAGATCTCTCTCCATCCCGGTATTTACACGGTCAGTTCCCCGTCTTCCAGTCAGTCTTCCAATGCGGAAATCTCTCTTTCCGCAGACGCCGACAGCGTGGAACTTTCCGCGGAGACTCCCGTCGAAATCCACATTTCCGTGGACAACCCGGAAGAATTTACCCTGCATTGGATGGCTGTACAGCCCATGCCGGAAATGATTCTGGCGGACAAATTCGACGGGCGCATCCAGATCAACCGGACGCTCGTGGATCTGCGGGCAGACAACGCCTCCGACTTGATCTCCCAGCTGGATCTATCTTATGAGAATCAGGTGCCGGCCTACGGCAAAATCGAACTCACGGACGCCGAGATGGGCGTAAAGCTGACGCTCCAGAACCAGACGGACGCTCCCGCGGACTGGCACACCTGCAAACTGGTGGAACTCTACGTCTACAAGAACAACGTAGTCTTCCCGCAGGGCGTCACATTAGGCATGTCGCCCGAGAAAATCTGCAACAAGACGGAAGGTCTTTACGGCGAACCGGACAATTTCACGGGCAGCCTGCTCTACGGCTGGGGATTTGACGATACATCCGCCATCTACAAGGACGAGTCCACCGGCGATAAAATCACCTTGAATCTCGGCGCCGGCAACCGCTCCCTTCAGAGCATCCGATACGAGACGGCCGTGTTTGAATAGGAGGAGCGACAGATGGAAAAAATACTGAAAATACTCAAGATCAATCTGCTTTCGCTGATCGCCCTGCCTTTGCTGCTTGTGGCCACCGCCAGCAAGCTGATCGCGAAAGCGCTGGAGAAAATCTCCGTCATTCTCGGCATGATTGTAATCACCCTGCTGGTGATAGCCGCCTTTGAATGCTTTAAACACCCCGACAACCTGCTGGAATTTATCGCCACGCTGGTGATCCTCTTTGTGTTCGGCTTTTTGATCGTCATGCTCTGTCTGCTCATCATGAATGTAGCCGCCGCCCTGATCAAGACCATTTATATTTTCATCATCAGTTTCTTTGAGATCATTTATGACTTTACCTACGTCGGTTTCCTGCGTCTCTACGCCATCTGCGAGACGGATTATCAATACATCGGTTTAAACGGCAAGAAGGTACCCAACGCCCTTTTCTGCCTGTTTTACACGATCCTGCACGGCGTCAACAAGGTGATCGTAACAGTGGTCTCCTGCGCTCTGCCCGCCTCCCTGATCCTGAGCGCGCTGTTAATCATCGGCAGTCTGGCGTCCATGCACATGGAGCTGCAGCGGACTTTCGGGATCGGGCTGACCGGATTTATCGGCAAATTCGATCTCTTTTCGGTGATATACGGCATCGTGACGTACATAGCGGTCACGGCAATCTTTGTCGTCGTGCTGATCTCTCTGGGCATCGAATGGCATGAGTGGGCGCAGGAACTGAAGATGACCGGGGAGGAGCTGGACGAGAATGTGAGACAGCTTCAAGAGAGCGACTGGCATCTGGCCCGGAGCAGCGAAGCCTCCTCGGAGACCGGGGACGCCTACCTGCAGAATCTGGAGGAACATATCGACAGTCTGGAACGCTTGAGCGACATCGTGGAATCCGCGCTGAACGCCAAGGACAACGCCCTGCTTCGGAGCAGCTGGGGCAACTATTTCCGCAACCTCTCCGAAATCATCGACGAATGCGCCAAATATGAGGACGGCATTCCTCTGAACAAGTTCAAAAAACTGATTCCCCGCATCCAGCAGCTCGAAAAACAGCGGGAAGACGTAAAGACATTGGCCGAGAAACTGCTGGAGGCCAACCGCGACCCGGTGAATTCCGCCGTGTTTTTCTCGGGATGCACCAATATCGAAAAGCTGGAAAAACGCTATAAATCCCTCTGCAAGGCATACCACCCCGACTCCGAGGGCGGCGATACGGAGACTTTCCAGAAAATGCAGGAGGAGTACACCGCCTTGAAAGAACATCTGCAGAGCTGACGACAGACAGTCCTGCAAAACCAATCTATGACCGACGGCGAGGATTCCTATGTTATTTAATTCCTATCTCTTCATCCTGTTCTTTTTACCGATCTGCGTGGTCGGCTATTTTGGTCTGAATCATTTTCACTTCCGCTTGGGGCAGGTCTTTCTGACGGCCATGTCCCTGTGGTTTTACGGTTATTTCCACCCGGGCTATCTGGTTCTGATCGCCGCCAGTATGCTGGGCAATTATCTGGCCTATCTCGCCATGCGCCACACCGATTCCCGCAAGCTTAGAAAGCTCTCCCTGTGGGGAGGCGTCCTGTTTGATCTTGGACTATTGTTTTATTTTAAGTATTTCAACTTTTTTGTGGAAAATATCAATGCGCTGGCTCGGACGGATTTTGTGCTTGAGGAGATTCTCCTTCCGCTCGGAATCAGCTTTTTTACGTTTCAACAGATCTCATTTCTCGCAGACGCATACAGGGGAGAAGTTGTGTCCTGCGATCTTTTATCCTATGCTTCCTTTGTGACCTTTTTCCCGCAGCTGATCGCAGGTCCTATCGTGTCGCACGACGAGCTGATTCCTCAATTCTCTGATGCGTCCAAGAAAAAGCCGGACTGGGGCAATCTGTCCATGGGGCTTTATATCTTTGCGCTGGGGCTCGGCAAAAAGGTGCTGCTGGCGGACACCTTCGGCAACGCGGCCAACTGGGGCTTTGCCAATGTGGACGCGCTGGACGCGACCAACGCGGTTCTCACCATGCTCTCCTACACGATCCAGCTATATTTTGATTTCAGCGGATACTGCGACATGGCAATCGGCTTGGGAAAAATGTTGAACATCGACCTGCCGCTCAATTTCGACTCGCCTTATAAGGCGCTCACGATCGCGGACTTTTGGAAGCGCTGGCATATGACGCTGACCAGATTTTTCACCAAATATGTCTATATCCCCTTGGGCGGCAGCCGGAAGGGTTCTGTGAGAACCTATCTCAACATCCTGCTGATATTCGTTCTCAGCGGCCTGTGGCACGGTGCAAACTGGACTTTCGTTCTGTGGGGGGGCTGCCACGGGATTTTCATGGCAGCCTACCGGAGATTCCGGACATTCTTTGACAAACTGCATCCCGCACTGAACTGGCTCCTCACGTTCTCCTTTGTCAACGCTGCGTGGGTGCTTTTTCGAGCGGACAGCATAGGGGACGCCATCCGTCTGTTAAACCGCATCGCCAAAATGGACTTCGGCCCCATCGCCAAGCAGATTGTTGATGCTTTCCGGCTGCCGGAACTTCTGCTCCTGTTTCGCTCTCAGGCGGCAGCCGGCATTTTGGACAACTATCCGTATCTGTTCGTCGGGATTTTGTTTGCCCTTGCGCTGTGGATTCTTCTGGGCGAGAAGAACGCCTATGAGAAAATGCAGCGTTTTCAGCCTACAGCCGGGAGAGGGGCGGCAACGGTGCTGCTGCTCGTGTGGTGCGTCATGTCCCTGTCCGGCGTGAGTACCTTTTTGTATTTTAATTTTTGATATATATGTCTAAGGAAATGAGGATCATAATGAGCGATAAAAACAGACAAAACAAAACAAATCAAAGGTGGTGTCTTGCGGTGCTTGGCCTGTCCCTTCTGCTTTTGTCTGGGCTTGGCATGGTCACGGTGGTCATAGACCCCTATTTTCATTACCACAAGCCG
>JAMPGV010000028.1 GCA_023663735.1 Muribaculum sp. | reverse complement strand
TTTTTAAATAGTTATAGATTGCCAAGGGGGTTCCCAGTTCCTCCGCCTTGGTCAGGTAATCTGTATATGATTTCTGCCCTGTGGCTGTTTTTCCTGCGGTTTCCTCGTCCCCGGCGGCCTGTGCGGCCATGGCTCCGCCGCTTTCTATCCACCTGCCGCCGCAGTCTGTAAAGGCCAGAACACAGACTAGGAGTGCGGACAGGATGCGCGTTATTGTTCTTTTTTTCATTTTCTATCTCCAATCAACCAAATCGTTTGTTCTACTATTGAGCCTGGCCGGTAATTACAAGCTGCGTCCCCTGCAGAGTGATCTGTCTGGCAATGATACTGCCCTCGAATCGAAAATCCGCCGCATTAACTGTCACCATGCCGTTGGGCGCGTAAATGATTCCCCTGCCGGTACAATGGGATGCGTTGATTGTAATGTTTCCGGCGGTGGAATAAACCACGATCTCCCCGGCGCTTCCAAGAACTGCCCTGTCCACGCCGAGCCGAATATCCCCCTGACAGACGAGATTGTCCTCCAGCCGGATTTCCGGGCAGTATATGGACGCCGTGCCGCTGCAGTAGAGCGCTTCCGTCAGGCGGGCAGCGGTGTAAATGCCCAGAAAGTCCTCCTGTCTGCCGCCCGATACAAGCTCCATAGCGGAGGCGTGCAGCCCGGGCATCTGCCGGGGTTCGGCATATTCATTGCATTCCGTCAGAGCCGCAGCCCCCACATAGGCGTGGATAGCGCCCGCGGCGCTGCAGGGTGCGTCCGCTCTGGCGGATGACCCGCAGATCGTAAGGCTGCCGCCTGCATAGACCTGCCCTTCTGTCCGCCAAGCGCCGCCGTAAATCTGAATGTCCCGCGCGGCGAAAAGGGAATAGGCGGCGCCGGAACTGTCCGAAGCCTCCGCCGCAGGCAGGGGAACGACTGTCTCTTCTCCCCGGTTACCCTGTCCGTCCACGGCTCTGATATGCAGGAAGAGCGGAGCCGAACTTTGCGGGATCCACTCTTTGGGAATGGTGATTTCTTCGTCGGTTTCACCGGGATTCCCGCTTGATGTTCCGCTCTGCGCCGAGGGCAGGAATCTCCAATCCTCGTCTTCTGCAGCGTCTGCGTCCGTGTTGACGGCTGTTTCATAGCCCGCTATGCCGGATTTGACCTCCGTCTGTGCCACGTTGGAAGTCCGGCGCAGTCCTTCCGCATCCGCAATCCGCGGGATTCCTTCTATATAGTAATGATAAGTGGTGCCGCTATCCTGTGCCTGTACCCGGAACCGGAGTCCCTCCGTCAGGGAGAGTCCGCTGATCCGGCAGGAACCGGGAGCCGCCGTGTCATAGGCCGATTTGTCCACGGCGCCGGTGCCGCCTGTCAGCTGCTTGAGGTAGAACAGGGTATTGGCCAGCACTTTCCGCTCGTCGTCGGTGGCCTGACCGTTGCTGTTGCCGGTCTGTATCAGGGCGAGCTGATTGTTGGTACACAGGTAGGCGTTGGTACGGCCTCCGGTTTCTGCGTCCACATAACCGCTGTCCGGGAATTCCATCCAGACAGTGGCGGCCAGCGTTCCTCCGGCGTACTGCTGGTAGGCATGGGTCGCCGGAATGGAAAGCGTTCCCTCTATTTTCCATGGATAGCTGGTCAGGAATCCGTTGTCCACCACCTTGACTTTATTGTGAATCACATAGCCGGAGGTAGCGCGCAGCTTGATTCCCAGCTGATCCGCAAACCGACCAAAATAGGGGTGATATGCGCCGTCTGCCAGCGTCACGGTGTCATGGCCGAACAGCACGCCCCGTCCCGTGTCCACAAATTCCTGCGTGGCAAGATAGGACTCCGGCGTCAAGTCTTTGTGGGCGTTTGCATCGTATGCGCCAAAGAACAGCACGTCGTACCGATACTCGCCGTTTTCATCGCACAGGTAGGCATTGGGCGCTTTGTTGTAGGCGTCTATGCTTACGGCGTCGATCTCAAAAAGCCCTTTTCCCGCCGCCGTATGTTCGCTCTGCAGATCGTCCGCCATCCAGTTCTTCAGATGGTTTTTGGCGGCCTCACAGGGGTAAATATTCAGAACCTTCACGGTCTCCGCCCCGTTCCACGAGGATTTGCTCTCCCATTTGCGCGCATCCGTGGAGCGATAGATCCGGTAGCCGTATCTGCACAGGTCATTGTCCAGACTGTTCCATGTGAGAGAAACACCTGCAGATGCGTCTGCCGACGTACCGCCTGATACCCTCTCCGCCTTTAATTCCAGCTCGTCAATCACCAGATCCGTCATGTGTAAATCGTCCGTCTGTTCAAAGACCACTCCGCCATCCCGTATGATTCGGGTGCGTATCTGACAGCGATCCTCTTTCTGCGCCGTCACTTTCACCGTTGCGGAACACGCTGCCTGTGTCTCCTCCGGCTGCAGGACCAGCTCAGTGGTGCGGCTTGTCAGGACTTCGCCATTTTTCAGCACGTCGATCCGGCAGGTCAGCCCGCACAGATAATTGCAGCGGTATTCCAGCTGCGTGTCCACCGTGACGGGCGTCTCATGACCCGCATAGGGCGTGTAAGTGGAAAGGGAGGCCTCAATGCTGTGAATATCCACATAGGGTCTGTCAGCTTCCTCTATGGCCCACAGAAGCCGCAGCGCCGCAATGGTGTCATCCAAATTTCCGCCAAAGCTGCCGTCCGGGTTCTGCTGGGCGGCAAGCCGTTCCACAAGCCCCTCCGTGTCCGGCAGCGTTCCCCGCAGGTATCGGTAGACAAGGGCATAGCAGGCCTGCCGGAACGCCTTCTGGTTCTCCAGATTTTGATCCGCCTGTCCCACATAACCGTCTAACCCGGCAAACACCTCGTCAAGAGAAATCTCTGCGGCGTCCTCTGCGTCCATAGCGCCGTATTTTTCACCGGCGGCCAGCGTATTCCCGATCCGCAGGGAGAGCAGGCCGTCTGACTTCCCTCCCGGCAGGTAGGAAAATCCGCCGTCCGCATTCTGTTCCGCTCCGAAATAAGAGGTGAACCCCTGCATCTGCTCCCGTACCTCTCCCCCGGAAAGACCGTGTCTCACCATGGCCTCAAGAACCAGAGCCGTGTCGAGAGGATCGCTCTGATAGCGTTCTGTCAGACCGTATCCGCCGTCGGAATTTGCGGGCGGTATGCAGTCAAAATAGAGTGGATCTCCCGTAGCGCAATAGAGGCGCGCAAGGGAGTCATTGTCATCCGGAAAGCCGGAGCCATGGCTTTGGAGCCACGAGACGGCGTCTGACAGGCCTGTATCCGAATCTGTCCCGACGTCCAGATCCCGGAACAGGGACACGGCCTCGCAGGTGTCTTTGGGAATGGACTCTTCCCCATAGCTGCCGTCCGGGTTCTGCTGTGTGCGCAGGAACCGGACGGCGCTGTCGCGGATTACTTCCATTTTTTCCGTTTTTGCTGTTTTTGCCGTTTTCTCCGTCTCCGCCGTTTCGGACGCTGCAGTCTGCACCGCATAGGCCGTATGGCCGGGAACAGCGGCGGCTCCGAATATCAGAATTGCCATGGTGGCGGCAAGTCGTTTTCTCATCCGTATCTTCATCTGTCTTCTCCCCATATGTTTGCTTTTTATCCGCCGCCTGCAGCATAAAAACAGGGTGCAAAGCCTGTCATGCTCCTATGGCACCGTGCCTTGCACCCATCGTTTCCTCTATGCATATGCAAAACCAGCGTATGGTTATTACCATAACACAGTTTTGTCTTGAATGGAAGTCCGTTTTCCTAAAATTTTCTACAAATTTTTTACGGTTCGTAAAATCTTTCCGTCCGCAGCCGGGAGCGGATGGTATTCCCACACAATTTGACAAACTCCTGATATCCCAGCGCCGCCATGGGGAACATCATCATATAATACGGGAACACATAGCGCGTCTTGGCCTCCCACAGGATGCTGAACAAAAATCCGCCGATCACCGTCACCGCCAGCAGATGTTCCAGCGGATCGCTGTCTCCCCGAACCCGCAACAGAAAATACAGAAGCATACCGAAATAGACCACGAACTGCAGTCTGTCCGCCGCCCACAACAGCCCGCCGAACCATTCTCCGCTCAGCCGGTCTAAAAACGCGGTCACTTTCTCATAATGCACCTCTTCGTGGACATAGTTAAAATACATGGACTGATACAGCGGCGCGTTCCACTGGGACAAAATTTTCCCTTTGAAGAACATCCCCAGATATCCCGGCTGGCTGCGCATCTTGCTCAGACGCTCCCCGATCATCTCCGCGTAGGCCGCCCTCGTGCGGTCCGTGTCCCTGCCGTTGTCATAATAGGTCTTGTTGGAGTCCAGATAATCCCAGCCATAGCGCCCTTCCGTCTCCTGCAGCCCGATATAGACAAAGCCGTTGGACGGCAGCCCCTCCGCATGTTCATATCCGGAACGGATCTCATACATCTTAAAAATCGCACCGTAACACAAATTGGGAAGCGCCACCGCAAGCACCATGGCGCACACCAGACGCTTGTCCCGCTTCACAAACGCACGCACCGCCCCCACCAGACAAAAAGCCACGATCAAAATGAGGGCGTTCTTGCGCACCAGCATGGCGAACGTCACCGCCGCCACAAAACCGGCCAGCGCCCCCGTCCCTCCCCGCTTTTGATAGCGCGCAAGCATCCACGCCGCAAGCAGGGCAAAGAACACAAAAGGCACCTCCCCGTAGACCCAGCAGGTGTAGAAAATCGGCGCCGTGCAGCTTCCGGCCAGAAGCGTCCCCAGCACAACCACCGCCGTGCGCCCGGAAAGTTCCCGGAGCATCCCGTAAATACAATAGACCGTTCCCACGATCATTCCCACGAAAATCAACTGAATCACATAATAATCCGCTCTTCCCAAAATTCTAAAAAGCAGTTCCTCCAAGGAGGCAAGCCCCAGCTGGTGGGGATAGATTTCACAATATCCCCGCTTGCCCAGCGAATGATAATCGCCTGCCAGATACCCGGCCGCCGCCTTGAACACCGATTCCTGATCCCCTTTGGGACAGCGGTCCGCCGCCGTGATCCACAGAAATCCCCACACGCCCTGCCAGAGCATGGCAATCCCTGCGGCTCCTCTCTCCAGCCACTTGCGCAATCTCTCCCCCATATGCCCCTCCGCCGCCGTCCCCGCCGCAAAGACCGCAAGCAAAAGAGCCAGACATAGGAGATTCTGCAGCATGGAATCCTTGGTGTCCACAGGATATTCGTAGCCCTGCATGGGCGTCATGTACTGGGTAAAGCGCATTGCATACCAGACCAACACAAAAAGGATGGCAGCGCCTGTCAGCCGCACCACCCAGTTTGCCAGAAGCGTCAATTTCAAACCGGCTCTATCCCATCTGTCCGATTCTGTATTTTTCATTTCTTCCCCATTTCTTCTTTATTTTTTCTCACAAGGCAGCTCTCGCCGCGGATGTCAGAGGCTTTTTTCAAACCTTCAGACATGCCGCCAACGGCGGCACAAACAATCGATGAGAAGAACGCTGCCTTGCGTTCTTCAGTGTGAAAAAAGGTTCACCATGCGAACCTTTTTTCACACTTATACCCGGAAACAGCTTCCGCCCACGAACTCTCTGCAGATGGAGTTGTTCGGAAGGCTCTCGCTGGTAACGTTCAGGAAATAGCTGAGGAACTTCAACAGCCGCTTCGCCTCATAATACTCCGGCGCTTCCTTGGGAATCTGGAAGAGCAGCGGCTCCGCAAACTGCTTCAGCACCGCCAGCTCATAGATCAGCGCCGAGTTGAACATCACATCCGCATCCTCCTGAAAAGGAAAAATATTTTCCTCCTCCCCTCTGCGCACGGAAGGCCACATCTGGATGGTTCTGCGGGCGTCGGATCCCCGCGTTCTGGCGTCCCGCACCATGCGCCGCAGAAGTCTCCCGTCGGTGGTGGGAATCCGGTTGTGTCCGTCTATGTTCAGAGTGGTCAGCGCGCTGATATAGATCTTGAATTTGCTCTCCTTGGGCAGCGCGTAGGACATCTTGTCATTTAAGCCGTGAATCCCCTCCAGCACCAGAATATCGTCCGGTCCCAGCTGCTTGTAATTGCCCAGATACTCCCGTTTGCCGATCTTGAAGTTAAAGGTGGGAAGCTCCACCCGCTCCCCGGCCAGCAGCCGGCACATATCATCGTTGAACTGTTTGGTGTCCAGCGCTTCCAGACATTCAAAATTATAATCGCCGTTCTCGTCTCTGGGCGTCAGCTCCCGATCCACAAAATAGTCGTCCAACGCGATGGGATGCGGGGTTTTGCCCAGCGTCCGAAGCTGTATGGACAATCTGTGGGAAAAACTGGTTTTGCCGGAGGAAGAAGGTCCCGCAATCATGACGAATTTCACGCCCTCCCTGCTCACGATCTCTCTGGCGATCTCGCCGATCTTACGCTCCTGCTCCGCCTCCTGCATGAGGATCAGATCGCTCATGGAACCTTTGCAGATCTCATCGTTTAGATCCCCCACGTTCTCGATGCCGATTTTACTGCCCCACCTCTCGGAGGCTTCCAACGTGGCAAACAGCTTCTTCTGCTCCCGAAACGGCGCTGCCTCCAGAGGTTTCTTTCTGGTGGGCAGAAGCAGCATGAAGCCCCTCTCATAAGGAATTACGTCAAAATACCGCACATACCCCGCATTCGGAAGCATGTAGCCGTAATAATAATCATAATAGCCTTCCACTTCGTAGATATTCACCTGTGAATTCATGCGGTAGCGGAACAGCTTCTCCTTGTCCCGCATGTCCTGTTTGCGGAACAGATCCATGGCCTCGTCCAGAGGGCAGGTGCGCTTGAAAAAGGGAACCTCCGCCTCCACCAATTCCCGCATACGCGTTTTGATCTTCTCCGCATTCTCCGCGGTGGGCGCGATACCGTCCCCGGGATCCACATAGGAGCCGTGTCCCACCGTAAATTCCACCCGGCAGTTCTGCGCGCACGCCCCGCCGAACACGTCGAACACCGCCTTGAACAAGAGCATGGTCGCCGTACGCACATAGGTCTTGTGTCCCACATCGTCCCGGAATGTAAAGAGCGTGACCGTGCAGTCCCGGTTAATCTTCTTAAAAAGCTCCCGGATCCTGCCATTTGCGGCCACCGCCGCGATCATATTGTCATACTGCGGCTGAAACTCCCGCACCACCGACTCGTATGTGGTTCCTCTGGGAACCTGTCTCTGTACTCCCTCAATCGTCACCGTCACCATAATCCGTTTCCCTTCTCTTCCTTTCGTATTCGGCTCTCCGCATAGTTTCTGGTAGGATACCTAATAGAATGCCAATGCCGTCTGCAAATCCCGGATCTCCTCCTGCTGTTCCGAAAGCCGCCGCTCCAGACGCGGATTTGCACCTTCCGCTCCCCTGTGGGCGCACAACTCCTCCCACACCGCCTGATGGGCGGCGAGCGCATGTTCCAGATACTCCCGCAGCACGGGATGCCTGTCCCGCAGCAGCAGACGGCCGTATTTGTCGCCGAGCCTGTCCTCTTGAGCCGCTTTCTCCCGCTCCGGATCCCCCGGTATGACGCGGAAACAGAAATAATACTTTCCGCCCTCGCACAATATCTCCTCATCCGTCACGGCAAATCCCTGTTCCCGCAGGAACACCCGAAACTGCCGAAGCTCCGACTGCGGCTGCAAAATCAGCTCCCGGAAACTCCGCGCCGTCTCCTCATCCTGCATGAGAATCCTCTGCATGAGCCGGCCGCCCATGCCCGCGCAGATCAGCGTCTGCGCCTCCCCCGGCCGGTACGCCCGCAGGCCGTCCGAGAGCCTGCTCTCTATGTATGCCGACAACCCCCGCTCTTCTATGTGAGTCCGCGCCGCAAGAAGCGGCCCTCTCCGCACGTCGGAGGCAATCACATAGGGACTGATCCCCGTCTCCGCCAGATAGATGGACAGAAATCCGTGGTCGCATCCCACATCCGCCACCGTATTGCCGGGTGTGGCCAAATCCGCCAAAGCCTGTAATCTGCGGGAGAGCTGTACGGTTCCCGCCCGTGTGCCGCCCTCCGCCATCAGTCCAGATAATCCTTCAGCTTTCTACTCCGGCTGGGATGGCGCAGTTTTCTCAGAGCCTTGGCCTCAATCTGCCGGATGCGCTCTCTGGTCACGTTGAACTCCTTCCCCACTTCCTCCAAGGTGCGGGCGCGGCCGTCATCCAGACCGAACCGGAGCCTGAGTACTTTCTGTTCGCGCTCCGTGAGCGTCTCCAGCACCTCCACCAGCTGCTCCTTCAACAGCGTAAACGCCGCCGCATCCGCGGGTACAGGCACATTGTCATCCTGAATAAAGTCCCCCAGATGGCTGTCCTCCTCCTCGCCGATAGGCGTCTCCAAAGATACGGGTTCTTGACTGATCTTGAGGATTTCCCGCACACGCTCCACAGGCATATTCATCTCCTCTGCAATCTCCTCCGGCGAAGGCTCTCTGCCGAGTTCCTGTAAAAGCTGTCTGCTCACCCGGATCAGCTTGTTGATCGTCTCCACCATATGCACGGGAATGCGGATGGTTCTGGCCTGATCCGCGATCGCGCGGGTGATGGCCTGCCGGATCCACCAGGTAGCGTAGGTGGAAAATTTGTAGCCCTTGCGGTAATCGAACTTCTCCACGGCTTTGATCAGCCCCAGATTGCCCTCCTGAATCAAGTCGAGAAAAAGCATACCGCGCCCCACATAGCGCTTGGCGATGCTGACCACCAGACGCAGATTGGCCTCCGCCAGACGCTTCTTGGCCTCCTCGTCCCCAAGCTCCATGCGCTTGGCAAGCTCGATCTCCTCCTCCGCAGACAGAAGCGGCACCTTGCCGATCTCTTTCAAATACATGCGCACGGGATCCTCGATGCTGATACCGTCCGGCACGGACAGATCGATGTTCTCCACATCCACCTCGTCCTCCTCGGAGAGAATGATTTCCTCATCGTCCAGATCATCCTCCTCGGTAATCCGAAGCACATCCACATTGTTCTGATCCAGAACCTCTAAAATTCTCTCAAACTGCTCCTCCTCGAGCTGCATATCCGCAAAAAACTCATTGATCTCCTGATATTCCAGCACGTTTTTCTTCTTCTTTGCCGCCGCCAGAAGTTCTTTTACCTTCTCGTCAAATTTGGCCTGTGTGTTTTCGTCCATTTTGTGGTTCCATCCTTCCTGAATGTTCTGTTCTTTTGGTATCTTTCAGGCATATTTTGCACTTATTCTTAACCTTATTCCAGAGAAATATGCGTTTTTGCCAGTGTTTCCAACGCTTTCTTGCCCTCCACCGCCTTCGTCAGCGCATCCACGTCCATGCCGAGCCTCGACGTGTAATATGCATAGCTGTCCCGCTTGACGGAGAGCAGGATGTCATGGAACGCCTTCTCACGCTCCTGCCGTGTGTTGAGCTGCGGAAGCGTGGTGTGGAAAATCTCCGCCGCCCGGCTCTGTTCCTCCTCATCCTCGAACATGCTGACAATGCCCGCCGGATGAACCTCCCCCTGTGAGAGTCCCGCAAACAACCGCTCCGCCACCTTCCGGTACAACTCCTCCGTGAAATCCTCCGCAGAAAGATACTGTTCAATCCGCGGATAAACCGCAGGCTCGTCCGCAATCCAAGTGAGCAGAAGCCTTTGGGATTGCCGGGCGTTCTCCTCCGGCGTCCGTCTTCTCGCCACACCGGATTTCGGCCGCTCTATGGGGCGCGCCGTCCCCGCAGACTCCGCGTATCCCACCACCAGTCTGCGCAGATTGTCCGCGCCGATCAGGTATTTTTCCGCCACGGCCTGCAGATAATTCTCCCGCTCCACCTCCTCGGAGAAGCCGCACAGCTTCTGTGCGATCTGCCGATGGAACTTCGTCTTCTGCTCCGGATCTTTCATGTCATACTGCTCCGAGAGAATCCGGATCTCGAAGAAAAAGCTGTTCTCCGCCCGCTCGATCCGCTCCTGAAAAGCTTCTTTTCCCAGATTTTTGATGAATTCATCCGGATCCTTATAGGGCTTCATGTCGATGACTTTCCCGGTCAATCCCGCATCCCTGAGAATCCCGACGCCCCGCAGCGCCGCCTTGACCCCCGCGCCGTCGCTGTCATACGCCAGCAGCACATTGTCCGTGTACCGCCGCATGAGCGCTGCCTGTTCCGGGGTAAACGCCGTTCCCAGCGACGCCACCGCCTGTGTGAATCCCGCCTGATGCAGGGCGATCACGTCCATATAGCCCTCGCAGATAATCAGATTGCCGCTGCGGGCCGTCCGGGCAAAATTCAGTCCGTACAGATTCCGCCTCTTGTCAAACACCGGCGTCTCCGGGGAGTTCAGATATTTCGGCTCCCCGTCCCCCATGACGCGCCCGCCGAAACCGATGACGCGGTGGTTGCCGTCCTGAATGGGAAACATGACGCGGTTCCAGAACTGGCTCCGAAGCCCCTGCCGCTCAGAGTAAACGGCCACTCCGGCCTCCCTGATCAGCTCGTCCTCAAATCCTTTGCTCCGCAGATACGCCACCAGCGCATCGCCGCTTTTTCCGGCATATCCCAGACCGAATTTGTGTATGGTCTCGGCCGTCAGCACCCGTTTCTCCAGATACTTCCGCCCCAGCTCTCCCTGCGGGGAGCGGAGGGTAAAATAGAAAAACTTGGCCGCCTCCTTGTTGACTTCCAGAAGCCTTGCGCGTCTGCCCGCCCGCTTTTTCTCCTCCGCCGAATACTCGGCTTCCGGCAGATTGACGCCCGCCCGCTCCGCCAGCATTTTCACCGCCTCGGGAAACGAATAATTCTCATACTGCATCACAAACGTGTACACATTGCCACTGACCCCGCAGCCGAAACAATGGTACATCTGCTTGCTCTCCGATACGGCAAAGGAGGGGGTCTTCTCGTTGTGAAAGGGACAACATCCCCAATGGTTCGCACCCTTTTTCTGCAGTTTCACATATCCGGACACCACGCCCACTATATCGTTTTTTGATCGAATTTCCTCTACCAATTCCTCAGGGTAGTACATACCTTTCTCTTTTCCCGCTCCCTTTTCCCGCATCCTCCGCGGCCGTCAGTGTTCAGATCTGCCAGGACTTCGGCACAAAAATATCGTTGTACAGCGCGATGGCAAAACGATCCGTCATGGATCCCACATAATCGCAGACCACCCGCTCTCTGGGTTCTCCCTCGGACAAAAGCTTCAAAAACTCCTCCGGCAGATCGTCCACATGTTTCATGTAGTGATGATACAAAGTCTCCATGAGAGCTTCCGCCTTGGCCTCCTCGTTCTTGGCGATGGGATTCGTATAGACGTTTTCAAACATAAACTGCCGGATCTCCGCCATCGCTTTGGCCACTCGATCCGACATGATGATGTCGTTTCGATCCATGCTGTTGGTGATGATGTCATGGATGAGACAGTCCAGCCGCTCTCCCGGTGCGGAACCCAGCACAGCCCTGACCGAGGCGGGTACATCGCTCTCCTTCAGGATCCCGGCGCGCACCGAGTCGTCCATATCGTGATGTATGTAGGCGATTTTGTCCGAAAGGCGCACCACCTTCCCCTCCAGCGTGTGCGGCCTGCCGCTGGTCTGATGGTTCAGGATCCCGTCCCGCACCTCCTTCGTGAGGTTCAGTCCCTGCCCGTCCTTCTCCAGCCTGTCCACCGTCCGCACGCTCTGCTCGCTGTGTTCAAATCCCAGCGGACACACCCGGTTTAACGCCCGCTCCCCGGCATGTCCGAAGGGCGTATGCCCCAGATCATGCCCCAGCGCAATGGCCTCCACCAGCTCCTCGTTCAGCTTCAAAGCCTTTGCGATCGTCCGCGCGTTCTGGGATACCTCCAGCGTGTGCGTCAATCTGGTGCGGTAATGGTCTCCCTCCGGCGAGAGAAACACCTGCGTCTTATCTTTCAGCCGCCGGAAGGCCTTACAGTGAATAATCCGGTCTCTGTCGCGCTGAAAGACAGGCCGAATATCACACTCCGCCTCCGCTCTCAACCGTCCCTGCGAATTTTTGCTCTTGGCCGCATAGGGACTTAAATAATCCTCTTCCCACTGTTCCAAACGTTCTCTGATTGTCATACGGATCACCATCTGCCCGCGCCTCGGCGGACACTCAAAACGAATCCAACTGCTCGATTTCTAAACTTCTCGATTTCTAAACTTCTCTATTTGAGATATTCTGCGCTCCCTGCAAAATTCCTTTTCCGAACTTCTACTTTTTAGATCCTTCCCAATCCCGTTTTCCGCCCCTGACGACAAACTTTGATATTGCAATGAATAGATTGACTGAAAAGATCGCTTCAGCGGCAGATGTTGTAAATAAATTCCGCGTTCTTGTCCATGGCGGCCGCCGCTGCCTTGAACGGGGACATCTGGAACACATGCCACATGCCCTCGAAAACCTCCATTCTGGCGGAGACGCCGGCCTGCAGCAATCTTCGGTACAGCCTCTCAGAGTCACTGAGCAGAATCTCGTTAGCCCCCACCTGAATATAGGTGGGCGGAAACCCGGAGAAGTCTCCGAACAGCGGAGAGATCAGCGGATTTTCGACATTCTGGCCGCCCGCGTAAGCCTTCACCATCCGGTCGATATAATCACGATTTAACACCGGATCCAGCTCCGCATTCGCCGCAAACGATTCCCCCGAGGAGGTCAGATCCGTCCAAGGAGACAACAGCACCAGCCCTCTGGGAAGAAGTCTTTTCTCCTCCTTCAGCTTCAACAGCAGGGAAAGCGCCAGATTGCCCCCTGCGGAATCCCCCGTGACGATTACGTCCCGCGCCCCATATCCCAGAAGCATCAGATAATTCCACACCTGCATGGCGTCCTCCGTCGCTGCGGGATAGGGATGTTCCGGCGCAAGCCGATAGTCAAAACAAAGCACATCCATGGAAGTGGAAGCCGCAAACTTTGTGGTCAGCGTCCGGGCATACAGGCTGCTGCCCGTGGAGTACCCGCCCCCGTGGCAATGCAGGATCACATACTTCTTCATGTGGGCGCGGTTGACGCTCACCCACTCCCCGTACAGCTCTCCGATCCGGATCTCCCGAAAGTCGATCTCCTTTGTGCTGCCCAGAATGCTTCCGATGTGATCCTGCGACTGCCTGTGTTTCTCCAGATCCGTATTTTCCACCAACCCATGCACATGCCGGATCAGCTGCATGAGATTTTGATTCCGTTTTCCCGCCATCGTTCCTCCTTCTGGAAAATGCCGCTCAAAAATGCAGCCTTCTCCGCACTTCCCCGCGCAGTCTCTTCCGCGAGAGCAGCGTGACGATCGTGATGCCCAGAATCAGGCACACCGTCATCACCACCGCAGACCACCCCCACACAAACGTCCCGTGCAGATATCGGTCGATCAGGATTTCCAAGCCCAGACACAAAAGCCCCGCTGCCGCATCCACATAGAGGGCGACGTTCAAAAACGAGCAGGGAAATTTCCGGATACAGAGCGTCATCAGCTCCGCCAGCACCACCGCCAGCGCCACGATAGGCAGTCCCAGCCCGAAACACCAGCCGTACAGTCCGATCATCCGCGCCAGCAGATACAGGTACAGCGCCACAGCCAGTCCGTCCAGAAGGATCGCGCCGTACAGGGACAGTTTCCGAGAGATCAGCGCCGGGAACAGCCCCACCCACAAGACCATACATCCCCCGATGACCGCCAAAGACCACATCATCCCCGGGAAAACCAGCAGATTCAGCAGCCCGCAGGTGATCGCCGTGGCCAGCACAAAGACCGACACAAAAACCGCCAGATCTTTCCGGTCCGCAGGCTCCACCACGCCCTTCTGGGCGGGAAAGGCGGCCGCTTCCGCCCTTTCCGGTTCGGCGGGATTGATGACGGGTGTGCCGCAGAGCGGGCATTTCCCGGCTCCGGAATCCAGTTCCACGCCGCAGTTTACACAATATGACATATCAGTCCTCCCGATTGCTCTCTATCTTCACATGAATCCCGTCCTGTACCAGCTTCCGGAAAAAATACCGCTCCACATCCGTCTCTACAATGCTGCTGGCGAAGTTGACGGTCAGAATATCCCCGAAACTCACCACCGCACAGTTGGTACGGCTGGAAAAGGGCTGTCCCATATAGATATCAAACCGTTCGATATAGGGCTTCATCCCCTCCGGCACCTGCAGCGCCCCCAGATTGGTCAGCCCCGCCGAGGAATTGCCGTCCTGTACTTTTGTGTAAAACAGTCTCACCACAAAATCCTTGATAAAGAGCGGCACGATGCGGATCAGGGGATTCCGCTGTGTGGCGGCGTTGGTGGTGATATCCCCGCGCAGCAGCTTTTCGCTCAGATAATACCGCATATAGTGATGCACATGATCCACGATCTCCTCAAAGGTATAATCCCCCAGTCTGGGATCTACCCCGGGATAAATCATCGTGATGAAATTCCTAAGCGTCTTGGAAGGAAAAAAGCGCCGCAGATTCACCGGCATGGCGATTTTCACCGGGCGAAGCCGGACATTCCCCTCCGCCTCCTGCTTGCACAAAAGTGCGTACAGCAGAACCGCGTTCAGATACTCCGTCACCGTGGCGCCATACCCTTTGGCCACCCGCACCACCTCCGATACGGACAGGATGCCGTCGATCACGTTCAAGGTATAAAAAGGCTCCTTCGTCCCCCGCACCCGATAGGCTTTCTCCTCCGGTCTGGGCGGGCAGACTTTTGCGTTGGCATACCGCATGTAGGCGTCCTCCAGTTCCTCCGGATCGGGCGCCCCCCCGACATCCAACACGAACCCGCCGTTCTCGATCTCCCCGTGTCCCGACAGCCGCAGATATTCCGCCGTCATAGTCTGCAGCACGCACATGCCGCCCGTCCCGTCCCCCAGACTGTGATGCACTTCCAGCGAAATCCGGTTCCTGTAATAATAGACACGAATTAAATAACGATTGTTTTTCTTGAAAGCCATGGGCTGACAGGGATTGCGCACATCCGCCTGCACAAAAGGACCCGGGCGGTTGTTCGGCTCCAGATACCGCCAGAACAAACCCTTGCGGATCGCCGCCTTATAGGTCGGAAAACGCGGCAGGGTGCGATCCAGCGCCTGCTGCAGAATCCCGGGATCGATCTCCTCCCGCAGAACCACGGACAGCCGATAGACGGAGGAAAAATCCCGGCGCTGCAGTGTCGGATATACAATCGCCGACAAATCCAGTTTATACCATTCGCCGTCGGACGCTCTTTTGCGCTGCGCCGCCACGCTGTCTGCCGCCATTCCCACACCTCCGCCGATACCGCGGATCCGTCCGCGCCTCTCCCGCCCGCAAACGTTTTGGAATCGTTTGCGGGATTGATTTTAAAACAAACCGTACACAAAATGACGCGGAACCGAAACCTTTCCGGTTCGATTCCGCGCCGTACAGTGCAGGAAAAGAGACTTGAACTCTCATGGTATTGCTACCACACGGACCTGAACCGTGCGCGTCTGCCAATTCCGCCATTCCTGCGAACAAGATATATTCTATCTTGTTTTATTCTAAATGTCAATAGCTATTTTAAAAAATCCTAAAATTGAAAAATCCTAAAATCAATATTTTGAGAAATCTTAAAATTACAGAGTTTCCCGCTTTTGGACCGGACGCCCCGGAACCGTGTGCCGCGCAAAGCGCACAAGTCCCGTGCGGTTCAAGGCAACCATAATAGCCGGAATCAAAATCAACTGCAAAATGATTCCGGGAATCGCATTCAGGAAAGCTCCCGCCAGAAACATCTGCCAAGTAAAGGCGCTTCCGCTGATGCCCAGCAGGAAAATCTGGGCGACGCCCCAGACCACGCGCCCCGAGATCATGGCAATCACCATACTGCGGTACAATGCGATCACACATTGCCACCGGGAGCGGGAATACAAAAGCCCCACCACCAGCCCATAGGTGGCAAGCTCCAGCGACATGCCGATTCCCGTGGGAAACAGAATCGGCATACTGAACAGAAAATAGCGCAGAAGCGGCAGTATGAATCCCACCACCAGCCCATACTGCCAGCCGCAGATCAAGCCGCACAACAACACGGGGATATGCATGGGCAGAAGCATCTTCCCGATCTGGGGAACCTGTCCCGTCAGGAAGGGAAGCACCAGACCGATGGCCACAAACATGGCGGACAAGGTCAGTTGGTAGACGGGATTCTTTTTATTGATCGGTTTCTGACTGTGCTTGTTTTCACTCTGAGCGGTATTTATCTTGCTCATTTTATCTGTTTCATTCCTCTTCTCATTCATCTTCTTCCTCTCCTCCAACCCTTTGCCGTCCGCTGTTGAACGCACGATAAGAACCAGCAGCGGATAGGCACACAGCTTTGATATGTACTCATTCCTACTACAATATATTTATGGTTAATACTCCGTACAGCCAGTAAGGAATTACCCATCTTGTCGCTTAAGCTGTTAGAATGAGTGTGGCAATAGGTCTGGCCACTCATTTCTTAACAAAACATTCACCTCGGCTCAACATTCGCAGGAGTCAAAGTTCGCCGCACACTCCCGCAGCCGTGTGATGACGTCGATCTGCTGCGGACAGGCGCGTTCACACTGTCCGCAGGCGATGCAGTCGGACGCTCTGCCCGCATCCGAGACCGTCTGCCGATAGTTCTGTCTGCCCTCTTCCAGCTGCCCCCAGACTAACTGTTTGTTTCTGGCCGCAAAAATTTCAGGGATCGCAATCTTCTTCGGACATCCCGCCGTGCAATAATGACAGGCCGTGCAGGGAATCGACTTGATACCGTTCACAGCCTCCTGCGCTCTCCTGACAGCCACCTGCTCTCCCGCATCCAACGGTTTGAACTCTTTCATGTAGGAAAGATTATCCTGCATCTGCGGGATATTGGACATCCCGGAAAGCACGGTAATGATGCCCTCCAGTGACGCCGCGTAACGAATCGCCCAGGATGCAAAGGATGCTTTCGGGTCAGCTTCCCGCAGGATTTCCTGTACCGCTGCCGGCGGGTTGGCAAGTGCGCCGCCCTTGACCGGCTCCATGACGATAATGGATTTGCCATGTTTCCTTGCCACCTCATAATTCTCCCTCGAAGCTACGTCCGGATTCTCCCAATCCGCATAGTTGAGCTGCAATTGGACAAACTCGGCGTCCGGATGGGCGGTCAGGATCTCGTCCAGAATCTCCGGCGTCGCGTGGAAAGAAAATCCCCAATGCTTAATCAGTCCCTTCGCCTTCTGCTCCTTCACAAAATCCCACAGATGATATTGGTCATATGTCTTATAATTGCCCGCCTGCAGAGCATGGAGGAGGTAATAGTCAAAGTACCCGGCTCCAGTGCGTTCCAAGCTGGTATAGAACTGCCGCTTGGCCGTCTCCTCATTGTGCGCCCCCATCCACGCACACAGCTTGGTCGCCAGTGTAAAGCGCTCGCGGGGATAGCGGTCCACAAGCGCCTCTTTCGCCGCCCGCTCGGAGTCGCCGCTGTCATAGACGTAGGCCGTGTCAAAATAGGTCTGCCCTGCGTCCATGAACAGATCCACCATCTGTTTCACCTGCTCCATATCCATCTTTCCGGAAGGCAGCTTGGGCAGACGCATCAAGCCAAAACCTAACTTTGGGGTGTTTTCTCCAAAATATCGTTCCATAAAAAGCCATCCTCCATTCTGCCGCCAAGGGCTAAAAAGGATGCGAATCAAGCAGAGCAAACTCTGATCAATTCGCATCCTGTACGTTACGATCTTCTTTCAAGGATCTGATCGACCTGCATCGATCTTCCCTTCCGCAGATTATCTAACGGCTTATACGGTATCCGCATAGCGGGCGCTTCCCTGTACGTTATATGCTCCCGTAGAGGTATACCCGTCTGCGGCGTTCGCCTGCGTCGTCATGTAATAATCTACAAGCGATGCGTTGGTGGCAATAGAAGAACCATAATCTTTGAAAAATTTCTGCACTTTGGACATATCCGATTTCTTGAAGGTGTCCTCGTCAATCTTCATCTTACCATTCTCATCCACACTGATTCCAAACTGTTTCAATGCGTCCGCATTGTTTGCCGTTTTCTCTCTGATATAGGACAGGTTGGCCAGTACGCCGGAATTGGAACTGGATTTGGCGGCGTCGAACATCTTGTTGTAATTGCCCACAAAGCTCTTGGCCGTGGCAAAAATGTTGGCGACATCATATTCGTCCGTCTCGTTTCCGTCCTGATCCTTTACCTTTTCATACAGTTTGTCGGATGCAAGCGCATTGCTGTCCGTCTTGAGGGAAGCGGCGGCGCTGGAAGCCGTCGTGCTGTCCGTCTCCGTTTTGTCCTTGGAAGTGCTTGCAGTGGAACCGGCGCTTGCAAACCGAAGGCGCGATGCGACCGTGGAACCGTAGCTCATAATATTGTCAGGGGAAAAGATCTCCTTTACCTTGGAGATATCCGCCGTTTTCAGCTTCTCCTCGTTCAGCTCCAGCGTTCCGTCGGAATTGACCCGGATGCCGATTTCCGAAAGCTGATCCGCATTGGCGGCCGTGGTGTTCATCATATTGGCCACATAAGCGGTTTTATTCGTCAGCGTGGAACCCTTGGCCGCACTGATCACATTATTGTAATCCGTCACATAATCCTTCACGGCGGAAACCGTCTTGCTCGCCGCGCTCTGCCCGTTTACCGTATCCTCATAAGTCTTGCTGTTCTGCAGCGTTGAGACGGACGTCTTCAATGTCGAAAGCCCCGACGTCAGATTGGCGTTTGCCTCCTGTACATCTTTGGAAACCTTCGGATTCCTCTTCTCTTCCAGAATCTTGTCGATCACGTTGTTGGAACCGGCTGTCTTGCTAGACGATGTGGAGGAAGTTTTGTTCGTATTGTAATAAGATTTCAACAACTTCCCGTAAGATCCGTTCTTGATGGCGCTCCTGTCTGCGAACATGCTATACAGGCTGCTCATTCCGCTTCCGGAACTGGAGCCAAACAGTGACGACCCTGTGCTATAATTAAAAAAATTGAATGCCACGATTATCACTCCTTTCCAAAATAATTAAAGTTTGATTTGTTGTTTCCGCTGCCGTCCATATCGTTACCTCCTTGTACCGCGGCTTTTCCGCCGCCTGCTGTGCCGGGCCTCCATGCCCTTTGCCATATTGCTTCGCATCCGATTTTCATGCCGCCGGATGTCCGTTTGGAAAAGAATTCCGGAATGCAATTAGATTATGCATGTAAATGATTTTTCCCTATCTTTTCCTTTTTGTTTTATTATATCACATATATCGGTGGAATCAAGATTGAAATTTAGGTTTTGGGGTAAACTTTTTTATTATATTTATTTTTATTATAACTTTTTTTATAGCTTTTTTATCATAGCTTTTGAATGAGAGTAGGGAGGTACGTTTTATATGCCATTGTCGCAATTACCACAATTACCGCTGCAATTATCACGGGAGGGCATCCGTAGAAACCGGGAGGAATATCTGCGCAAGGGATATGTCCTGCCATCCTTCGATTATGAGTCCGTCCTGCAGAATACCCGCCGCAGCCCGCTCTGGATCCACTTCGGCCCCGGCAATCTCTTCAAAGCCTTCCCCGCCCACGCCGCACAGCGGCTTCTGGACGCCGGGGCGCTGCGCGCCGGACTAATCGCAGCAGAGGGTTATGATTACGAAATCATCGAGAAATCCGCGCGTCCCTACGATAATCTCACCATTCTCGTCACCCTCAACCCCGACGAAACAGTAGAGAAAACGGTCATCGGGAGCATTCTGGAGTCTCTGGTTCTGAACCGCGCAGACAAAGCGGATTTTGATCGGCTCGAAGAAATCTTCGCCTCGCCTTCCCTGCAGCTTGCCAGCTTCACCATCACGGAAAAGGGGTATGCCACCGTCAGTGCGGACGGCGTGATTCTCCCGTCCATAGCGGCCGATTTTGCGGCCGGTCCCGGATCCGCCTCCTCCTATCTGGGCAAGGTGGCCGCCCTGCTCTACCGGCGCTGGCAGAGCGGACAGCTTCCGCTGGCGATGGTGAGCATGGATAACTGTTCCCACAACGGCGATCTGCTGCAGGCGGCCATGAGCGCCTTCGCCGGACACTGGTGTGAGGCCGGACTGGCGGAAGCTGGGTTTGCAGATTATGTGGCAAACCGCGCTCTGGTTACTTTCCCCCTGACGATGATCGACAAAATCACCCCGCGGCCAGATCCGGCCGTGGAAAAAATTCTTGCGGCAGACGGCCTCGAAGCGCTCTCTCCGATCGTCACCTCATTCAATAGTTACGCCGCTCCCTATGTCAATGCGGAGAAATGCGAGTATCTGGTCATCGAAGACGCTTTTCCAAACGGCAGACCCCCTCTGGAACAGGCGGGCATCCTGTTTACAGACCGCGAAACCGTGGAAAAGGCCGAGAAAATGAAAGTCGGCACATGCTTAAACCCCCTGCACACGGCGCTGGCCGTCTTCGGATGTCTGCTCGGCTGCACTTCCATCGCAGAGGAGATGAAAGATCCCGCTCTGCGCCGCCTGACAGAGCAGCTTGCCCGCAGGGAGGGACTCCCCGTGGCTGCAGACCCGGGCATTTTGGATCCTGTGGAATATCTGGACACCGTTCTGCGGGTGCGTTTCCCCAATCCGTTTCTCCCGGATTCCCCTCAGCGCATCGCCACGGACACTTCCCTCAAACTCGCCGTGCGCTTTGGGGAGACCATCCGCGCCTATCGGGACAGACCCGATCTGGACGTGAATGATCTGACGCTGATCCCGCTTGTGATTGCGGGATGGTTCCGGTATCTCATGGGCGTGGACGACCGGGGCAGGGCGTTTCCCCTCAGCCCGGATCCCGCCCTGCCGTCCCTTACGCCCCTTCTGGCGGATTTTTCTCTCGGACAGCCCGTGGCGGACTTTGGCCCGCTACGGGAACTGCTCTCCAACGAGAAACTGTTCGGGCTGGATCTGGTATCGGTGGGACTCGCCCCCAAAATAGAGCGTCTCTTCGGAGAGCTGGCTGCGGGAGAGGGCGCCGTGCGGGCAGCCTTAGAGAAATATACCGCCTAAAATCCGCCATATTTCAGTTGATAAATCTTCCTATTTGACCTATACTGATAAAAAGACTTTCAATAAGCGAGGTGCCAGAAATGCCGCAAGCCACTCAAACCATAATTGACCAATATGTCTCCGCTGTAAAAAGCATTTACGGAAGCCATATCCGGCAGATCATTTTATATGGTTCTTATGCCCGCGGAGATTTTCACCAAAATTCTGACGTAGATATCATGGTTCTTGTGGATCTGCCGGAAACACAAATTGAAATTTATTCTGACGAACTTTCGGAGTTGGGATTTGAATACAATATCCATCACGATATCTGGTTTATGCCCATCGTAAAAAACGCACGGCATTTTGACCAATGGTGTACCGTCTATCCCTTTTATTCCAATGTGATAAAGGAGGGGATCCTGCTATATGAAGCAGCCTGAAACAGGTACCCGCCATGATCTGATTGGACATCGTTTCCGCATTGCCAAAGAAGATCTGGAAACTGCCTATTTACTTTTCGACGCAAAACAATATCGAGGCGCTAATAATAGGGCGTATTATTCTATCTACCATACGATTGACGCCATTCTTTCCATGGATGAAATGGCTTTCAAACGCCACAAAGATACATTGGCATACTTTAACAAACAGTATATCGCCACAGAAATTTTTCCGCGCGACATGGGACGAAAAATTGTCAAAGCTGAAGAAATCAGACATGCCAGCGACTATGACACTTTCTATATTGCTTCAAGGGATATCACAAAGCAGCAAATAGAAACTGCCAGACAACTGCTGGAATTGGCCGAAAAATACTATTCCCAAAAGCTGCCTGCTTTATAAAACCAAAATCTAATACTTCCCAATCGTTTCAATGCGTCTCCCATCCCACGGCAAAAGCGCCGACGCCCGGTTCTCTCAGCCGGGCATCGGCGCTCTTTTGCCAATCAGCGCTTCTTTACACTTTCTTATTTTTCTCCACATACACAGGGAAAGTATCCGTTCCCTTCAGCTCCTTGTCCTCGGAAATCAGAACCTGCTTATCTGTGATCACATATTCCACGCTGGCGCCGTCCTCGATCACGGTATCCTGCATGAGTACGCAGTTTTTCACCTTTGCGCCCCTGCCGACTCTGACGCCCCTGAAGAGAATGCTGTTCTCCACCTCGCCCTCGATGACGCAGCCGTCCGCCGCCATCACATGCTTCACCTTGGAACTGCTCATGTAACGCGTGGGATTGTCGTCCCTGATCTTCGTATATACGGGACTCGGCCCGAAGAGCGCATCCAGATTCTCCTCCTGCAGAAGCTTCATGTTTTCCTCGAAATAACTTCTGATGCCCGTGATGCGGGCCACATAGCCCTCGAAGCAGTAGCCTCTCACATCCAGCTTATCCAGCTGATGGGCAAGAATGTCTCTCTCATAGAAGATTCCCCGCTTCAGATAAGCATCTGCTATCTGATCAATCAGCATCTCACGCTCGATCACATAGATATTCATGGACAGATTCTGGATGCCCTTATCCTTGGAATTGACACAGATCTCCGACACCCTGTCATCTTTCAGTTTCAGCGTATAATACAGGTTTCTGGTGTCCGAATCCAGCTCCAGCAGATCTCTGGGCAGACCCTCTCTGGTATAGGCCATGGTCATATCCGCGCCGCTCTCGATATGTTTCTTGACCAGATCCTTAAAGTCAAAATTCACGGCCAGATTGGCGTCGCACATCACCACATATTTCTCTTTCTGTTTCTTCAGAAACGGAATCATGCTCGAGAGCGCCTCCACGCGGCCGCTGTACACTTTCGTCTCCCTGTTGGAGAAAGGCGGCACCAGATTCAATCCTCCGTTTTTGCGCGTCAGATCCCATTCGCGCCCGCTGCCCAAGTGATCCATCAGAGAATGGTAATTCTCCTTCACCACCATCGAGACATTGTCGATCCCGCCGTTTACCATGCTGGAGAGCAAAAAGTCCACCACGCGGTAACGCCCCGCAAAGGGAATGGATGCCATCAAACGCTCGCTGGCCAGCTCCGGAACCATCGAATCATAACTGTTGGGAAAAATGATGCCAAGCGCATCCGCATTCATGTTTAACATACCGCTTCACCCTCCTTCACCGATTCTTCTACCATGGCTCTGGGTCCGATCTTGGCATTCCTGCCCACCGTCACGTTGGGTCCGATGGTCGCCACACCCTTCTCGTCGTCCGTGGGAGCCGCGCCTACCGTCGCACCCTCCTCGATGGTCACATTCTCCGCCACGATACAGTGTTTTACGACTGCCCCACTGCGGATGGTCGTGCCGCCCATCACCACGGCGTCCTCCACAACCGCGCCTTTTTCCACCTTGACGCCGGCAAAGAGAATGGAGTGTTTCACCTTGCCCTCGATACGGCATCCGTCGGTAATCATGGAATCAATCACCTCGGCCTCCCCGCCGATCCGGTGTCCCGTCATACCGCTGTTGCGGCTGTAGATTTTCCAGTCCTCGTCAAAAAGGTTGATGCCGCTGTGCTCGGGGTCAAGCACTTCCATATTGGCCTCCCAGAGCGAGGAGATGGTTCCCACATCCTTCCAGTAACCGTTGAAGTGGTATGCATACATTTCCCTTCCGTCCCGCAGCAGGCTGGGGATAATGTCGTTGCCGAAATCATTGGAGGAATTGGGATTGGCTTCGTCGTCCTCCAGATATTTCTTCAGTACGTCCCAGTTGAAGATATAGATTCCCATAGACGCCAGATTGGACTTCGGCTCCTTGGGCTTCTCCTGAAATTCCGTAATCTTGTCATTCTCGTCCGCCACCATCAGGCCGAAGCGGGAAGCCTCGTCCCAAGGAACCTCCATGACCGCCACAGAGAAATCCGCTCCCTTCTCCTTGTGGAACTTGAGGAAATCGCTGTAATCCTGCTTACAGATCTGGTCTCCGGAGAGGATGATCACATACTGCGGCTGATATCTCTCGATAAAGGAAATGTTCTGGTAAATGGCGTTCGCCGTACCCTTGTACCAGTCGGAGCCTTTGGCCGACTGATAGGGAGGCAGCACATGTACGCCGCCGTGCAGTCTGTCCAGATCCCAAGGCTGTCCGTTCCCGATATACTCATTCAGCACCAAGGGCTGATACTGGGTCAGAATGCCCACCGTATCGATGCCTGAGTTCACGCAGTTTGACAAGGGAAAATCAATAATTCGGTATTTCCCGCCGAAGGGAACAGCGGGTTTTGCCAACTTCTGGGTCAGCGCATAAAGTCTGGAACCCTGACCGCCGGCAAGAAGCATTGCCATCATTTCTTTCGCCATATTATATGCCCCCTTATTGGATTTCTTTATTCAAATTATACTACATTTTCTGGAAATTTCCACCTTTTTTGTGCATTTTTATTGAAAAACTTCTGAAAATTTTTCCGCCGTCATTCCAGATGCCGAAAAAACAGAAAACGGAAAGAAGCCAGACTACTCTCCGTCCTCCTGCTCTTCCCGTTTTTCTCTGCGGCGTTTCCGCCCGGATCCCCGAACCTACTTCGCCAAAAGCATCATGATCTCATTGGTTCTTGCCACAAACTTAGTCATTTCTTCGGAATCCAAGGGCGCCTGCTGCAGTTTCGCCAGATCATAGAGCTGCTCGCAGATCATCTTCGTGTTCTCCCCCTCCTCGTGTGCCACCACATACTGCACCAGAGGATGATTGGCATTGAGAGTCAGCGTCTCGCCCTCGCCGCCCATGTTCCCCAGATCCATGCCGGGCATGGAGTACATTTTCATCATATCCCGCATCCGTCTGCTCTCCTCAGACAGGGTGAGTACGGCGGAGATCTTCTTGTTCTTCAGCTTCTCCACCTTCACGGCAATCTTGTCGTTCTTTAAAGCCTTCTTCATGATCTTTCCCACGGCCTTGGCCTGTTCCTCCAGCTCCTCCTGCGCTTTCTTGGAGGTCTTCGCCTTCAGCGCGTCGGTCACGTCGGAGTCGATGCGCAGGAACTTGACGCCCTCGTTCTTGCTCTCCAGCTGGGAGATGAAGGGCTGGTCGATATTGTGGGTTAAGATGACCGCATCCATCTTGGCCGCCTTGAACATATTGATGTACTGGCTCTGCTGGCGTTCGTCGGTGACATAATAGATGGTTTTCTCCTTCTTCTCCTCCTCTTCGTCCTCCGCCCCGGCGTCCGGTTCCTCGGAAACAATCTGCGCTTCCACCTTCTCGCCGTTTTCATCCACGGCGCTGCCCTCTTCCTCCGTGTCCGTGGGCTTTACCTCCAGACACTCCGGCAGGGTCAGATATTTGCCGTCCAGATTCTTAAAGAGGATATAGTCGTTCATTTTCTCGCAGAACTTATCGTCCTTGAGGCAGCCGAACTTGATAAAGGGACTGATATCGTCCCAATATTTATCGTACTCTTCCTTCTCGGTCTTGCACATGCCGGAGAGTTTGTCGGCCACACGCTTGGTAATGTACTCTGCGATCTTTTTCACAAAGCCGTCGTTCTGCAGCGCACTTCTGGACACGTTCAGGGGCAGGTCGGGACAGTCGATCACACCCTTTAAAAGCATCAAAAACTCCGGGATGACCTCCTTGATATTATCCGCAATAAACACCTGATTATTATATAATTTAATCGTGCCTTCGATAGACTCATACTCCATATTAATCTTGGGGAAGTACAAAATGCCCTTCAGATTAAACGGATAGTCCATGTTCAAGTGAATCCAGAACAGAGGCTCTTTGTAATCCTGAAACACCTTGCGGTAAAACTCCAGATACTCCTCCTTGGTACAATCGTTGGGATGCTTGGTCCAGAGCGGAACCGTCTCATTCAACAGCTCCGGGCGCTTCCGGATTTTATATTTTTTCTCCTCGGGAGCCGCATCCTCTTTCGTCTCCTCTCCGCCCTCCGTCTCCCCGGAAGCCTCCTTCTTTTCCGGATCTTCCTTCTTCTCCGGAAGTATCTCCTCGAGGACTACGTCGTCCTCCCGCTTCTCGGACTCTTTCACGATCTGCGTCTCTTTCGTGTCAGCCTTCTCCAGATAGATTTCCGTGGGCATGAACGAACAATATTTTTTGATGACCTCCCGCGCTCTGTACTCATTGCAGAACTCCAGACAGTCCTCATTCAGAAACAGGGTGATGGCGGTTCCCACCTCGGTCTGCTCCCCCTCTTCCATGGAGAACTCCGTCCCGCCGTCGCATTCCCAATGTACGGCCTTTGCGCCCTCTTGATAAGAGAGCGTGTCGATATGCACCTCGTCCGCCACCATAAACGCGGAATAGAATCCCAGACCGAAATGCCCGATGATCTGATCCGCATTGCTCTTGTCCTTATATTTCTCGATAAAGTCAGCCGCGCCTGAGAAAGCGATCTGGTTAATATACTCCTCCACCTCGTCCGCCGTCATGCCCAGACCGTTGTCCCGGAAGGTCAGCGTCTTCTTCTCCGGGTCAACCACCACGTCCACCCGGGCTTTGTAGCCGTCGGGGAGCGCATACTCTCCCATCATATCCAGCTTCTTTAACTTGGTGATGGCGTCGCAGCCGTTGGAGATCAGCTCCCGATAGAAAATATCGTGATCCGAATACAGCCACTTCTTGATAATCGGGAAAATGTTTTCACTGTTAATTGATAGACTTCCGCTTCTTGCAGCCATGTCATTCACATCCTTTTCTTGTTTTCCTGTCCTTGACCTCTCTGCGCCATGAGCCGGACTCGTCTCATGGCGTTTAGGGAAACGCTGATTCAAGCGCTTTCTTAAAATCAGTTTAAAGCACGTCCCTGCAAAAGTCAACAGAAAATTAGCACTCATTTGAATAGAGTGCTAATAACTTCATGAAACCCCTCTGGTTTTCTAGGTTTTCCCAATTCTAAAATTTTTCTAAAAAGATCTCCTCGCTATTCCCCACCGAAATACCGCTCATAAATCACAAAAAAATTGTCCGTCCGCACCGCATCGTCATGGATCAGCTCGATCTCCTCCCACAGGGACTGGTTCAAGTTTTTGGCCAGCGTCCCCACAAAGACGTCGTATTCCTGTCCGAAGGCCTCCCGGCAGCGCTGTTCCACGATTTTCAGCTTATTGGCGTCCGTCTCCTCCCGGTCAAAGGTATTGATGCATTTGATAATGTGGTAGCCGCTCTCGCTCTCCACCACGGGACTGACCTCGCCCGTCTCCAGCAGAAAAGCCGCCTCCTCAAACCGTTCATCCATCTCTCCCTTCCCGAACGAATAGGTGATGTTGGTGTCCTCGCTGTAGCGGGAGGCAAGCTCCGTGAAGTCACTTTCCCCGGACACCGCCATCTCCCGGATTTCACAGGCTTTGGCGTAAGTCGCCTGCCGCGCCGTCTCGGAGTAATCCACCCGCTTGCCCGCGCCGTCCATGGTGTAAGTTCGGAGCAAAATATGCTGCACAATGATCGTGCGCGCCTCGTCGTCGCTGATCTCCGGATTGATATCTTCGATCAGATAGGCATAAACCTTCTCCGCCATGGCATATTCCATATAGAGTTTCCGGACAGTCTCCTGCGAGACGCCCATCTTTTCGATCTCGGTCTCGTTCAGGGAGGAAAAATAAGCCGCCGCCGCCCGCGTCACCAGCGCGTTCTCCTCCTCGTCGAGGGACACGCCCTTTTCCAGCGCCAGAAGATACATGGTCTTCACCTGCGCGATTCTGGCCAGCACGGTCTCTTTCACGTTCTCCTCCAGCGTCACGCCGTCCAGTTCCGTGTTCCAGATCTCTTCCCCGTACACGTTTTCATACTGATTCTGGATCGTGGTCAGATACACCATGATCTCATCCACCCGGCAGCTCTCGTCCTCGATGCGGAACACCTCGTCCCTGCCAAATCCCGTGGTGAACACCACCCGGGTGCCGTCTCCCCTGCCGCAGGAGGAGAACAGCAAAGCGGCCGCCAGACATCCCGCCGCTGCGATTTTCCATTTTTTCATACGCTTTGTCTCTCCAAACCGCTCCGGTTCTCCAAACCCGCCCGGCTCCCGTGGCAGGTAAAATAAATCACCTGATACCGCCGCGCCGTGTCCTGCAAAAACGTCCACGCCGACTCCATGCGCTTCTCGTCCAGATTCACAAAAGAATCGTCCAGAATCAAAAACGGCCGCTCCCCCTCATACATCGCATCCGCAAGCGCCACCCGCAGCACAATATAAATCAAATCCTGACTGCCCAGACTGAACGCCTTGGTCTCCCGCATCTCTCCCATGGCACGTCTGCTCACACGAATGTCCGCATCCATGCGGAAGTCCTCCCCGGACTCTCCCGCAATCAGTTCATAGCCGCGCCGGAAAGACGCGTACATCGGGCCGATATACTTGGCAGACAAACTCTCCTTGGCTCTCTTTAGGTACTCGCCCGTGATGCCCAGATTCGTGTAATACGCATAGTCTGCCGCATAAACCGCTTCCAGCTCTTCCAGCCGTTCCCGCATGTCCGCCAGTTCCTCCAGCTCCTGCTGTCTCTCATCCAGCTGCTCCCGATAGGCGCGCGCCTGTTCCCACAAATCCTGCGTCTCCTCATCCAACGCCTCCATGCGCGCCTGCAGCGCCTCCTGCGTCTCCCCTGCGGGCGGCGCAGAGACTTGTAACAGGCCGACGTCGCAGGACGCCTCAAACTCCTGACGCTCTGTCTTTAGTCTGTCCCATTCCTGCAGATCTTTCTCATATTCCGCCGTCTTCTGAGAAATTGCCCGAAGAGCCGCATCCGGATCCGCCTCACCGCCCTGCCCGTACTCCCGCAGAAACGTCTCCAGCTGCGTCCGAAGCGCCGCTGCCTCTTCCCGCGCTCTCTCCCACTTCCCGGCTCTGTCCGCAAGCTCCGCAAACTGCCGCACATCCCTGCACAGCTCTTCATACAGCTCCGCCAGCCTCTCGTCCCGCAGACGACTCTCGTCCTGCGCGCAATAGGGTCGCAGGATCTCCCCGATCTCTTCCCGCGCGTCCCGCATTTTGTCCTCGTATCCCTTCTGCAGATAGTCGGACTCTCTGGCTCGCAGACAGCCCAGACGCTGCCAATCATGCCGCAGACCGTACAGCGCGTCTCTCGCCTGTCTGACGTCTCCTCCAAAATCCGACAAATCCATGCCGAACGCGTTCAGACAGTCCGCAGCATAGCGCTCCGCCTCCTGCATCCGGCTCTCGTCCTGCGCGATCTCCCGCTCCAGCGCGGCAGTCCCCTCCGACGCCTCGCCCCCTGAGTACAGGGCGTCCTCCGAACCGCTGCGCCCGGACGTCCCTCCGCGGCGTACAACGCTCCACACCGCGGCCGCCGTCAGCACAACGCCCGCACTAAGCGGCGCAACGCCCGCCGCATACCTGCCCGTCCCCAGCAGGACGCCGCCCGCAATCAGGCACACGAACGCAAGTCCCGCCAGAATCGTGCTGATGGCGCTTGGCCGGAAACGCTTGTCCCGCCTTTCTCGTCCCCGGCTGTCTTCCACGCTCCGCTCCAACATCCGCATGGAACCTAACGCAGCTTTCTTGGTCGCAAGACCGCTCTCCTTCTCGATATACAGATTCAGTTCCGCCACGCCCCCGTCCAATCTGCGGAGCAGTTCGGCGGCCTGCGCTTCCGTGCAGTCCTTCTGGCTGAGAAAGCGCGCTTGCAGCGTTTGATATTCCAAAAGCTCCCCGCCGGAAAGACGGTGTTCTGCGGCCTGTGTCCGAAGCGTCTCCAGCCGCTCCAAAAGCGCCTCTCCCCGTCTTAATGTTCCCTGCGGGGGGATTCCCTCCCGGAAACGGGTGCGCAGCCAAGAGAGCCTCTCCCGCTCCGCCTCCTCCAGCGCACATGCGTCCGCCTCCGACTCCCGCCGGATCATCTGTCCCCGCACATCCTGCATCCGCCGCAGGGTTTCCCGTTCCGGCGCCTTTCCCCCCAGCGCGGCCAGCGTTTCCTCCGCACTCCGCGCCTTCTCTTCATATTGCTGCAAAATGCTCTCATAATGGGTTCGTCTGGCCTCCACGGCCTGTGCGGCGGCCGCCGCCTCCCATGCGGCCTGTGCGGCCTTGCGGCCATCCATCCGTTCCTCCCTGCGGGCAAGACATGCACCGAGCTTCTCCTCCAGCTCCGACACCGCCTGTTCCACCGCATCCGTCCGCCGCAGTTCCTCCCGCAGCTGCGCAATCTCCTCCTTCTGCCGCTTTAAGGAGCGGGAGCCGCTCTTTCTGGCAGGATTCAGGCTGTTCCACAGATCCTTGACCGCCTGCTGCGCCTTCTCGTAATTGCTCATATCGTCCAGACACTCCGACAGGTTTCCGATCTTGGCGTTGATGCTGTCCGTGGCCGCCGTGTAACAGTCATTTTGGGCGATATACACCGTGCGCAGAAAGGATTCCTGATTGATCTGGAACAGTTCCTCCCCGATATTGGCGCTAAAGTCATTGCTGGGCAGATTCGTGGCCGCGTCATAGAGCAGGAACGTATCCGCCGACTCTTTGCTCCCGAACGTCCGGTTCAGCAGATACCGCTTCCCGCCCGCCTCAAATTCCAGTTCGCCGCCGTAGCTTCCCCCCTGCCAGGGCTTATAGCGCATCCGCTCCCGCTCCAGCGCATCCCCCCGCTTCTTCTCGTTGGCGAACCCATAGAACATCACCTTGATAAAGGCGGCGAGGGTACTCTTGCCCCAGCCGTTCGGCTCCCGGAAGACGCAGGGATTCCCGGTAAAGTCCACCTCGTAATCCGAAAATTTTCCAAAATTGTCGATATGACATCTCACCAAACGCATCTACTCGATGTCCTCCCCGGCCAATGCCTGCAGGCCGTAGCGGATCACGACGGACTTGGTCTCCTCGTCCAGCTCTTCGGCCTCCCGGACCTGACGCACAAATTCCCCTTTCAGGGACAGATCCGTAAGAAAGCTGTCGAAGTCTACCGTCAGCTTCGTCTCATCGTACACCTTCACGAAAAAGAACCGGTCTTCCAGCCCCTTCCTGATAAACTCCGTATTTTTCTCACAGGCCACATCCACGCAGCCCTTCAGCACCACCTTCACCAGATCTTTCGGGGAAAATCCGGCCTCCGCCAGCGCCTCATCCACCCGCCCGGCCATCTGGACGGACGTCGTGCATCCGGTCACGTCCACCTCCGGCGCGTACAGCCTCCTCTCGGCAAACGGAACCAGCTTGGCGCAGTAGCGCAGACTCTCCTCGTCAATGTCCAGCAGCACGAAACCGTGTTCGCCGCACTCGTCAAACCCCCTGCCCTCCAGACATCCGCTGTAACACCAGATTCCCCGTTTGTCCAGCGCCTCCCTGTGATACGCATGGACATGTCCCAGCGCCAGATAATCGATCCCTTTGTTCCGCAGCTCTTCCAGCGCGATCACCTCCGCCCTGTTGCGGCTCGTATACTGATTCTGCTGTCCGTGCAAGGCCACCAGATGAAACCGGTCATACGGAAGCACAAGGCTGCCATAGAGAAGGCCGGCGTTTTCCCGCGTCAGCTCCGCCCCCGTAAGCACAATGTTGCCCGCGCCCTCCGGGTTGAGCGTATAACTTGTCCACGCCGCGCCAAACAGCTTCAGGTTCTCCGGCCGCTCCTCCAGCGCGTCCAGAAATCCCGCCGCGTCGTGATTGCCCCGCAGCAGATAAAAGTCGATTGCCGGGTGCTTTCGGATGGCGTCCTCCACCGCGTTGCGCACGCTGGCCCGCACCCGCCCCGTGTCAAACAAGTCCCCCGCGATCAGGATGGCAGACACCTGTTCCCGCGCCGCATAGTCGATCATCCGCAGAAACGTATGCAGAATTTCTTCTCTCCTAATCTTTGCCCTGCGCTCGTCCAGATTTGCAGACAGTCTGGAATCCAGATGTACGTCCGCGCAATGGATCACTTTGAGACCCACGAAACGATCCCTCCTTCCACGGAATTCCATTTTGCTCAACGGATAAAATTCGTCCGCTCGAACGTTTCCTGTTCCGGCAGTCCGTAAGCCTCTCTGCCAAGAGCAATGCTCCGCATCAAAAACACCATATTTCTCGCCAGCGTCCGCATGGTCTGCAGTCCCTCTGCGTCCTGCGCGGCCTCGCCCGCCTCCCTGCCGTGGATACTGTTCCAATACTGGCTGGACGCCACGGGCATTCCGCTGATGGTAAAAAATTTATTCAGCTCGTCGAAAGCTGCGGACAAGCCGCCCCTTCTGGCGCAGACCACGCTGGCTCCCACCTTCATGGTCTTGTCAAAATTCGTGCTGTAGAACAATCTGGTGAGGAATGCCACTAACGTCGCGTTCGCCGAACCGTAATAGACCGGACTGGCCGCCACCAGCCCGTCGCAAGCCTCGAATTTGGCCGCCGCCTCGTTTACTGCATCCTCAAACACGCATTTTCCTCTTTGCGCGCACGCGCCGCAGGCAATACAGCTGCGGATATCCTGATTGCCGATCTGCAGAATTTCCGTCTCCACGCCTTCGGCGTCAAAGATTTTGACCATCTCCTGCAATGCAATGGAAGTGTTTCCGCCGATGCGGGGACTGCCGTTAATCATCAATACCTTCATACCGCTTCTCCTTTGCTTGTTTCTATTCCACAATCGTGTATTCGATTTCCTATAAGGTACAAAAGTGGTCAGGATGAACGGATCGGTTTCCGAAACGTTGTCCGTTCATCCTGCCCACTTTCTGTTTTGAAAAGCGTTCCGCAAGTACCTGCTTCTTAAGCTCAATTATTCGATCACGTGAATCCAGCCCTCGGGCGCTTCAATGCGTCCCATCTGGATTCCGGTGAGGGTGTCGTAGAGCTTCTTCGTCACGGGACCCATCTCGCTCATACCGCTGGGCAGACAGATCTCCCTGCCGTGATCCACAATCTTGCCCACGGGGGAGATGACCGCCGCGGTGCCGCAGAGTCCGCACTCCGCAAAATCCTGCACCTCTTCCAGCAGAACTTCTCTCTCCTCCACCTCAAGTCCCAGATACTCCTTGGCCACATGCACCAGCGAGCGGCGGGTAATGGAGGGCAGAATACTGCCGGACTTCGGAGTCACCACCTTGCCGTCCTTGGTCACAAAGAGGAAGTTGGCTCCGCCCGTCTCCTCCACCTTGCTGCGGGTGCCGGGATCCAGATACATATTCTCGTCAAATCCCGCCTTGTGCGCGGTCATAATGGCATGAAGACTCATGGCGTAATTCAGTCCCGCCTTGATATGCCCGGTTCCATGGGGCGCTGCACGGTCAAAATCGCTGACACAGATGGTCAGGGGTTTTACACCGCCTTTGAAATAAGGGCCGACCGGCGTACAAAACATTCTAAACTGATATTCGTCCGCAGGTTTCACGCCGATAACCGGATTGATCCCGAACAGATAGGGACGTATGTAGAGCGTCGCGCCGCTCCCGTAGGGAGGTACATACGCGGCGTTGGCCGACACCACCTGCGTCACGGCCTCCACGAAGCGCTCTTTGGGAAACACGGGCATTTCCAGCCGCGCTGCGGAATCCATCATCCGCTCTGCGTTCAAATCAGGACGGAAGGTCACAATGCGCCCATCCTCGGTGGTATATGCCTTCAAACCCTCGAAGACGGTCTGCGCATACTGCAATACTCCCGCGCACTCATTCATCGTGATATTGGCGTCTTCCACCAGCGCGCCCGCATCCCAAGCGCCGTCCTTAAAATTGGACACATACCGCTTGTCTGTCTGAACATAACCAAACCCGAGATTTCCCCAGTCAATATTCTTTTTTTCCATTGGTTCTTCCCTCTTTCCTGATGTTTTCTTTCCCCTATTATCATACTTTTCTCAGGAAAAGTCAATAACGCACAATGCTTCGCGATTGTTTTATAACATCCGCCGCCTTGAAAGCAAAATGGAATATCGCCAATCCGAGATTTTCTTCTCGTTGGCTGGTGTTCGTCAGCAACCGGATAGGCAATACTAATTTGTCTGTCACTCTGGATGGTGTCTTACGCCTTTTATTTTAAGTATTTTTCGACAAATTCAAAATCTTCAAATGAAAACTATCATCCTATTTTTGCCATGAAACGGTTTGATAACACGTACTGCAGCATTTAATACGTTCATATTGTTTCTCTACAATCATATCTCTATATTGATTTGCTGCATTGCTGTTAAAAAGTTGCTTTAAATCCATATCTAAAATGTTTCCGACCACTAAATAATTATCATAGTCGGCGCAACATAATGTTACATCGCCATTCCAATTAATTGATAATTTATCAAAAGCTTCTTGACATACTTCCGGATAAATATGATTTATTTTCTCATGTTGTTGTAATTGACGAATTTTTTCTTTCTCTTCTTCATCAACTTTCATATCATCTACATTTAGATGAGTTAGTATTGTATAGCCGATATTATAATAATCACAATAATCTCCTATATCCTGTTTAAAATGATTTATTTGTTCAATACTCTCCTCGGTTAAAGTCGTTGTAATCTGAATATATGGATAAGGTTTATCGCCTCGTAACTGATACATCAGCCGTACTATTTCCAGTAAACGATTATAGTCTCCTCCTTCTCTCATCTCATTGTAAGTTCCCTCGTCAGCACCTTGAAATGAAAATTTAATACTGTCAAGCCCTATATCTATCAGTTTCTTGATCTGCGCCTCTCCCAAAAGCAAACCATTTGTGTTAATGTGAACTGCGGCACCAATACGTTTTATCTTTTGTATTACTTCAATATACTTGGGGTGCATTGTCGGCTCACCCCAGCGAATAAAGCGAACTCCCGGAATATTGTATTTCTCTATGTTGTCAATTAATGCTTCGATCACGGTATCTGACATAAACCCTTTCACGCGCTGCATACTTTTAGTACCTGTAGGGCAAAAACAACATCTAAAATTGCAAAAGTTAGTCAACTCAACGTCTATGTATCGAGGCAATGAAATCCTTCCACATTTAATTTGATCATATTTTTCTTTATTATTTCCATTGTTACAGCTTTTATAGATATTTATAAAACGATTGCTTCTCTCCATCTTCCTCTCCTCCTGTGATGAAAAAGTATACTTTTCCGCAAAACTGAATCTTTTATGCGAAGTTTCGCAAACACCTATAGAAAAAGACTATCCGAAAAAGGATTGACTCCTTTTTTCAGATAGCCTTACTGATCCCGAATATAGTGAAATGTACGAAAACCGGACAGACCTACGCTAAACTGTCTGTCTGTCTGTCTGTCTGTCTGTCTGTCTGTCTGTCTGTCTGTCTGTCT
>JAMPGV010000027.1 GCA_023663735.1 Muribaculum sp. | reverse complement strand
TCAAGGTTCTGTGCTGCCGTCTCTCTGCGGCAACTATGATAGAATACCATGGATGAATTGGTTTGTCAACAGATTTCAAGAACTTTTGTAGAATTTTTCCACAAAAATTTTACTCCCTGATCAGACCTGCCAGACCAACCAGACCACCTGAAAACATCATCTAACTGGTGGGTTTTTATTATAGCATTTCGCATTTTTAGTTGTCAATGCAGTTTTCCAAAAACTAACACAATTTTATGAACCATTTTTATGAAAGACATTTTTAAGAAGAACATGTTCCTATTTAGAATAGAAAAATAGAAATTTCAAAAATATAAAAATTTTGCAAAAATAGGTTGACTTTTGACGAGAAAGATAGTAATATTCATTTCATATTAAACAGATAGGAATTATATGAAACTTGTTGAAAAGAAAGGAATACGACACATGATACATAAGGAAAAAACTTCCTCCGGTTATAAGCTGGCGTTGCCGGTACTCTCTATTTTATTTGCCCTGCTCTTGCAAATAATGCTGCCAGACTCCCCCAAGCATCCCGCGGCCGTGTACCCGTATTTTGACATAGCCCTTGTGATCGGCCTGACGGTTTATCTGGCCTTTGTCCTTCTGTCTTTCGCAAATGCGCCGCTCCGGAAAAAGCTTCTTCACAAATCTGAATTTATTGCAGGCGCCGTGTTGTTTTTCAATATCCTGAATCTGGCGACGTTGAAATTCGTCCTGCTTCCGGTGCTGTATTTTCCCTCTTTGGACAGAATTTTAGAGGCTCTGGTCAAAGAAAGAATGCTGATCTTAAAATGTCTCGCATACTCGGCACGGCTTCTGTTCACCGGCTGTCTGTTCGGCGCTCTGTGCGGCATTTCCACGGGAATTTTGATAGGCTTCAGCAAGAGGGCAAATTATTGGCTCATGCCTGTTATCCGCGTACTGGGTCCTATCCCCTCAACCGCTTGGATTCCGTTGGTTCTGGTATGTTTTCCGTCAGCGGTCTCGGCGAGCAGCTTTTTGATCGCACTTGCGGTATGGTTTCCCACAACGATCATGACAAGCAGCGGCATCAGCAATGTCCCGAATGCGTATTTCGAGGTTTCCGGAACGCTGGGAGCCGGCAGGTTTACACAGATTTTTTCGGTGGGTGTTCCGGCGGCCATGCCGTTTATGTTTCTCGGACTGTTCAACGGAACCTGTTCTTCTTTCATCACCCTTGTGACCGCCGAAATGATAGGCGCGAAATACGGCATCGGATGGTATGTAAACTGGCAGAAAGAAATGCTTTCCTACGCCAATGTGTATGCCGGTCTGATCGTGATCGCCGTAGTGTTTTCCGTGTTGATCACTTTGCTGTTTCGTGTACGGGATAAAGTGCTTGTATGGCAGAAAGGAGTCATCAAATGGTAGGAGGATTAAGCGTCCGGGACGTGACGAAAAGTTTCATCAGGGACGGAGAAGAGATGGTCGCATTGAACCACGTAAGCATCGACATTGACGCCGGATCCTTCGTGTCGGTTATCGGCCCTTCCGGATGTGGAAAATCTACTCTGCTTCGGCTGATTGCCGGTCTGATTAAGGCGGATCAAGGAGAACTGCTTCTGGATGGAGAGCCGGTAAAAGGTCCCGGATGCGACAGGGGACTTGTCTTCCAGAATCCCACTCTCTTCCCATGGCTGAATATCTATGACAATATCGCCTTTGGACTGAAAGCAGGAAACCGCCGCATGGAGAAACGCTTAGTGCGTGAGAAAGTGGAAGAGAATATCCGTCTGGTGGGATTGGAAGGTTTTGAAAAATCCTATCCCCATCAGTTATCCGGAGGCATGTGCCAGAGAGCGTCCCTCGCCAGATCATTGGTGGGCAAACCCAGACTCCTTCTTTTGGACGAGCCTCTCGGGGCATTGGACGCCTTTACCAGAATGAACATGCAGGACGAACTGCTGCGTATCTGGGAAAAGGAAAATATGACGATGATCATGGTAACTCACGATGTAGATGAAGCCGTCTATCTTTCCGACAAGGTAATCGTCATGTCCGCCCGTCCGGCAAAAATCGAGAAAATAATCAACATTAAGATGAGCCGCCCCAGAGCAAGAAGCGGAGAGGAATTTCTGCTTTACCGCTCCAGAATATTGAAACTTTTAAATTATGGAGGCAAGGACGCTGAGGTCAGCTATTACATATAACTTTAAAGAAGCATAGGGAGGAAAAGAAATGAAAAAGAAGTCTTTGAACAAACTGTTGAAAAAGGGTGCGGCTTTATTCGTGGCGGCTGCGCTTCTATTGTCCGGCTGCGGGGACAGTGGACAGTCCGGGAACAAAACGGACGGCGCCGTCATCAAAATCGGTTACGGCACGGTTCTCTGTCAAGCGCCCCTGCAGCTTGCCATTGAAAACGGATATTTCGACGAAGAGGGACTGGATTATGAAGTGGTAAAAATGGACGGGCTTGTGACAGAGTACGTGGGATCCGGTCAGGTGGACGCAGCCTATGGTCTGGTGAGCAAATTTATTCAGCCCATTGAAAACGGGCTGGATATCGTGATGACGGCGGGGATCCACACCGGATGCATCAAACTGCTTGTAAAACCGGATTCCGGGATCAACGGATTAGAAGATCTGAAAGGGAAAACCGTGGGGGTAGTCGGTCTTGCGGAAGCTCCTGCCGTGATGTTAAAGAGAGCGCTTTACAGCAAGGGAATCGGTGTAACTTCCGACAACTTGGAAGTGGATTTTGTGGTATACAGCAATTCGGATCTGGCACTGGCTCTCGAAAACAATGCGGTGGACGCTATCTGTCTGGTAGATCCGGCAGCCACCGTGGCCATCAACCAATACGGATACAACGTGCTGCTGGACACCTCGACGGACGAGCCTTACGCAGACGAATATTGCTGCGCAACCTTCGTGACGGGATCCTTTGCCAAAGAACACCCGGAGGAAGCGGCCAAATTTACCAGAGCCGTGATGAAAGCCTCCGCATGGGTGGAGGAGCATCCGGAGGAAACCGCCCGGCTTTTGATCGAGAAGGAATATCTTTCCGGCAATGCGGATGTATTTGCCGGCATTCTGGAGAGTTATAATTTCAAGCCCTCCGTGCAGGGCGGCTACGACGCCGTAGTCAAGAACACAAAGGAATTCAAAGAAATCGGACTCTTGAGCGAATCCACGGATACGGATGCATTTATAGAAAAGTCCTTCCTCTTTCTGGACGGTGTAGAGGAAACATATTAACGGAGGTTCCGCAATGCATGAAATATTCAAAATCCGGCAGAACGTATGGCATGTGCAGGATGCCGAAGACGTCTTTTTTACGATTATAACAGGAACCCGTCTGGCGATCGTGGTAGACAGCGGGTACGGAAAAGCCGATCACCGGACGTTTGTGGAGGAACTTGTCTCTACGCCATATCTTGTGATAAACAGCCATGGACATCCCGACCACGTCGGCGGGAACGGCCGATACGACGAGGTATTTATCCATCCGGCGGATCTTGACATGGCCAAGCAAAATGCCTCCCGTCAGGAACAGTACCCGATTCTCCTGCCTCTTTCCGGCGAGGAGGAGTATGATCTCGGAGGGATCCATGTCAAGGTGATAACGCTCCCCGGACACACAAAAGGAACCGTAGGGTTTCTGCTGGAAGAACACGGCCTTCTGCTGTCCGGCGATGCGTTCAATCCCGACATGTGGATGTTTGCCGAGAATCATGACACTCTGGATACTTTGGAAAAGACGTTGGAAAAAGCGCTTTCCCTGCCTTTTCAGACTTATCTCGGCTCCCATACCACAAAGGAGGTGCCGCAGCCCTTTCTGAATGAGGTATTGGCAAATGTACGGGAACGGAATATTGACTGGACTTCCTGGCAGAACATTCTCGGCAGGGACACCTATGAACTTTGCCACAGCGGGGAATACGGCGTGTCCAGAATCCGAATCGATCAGGAAGAAGCGCTCCGCATTCAAGCAACAAAAGAACGGGGATTCCACACGCGTCTGCTGCACGGCGCAAAGGACGCAGAATTCCCCGGCGGAGCCACCTTGCCGCCGCTCTTTCAGGTCAGCGCGTTTTCCCATGAAAACGCACAGGAAATTGCAGATATTTTTTCCAAGAAAAAAGCAGGCTATAATTACAGCCGAATCAGTAATCCTACCGTCCGTTGCTTCGAGGAGCGCATGACAGATCTGGAGCAGGGCGTCCTATCCGTGGCCTTTGCCTCCGGCATGGCCGCCATCACGGGAACGCTTATGAACGGATTGTGCGCAGGAGATTCTTTCGTGTCGGCAAACGGTCTGTACGGCGGAACAATCGAACTGTTTAAGGGGCTTGAACGGTTTGGAATCCATGTGAAATATGCCCCGACAGACAACCTTTGCGCAATCGAGGAACAAATCACGCCCGACGTCCGGCTTCTCTTTGCCGAGACCATCAGCAATCCGGGACTGCGGGTGGCCGATATCGGCAAACTGTCTGAAATCGCTCACCGCCACGGGATTCCTCTGGTGATCGACAATACCATGGCAACGGCCTGTCTGGCCCGCCCGCTGGAATTAGGGGCAGATATTGTCATCAACTCTTCCTCCAAATATATCAACGGAAGCGGAAGCGGCATCAGCGGCGTCGTGACAGACGGGGGAAAGTTTGCATGGGATCCGAAACGTTTCCCCGCTCTCGCGCCATTCCTCGACAACCCCGGCGGCCTGCCGCCTTTTGCGGTGAGGCTTCGCGCGGATCTGCTCTGCAATTACGGAGCATGTCTGTCTCCTCAGAATGCATTTCTGAATTTGCTGGGAATGGAGACTTTGGCGCTCAGACTGGAGCGGGAATGTTCCAATGCCCTTGCCCTTGCAAAATATTTCAGAACCATCCCGGGAATCACGGTAAATTATCCCGGGTTGGAAGAATGCCCGGGATATGAGAACGCAAAGAAGATTTTGAAAGGCGGATACGGCGCGGTTCTGACGGTAAGGTTTGGTTCAAAGGAACGAGCCTTCCGTGTGATGGATGCGCTCCGCATTCCTAAAATCGTATCCAATATCGGAGACAACCGGACGCTGGTGATTCACCCGGCGTCCACCATGGCTCTGCACTCAAGCGATCGAGAGAAAGAAGATGCAGGCGTTTACGACGATCTGGTGAGAATCAGCATGGGAATAGAAAATATTGCGGATATCATCAGCGATTTTGACTATGCCCTGCGCGCAAGCTCCGCCCCCAACACCTGAAGCCACCCCGCCACCTGATTGTGTTCATAAAGCCATGTCAGAACCGGGTTTTCGGCCGTATACTGCAGAATCATTTCCCCCAGCACTCCCGTATCGGCCACCATAATAAACGTGTCGATCGTCCACAGAATCAATAGGGTCTCCAAAATTCCCACCGCTGCTCCCAGCAGTTTATCCAAACTATGGACGACCGGAAGTTTGGCCACCAGTTTCGCAGGAAATGCCGCTATGTTGATCAGATGGTGGACGATGCCCAAAACGCCCAGAAACACCACCATGAGCGCCACGTTCAAAAATCTTCCGTCATAATAATCATTCAGGGCGTTCACCGCAAGAACGCCCACCAGACAAAGAAAAATAAGCGATAGAAAAGAAATGATTTCCTTTACCATCCCCTTCTTGTATCCGTCCACCACTTTGACGAACAGAAAAACGACAACTACAACCACCAAAAAATTGATTTCCATTTATCCCCTGTACTCCTGTTTTGCAATTCAATTTCCTATCTTGATTCCCTATTTTAATTGTATGGTGTCGATGGACGTCTCCGTCACCAGTACATATTTATATGCGCCTCCGGCCGGAAACAACAGATCGGCCGCCTTGGAAAAATATCCGTTAAACTTTTCCACGCCGTCATATGTGATGATCTGACACTCCGTCTCATTATAGGCCACAAAGCATTCATCCTCAAAAAAGATGTCGTTATATTCTATATCGAAGTAATAACCTCCCACCTTTTTCCCGTCGGTATTGTACACATCCATCCGATAATTATGTTCCATGTCGTCCGACACAAACACCAAGCCCACATATTTGTCCCCGTAAAATACGGACTGAATCCGCTGGTCGAGGAGATATCCGCCCGTCTCCGTGGGCGTCTGACCCCCCTTATAGATCCGCAGCTGATTGTCTCCCACGGCGAACGCCGTCTCATTGTCCACAAAATGCACTTCCGGCACCAGGGTATCGGAGTAAAAATAAACCCCCACAATATGATCGCTTTTGTTCTCTCCCACGTCCCCGAAATTATAAAACACCACATTAGATTTCAATTCGCCCGCATCCAGATACACATAGCTCACCGCGAGCAGCACGCCATTGGGAGAAAGACTCACGGAAACCGGATAGCCCGCCTCACTCATATGAGCCTGACCATTGAATAGCATCTCCCCCTGCGCATTGTAGGTGTTTACCCAAGTGACATCCGTGTCAGCAAGGATTGCCGTCACCGTCCCCACAGCCGAAACCGTAAAATCCCTGATCGGCATATTCGTCGTGATGGTTCCCAGCTGCTTGTCCTCATCCACCACATAAATTTCCCTGCCGTTATAACTGCCGATCGCCGCCACATTCCGACAGACGGCCAGCCTGATATCCTGAATCTCATATGTCTGGTTCCACGTCACCCCGCCCTTGACATTCGTGCAGTGCGCTCCGTCCTTGCTGTAGGTGAGTACACTGTTGTGCAGACGCAGATCCTCCGCCCCCGCAGACCCATCCAGCAATGCGGTGGACACAGTATCATAACCGCTGTAAATATGACGTTTGTACTGTACCATCACCAGAGCGGCGACCGCCGCAAGAGCCGCCGCCGCAAGCAGTATCCGGTAGATGTGTTTTAATTTATGCCGCATAATCTTTTCTTTGTAGTTAATACGGCTTTTTTCCCTTTTTGCCTTTTCCCTGCGGTAGCTTCTGATGTCTGCCATGAAATACCTCGTAAATTATCGGGGCAGCATAATCACCTGTCCCTCTTTTATATCATCCGGATCGGATATTTTGTTTACATTGCAAATATCCGCCACACGGATATCCGTACCATACTGCCTCTTGCTGATCGCAATCAAGGTATCTCCCGGCTGAATGACATATGCCACGGCTCCGGAAGACACGGCTTGAGAGGGCTGCGTCCCGTCCTGCTCCGCTTTGGACGGTTCCGGCTGCGAAGCCTGTTCCGACTCGCCCTGCGGCTCTTGCGTAGTCTCTTTCTCCACAGAAACGTCAGACACGTCAGGTACATCCGGTTTATCCAAGACATCCGGCTGGCCGGATTCAGCGGAAGCGTTAAGACTCTCGGACTGCCTCCGCCCGTCCTCGTTTTCCGCAGACTGATTTTCATGCAAAAGCGCCTGCTCCAGCTTGTCCTCCATCACCAGCGTATCTTTCTGTACATTGGAAGAGTTTGCGGCGGCGACTGCATTATCCGGGCTGCCGCTATATTTTTGCCCATCCTCCCGGAAAGTGGCGATCCCTAACAGACACAAAAGAGCGAATACCCCCACAGCCGTAAGGCGCATCCTCTGCAATCCTGCGGACGTGGCTATCTGCCCTGTGGAGAAAGCGCGGCGCACCCTATCCGCCTGAGCCGCACGCTCTCCGCGGTCTGTACGCTCCCCCCGGGAGACAGCGGCCTCATCCCTGCTTCGGGTTCCTGCGCTGCGCGCCGGACGCTCCGACGCCGCTTTGCGCTCCTCCTGACGCCGCTTCACTTCCTCGTATTTTTCCTGATCGACCTGTTCCGGCTGCGCTTCCTCCCGCACATCCAGCATGTACGCCAGCATCAAATCATTCTTTTCATAAAATTGGGCGTATCCCGATATGTATCTGCAGATATCCTGCTCGCAGACGTGAAATCCTTCGATCATGTCGCCGTTCAACAGGGCGTATCCCACAAATGCCAGTTCCTTAAAATATCTCTTGCGGCATCCCTCGATCTCCTGCCGCTGCGCCTGCGATAAATGCCTGACCTCGCGCTGCAGGAAATCCAGCTTGCAGGCTCCGTACATAAAATAATAAGCAATCCCGTTTTCTTCCCGCCGTTTTCCGTACAGAGCCACCGCCATGTCCTTATCCTGAGCAGCCCTGTTGAGCTGTTTCATGTAAGATATAACATAGTCCTCGACGTATATTTTGCAATCTCTGCCCACTTCTCCGATTTGTGTGATATTTTTTGGTAATTCCATCGAAAACACCTCCCATGCCGTGTCTGTCCTACTCTTTTGCTTCATCATAGCATCGGTATGCAAGGTATTTTAGCGTTCTTTGTCGGAGCATCCCAAAAACTGCTCGACAAATTTTTCTCAGGAATCTTTTGATGAAAACTCACTCAATCCTCAAAGCGGTACACCGTCACCGACTCGTAATCCTCTCCCGCGCCAAACACGCAGGACGGAAAATTGTCATGGTGGATGCTGTCGGGATAATACTGCGTCTCCAGACACAGGCCATGGCGTTTATTGTATACCGCGCCGCCCTTTCCGGTCTGCTCGTCGATAAAATTGCCCGCATAAAACTGTACGCCGGGCAGCGTGGTGTAAACTTTCATCACCCTGCCACTATGGGGCGCGCGTACCGTGGCGATATGCCGCAGGCTTCCGTCCGCTCCCCGCACCACCCAGTTGTGGTCGTAGCCTCCGGTGAGTTTTAACTGCTCCACATCGGCGTCGATCTCCTCACCGATCACTTTTTCTTTCGTGAAATCCATGGGCGTACCCTTCACGGGCGCAATCTCCCCGGTGGGAATCGCTCCTGCCGCAACGGGCGTATAGCTGTCCGCATGGATCAAAAGCGTATGTCCCTCGACGCTTCCGGCATCATGCCCTTCCAGATTAAAATAGCTGTGGTTGGTCGGATTCAGAATCGTCCGCTTATCGCTGCTTCCATGATAGCGCAGCGTAAGGCCGTTCTCCTCGTCCAGCGTATAGACCACCTGCAGTTTCTTGCCGCCGGGAAATCCCATGCTTCCGTCCGCATCCTCCAGCGAGAAAGCCACGCCGTCCTCCCGGACCTCCGCATCCCAGAGCCGGACATGATATCCCTTTTGATAATCGCTGTGCAGATTGTTTTCATTGTCGTTCACGGCCAGCTGATACCGCACGCCGTCCAGCGTAAACGCCGCACCGCCGATCCGGTTGGCGCTCGGCCCGATGACCGCGCCAAAAAAGCTGGGATTGGTATAATAGGTTTCACCGCTGTCAAACCCGAGTACGATATCCTCCGCCCTGCCCTGACGATCCGGTACTCTCAGTTCCACCAGCACAGCTCCCAGATTCATGACGGACGCCGTCATTCCTTTTGTATTGCTCATCGTATAGAGAAGGATGTCCCTGCCTTCCGCGCTTTTGCCGAAGGGACTTGTTTTCACCGTAATCGCCATTGCCTTACCTCATTCCGTTTTCATTGTGTTTTCATTTCATTGTATTTTCATTTCATTCTGATTCCATTTGTCTGATCCTTTCCATCCCACCGTCACAGCTCGGTTCTTCCCTCCAGCGCGCGGAGCAGCGTCACCTCGTCTATGTACTCCAGATCGCCGCCCACCGGCACGCCGCTGGCAATTCTTGTGACCCTGATGCCTGTGGGCTTAATCAGCTTGCTGATATACATGGCTGTGGTCTCGCCCTCCAGACTGGAATTCGTGGCGATAATGACTTCCTCAATCTCCGCCTGCAGACGCTCCATCAGTTCTTTCAAACGGATATCCCCCGGCCCGATGCCCAGCATCGGAGAGATCGCTCCGTGAAGCACATGGTACACGCCCTCATACTTGCCCGTCTTCTCGTAGGCGGCCAGATCCCTGACATTCTCCACCACCATGATCAGCCTGTGATTGCGCTTTTGGTTCGCGCAGACCGGACACACCTCCCTGTCCGTCAAGGTATAGCACTCCTTGCAGTAACGCACATTCTCTTTGGCATCGACGATGACCTGCGCCAAGCGGTTCACTTTGTCCGCGGGCAGATTTATCAGATGAAACGCCAACCTCTGCGCCGACTTGCTCCCGATTCCGGGCAGCGCCGCCAATTCCTCTATCAATTTATTAATATGTCCGCTATACAGATCCATCAGAAAGGAAAGCCTCCCAATCCGCCGGTCATCCTGCCCATAAGCGCGGTGCTCTCCTCCTCGGCCTTTCGCAGCGCCTCGTTGGCCGCCGCCACGATGGCGTCCTGCAGCGTCTCGATATCCTCAGGATCCACGATCTCCTCCGCCAGCCGAATCCCCACAAGCTCTTTCTTGCCGCTCACCGTCACCTCCACGGCGCCGCCTCCGGCGGATGCGCTAAACTCCTTTGCCTCCAGCTCCTTCTGCCCTTCCTCCATCTGGCGCTGCATCCGCTGTGCCTGCTTCATCAGATTGTTCATGTTTCCGGGCATTCCGCCCCCGGGAAAACCTCCGCGTTTTGCCATTTCGATTCCTCCATGCTAGATTAGTCTTCTTCCTCGATTTCCATGTGGATGACTTGCGACAAATCCACATAATGATCCTCAAAATCCCTGTCCCCGCTCACGGTCTGCAGACTGACTGCCACCTCTTTGCCCGCAAAGTCGGCCAGAATCATCTCCAGCTGCTCCTTGTGTTCCGGATGCCTGTTAAAATAATCCGAGGCCGGTCCGTCCTCCAGCACCACTTGCAGACAGTTGTCTCCGCCCAGACTCAGTTTTGCCCCCTTCAGATACATCCGCATGGGATTGTCCGCATTTCCCACGATGGACGGCCATTTTGCCACAATCGCCTTGATATCGTCCGGTATCGCCTTGGGAAGCTGGGGGCGCTTTGCGGCGGCTGTCTCCGGCGCGCCCGTCGCGGCCATACCGACGCCCGGCATGACGCCCTGCACCACCACGCCGTTTTCCACCTTGTCTTCCACCTGTCGGATGCGGTCGATCAGAGAATCCTGTGTAACCTCCATATCGGGTTTGCAGAGCTTAATTAACGCAATCTCCACCAGAATGCGCTTCTGCGCGGCATAGCGGATCTGCCCCGACAATTCAGAGAAAATGCGGATATACCGGATGATCCTGTCCGGCTCTATCCGCTGCGCCTCCTCCTTCAAACGCGCCAGATTGTCCGAGGACATGTCGATCACATCCTCCAGATTGTCCGAGGCCTGCACCAACATCAGATTCCGCAGATACCATGTAAAATCCGTCACGAACTGCACCAGCTCGCGCCCCTGCATCACAATCTCCTCCAAGAGCGCCACACATCCCAGCACATCCCGCTCCAGCACGCAGCGCAGCAGCCTGCTGAACACCTCGGTGTCCACGGCTCCCAGCACATCCAGCACCTTATCATAAGTCAGCTCCCTGCCCAGATGAAAGGCGATGCACTGATCCAGAAGGCTTAAGGCGTCACGCATGGAACCGTCCGCCGTCTTGGCAATATAGCGCAGCGCTTTCTCCTCCACCTCCACCCCCTCGGCGTCGATCAGTTCCCGCATACGCCCGGCGATGGTATCAATGGAAATACGTTTGAAATCATACCGCTGGCAGCGCGACAAGATGGTGATGGGAAGCTTATGTACTTCCGTGGTTGCCAGAATGAAAATCACATAGGACGGCGGTTCCTCCAAGGTCTTGAGCAGCGCGTTAAACGCGCCGATGGAGAGCATGTGTACCTCGTCGATGATATATACTTTATATTTCCCCTCTGCAGGAGAATACGATACCTCCTCCACGATCTCGCGGATATTATCCACGCCGTTGTTGGACGCCGCGTCAATCTCGATGACGTTCATACTGGCTCCGGCGGCAATCGCTTTGCAGATACGGCATTCCCCACAGGGTCCCTCCTCCGTGGGATGTTCACAGTTCACCGTCTTCGCAAAAATCTTCGCCACCGTCGTCTTCCCCGTCCCGCGGGTACCCGTGAACAGATACGCATGGCCGATGCGGTTGGCCTTCAGCTGATTCTGCAATGTGGTCACGATATGCTCCTGCCCCTTGACATCCGCAAAATGATCCGGACGGAACTTCCGGTAAAGCGCTGTATATGACATAAAAATCTATCCCTTTCCCGTTCCCGGATCTCCTGTCCCGGGAATCTGCTTCCGCCGGAAACCGCTCAGTCGCCGAAGGAAATCCCCAGCAGTTTGGCTTCCTGTACGATGGTCGCGTCGGGAGACAGATATTTCAGTTTGCCCGCCACGTCCTCCAACGGCACACGGACGATCTCGCGGTTTTTATATCCCACCATAAAACCGTATTGTCCCTCCAAAATCAGCCTGCCCGCTTCCGCCCCCAGACGGCTTGCGAAAACGCGATCATAAGGACACGGGCTGCCGCCGCGCTGGGTATGCCCGGGAACCGTGACGCGGACCTCCCTGCCTGTCTTCTTCTGAATCTCTGCCGCCAGTTCATAGGACACGGACGGGTAGGGATTGTTCTCCAGTTTCTTCTTCATCTCTTTCTTGGAAAGCTTCGCGTCCTGCTTGGAAATGGCTCCCTCAGCCACCGCGATAATCGTAAAACGGCTTCCGTTCTTGTCGCGCTCCTCTATTTTCTCAATCACTTTGTCAATGTCATAGGGGATCTCCGGCACCAGAATGATGTCCGCGCCGCTGGCCATTCCCGCATTCAGCGTAAGCCACCCCACCTTATGTCCCATGACCTCCACGATAAACACACGCGCGTGAGAAGCCGCCGTGGTGTGGATACAGTCGATGGCTTCCGTCGCAATGTTCACCGCGCTCTGGAAGCCGAAGGTCATATCCGTCCCCCACAGGTCATTGTCGATGGTCTTGGGAAGCGTCACCACATTCAGCCCCTCTTCCCGCAGCAGATTAGCCGTCTTGTGCGTGCCGTTGCCGCCCAGAATCACCAGACAATCCAACTGCAGTTTATAGTAATTCTGCTTCATGGCCTCCACCTTGTTCAGACCGTTCTCGTCGGGATCCTGAATCGTCTTAAACGGCGTGCGGGAGGTTCCCAGAATCGTTCCGCCCTTGGTGAGAATACCTGAGAAATCTTTTCCCGTCAGCATCTGAAACCTGCTGTAAATCAAGCCTTTGTAACCGTCCAAAAATCCGTAGATCTCCACCTGTTCGTCACTGTTCAACAAAGTCTTTACCACGCCTCTCATCGCAGCGTTCAACGCTTGACAATCGCCTCCGCTGGTCAACATACCGATTCTTTTCATGGTTGTTCCTCCTTCCGCTTCCTTTGCTCGGCCATATGCAGTTGTACCGATTTCTGCCTATTTTATCTAAATTATATCCCAAAATGAGTCGGGAGACAACAACCGAAATAAAAAAAGCGGGATAAAACCGCCACAGAAGAAAAAGGATCAAAGAAAAAGAACAAAAAAAGGGCAAAAAAAGAAAAAATTTCATTTCCTGGTTGCATTACAGATTATTTTCCTATAAAATAAATATTCGGAGGCGTCGGCTGTAAAAGCACAGCTGCAAGCCGCCGCTCTATCCAACACGGAGACGTATCGAAGCGGTCATAACGGGGCGCACTCGAAATGCGTTTGCCCTCCGGGGCACGAGGGTTCGAATCCCTCCGTCTCCGCTGCCGAAAACGCCGGGGCTGATCCCCGGCGTTTTCTCATCTTATCTTATTCTTATCCTACTTCTTATCCTACTCTTATCTTACCAAATCTCTTATCAAATCCGGCCGCCCTTCCGCAAACGGCATACGGACTCTCCCTATGTAATCCACCTCTTCAATGCTTCCTGCAGTTTTTCGACATCCACCGGCTTGGAGATATGGTCGTTCATCCCCGCCTCCTTGGCCTTCAGGATATCGTCGGAAAAAGCGTCCGCCGTCATCGCCACGATCGGAATCTCCGCCAGATCGCCCCTCCCGGAAGAACGGATGGCTCTGGCCGCCTCATATCCGTTCATCACGGGCATCTGAATGTCCATGAAAATCAAATCGTAATATTCCGGCTCCGTCTCCAGCACACGATCGGCGGCGGCCTTTCCGTCCATAGCCGTCTCCACTTGAATTCCCACAATGCTCAGAAGCTCCTTCGCCACCTCGATATTGATTTCATTATCCTCCACCAACAGCACTCTCCTGCCGGAGAAATCCTGCTGCCGGAAAGCCTCAAGTTCGCCGCTTCTTTCTCTCCCGCCGCTCTGGCCGAGCGCCTCCCGCAATACCCGCACCAGTCTGGACTTAAACAACGGTTTGCTGATAAAAGCAGTTACCCCGGCCTTCGTCGCCTCCTCCGCTATGTCAGACCAATCGTATGCGGACAGAATGATAATCGGAATCTCGTCTCCTATGGTCTGCCGGATCTCCCTTGTCGTCTCCAATCCGTCCTTCTCCGGCATCTTCCAATCCAGAATTACCACAGAGAAATCTTCCCCTGCCGCCTTTGCCTCCGAGAGCCGCTTAACGGCGCTGTTCCCCTCCAGCACATACTCTGCGTTCATGCCAAGGCTGCCCAAAACCGCACAAGCGCTCTCACAGGCGTCTTCCTCGTCATCCACCACCAGAACCGGAAGGGAAACAAACGCCTCCTGATCCTCCTGCGAGACATCATCCAGCTTTAGATGCACGATGACCGTAAATTTGGAACCCTCTCCCAAAGTGCTTTCCACCTTGATATCGCCGTCCATCATCCGGGCTATATTGACCGCAATCGACATGCCGAGACCTGTTCCCTCTATTTTATTTCCGGTAGAATTGGCCGCGCGGGAAAAAGGCTCGAAAATCGTCTCGATATACTCCTGCTCCATGCCGATTCCGGTATCCTCGAAGACAAATTCATAGCATCCCTTCCCTGCGATCCGGGACGGTTTCTCCTCAATGCTGATGCTGATGGTTCCGCCCGAGGGTGTGAACTTAACGGCATTCCCCATAATATTCATAAAAATCTGCTGCAAGTGCTGCTCGTCTCCGATTACATTTTCATGCTCCAGCATTGCGATGCCGGCATTCAGCACCAGCCCCTTCGTCTCCATCTGTGAATGGAAAACCGTCAAAACACTGTCAATCGTATCGGACAAATTAAAGCATTCCTCGATCAGGCTGACCTTGCCGCTCTCGATTCTGCTCATATCCAGCACTTCGTTAATCAGCCCCAGCAGGTGTCTGCCGGAGACGGTGATTTTGTCCAGCGCATCCATCACACGTTTCTTTTCGTCAATATGCATGGCGGCGATAGCCGTCATGCCCAAAATCGCATTCATGGGCGTGCGGATATCGTGGCTCATTCTGGAGAGGAAATCACTCTTGGCCCGGCTGGCCGACTCCGCGCGAGCCGTCGCCAATGCAAGCATCCTGTTCTGCTGTTCTTCCTTCTGCATCACATCGTTGATATCGCGGATCGACATGCTGAACGTCAGCACTTCTCCGTTCTTCCGCTCTGCGATGGCAACGGCAATGGAACACCACTCATAATCCTCTCCGACGTTCACCCGCTTATTGACATCAAATTTTCTCCCTTTAAACTGAAGCTCAATATAATCCTTTTCGGAAAGCTCTCGCACAATATTTTCCAGATCCAGAAAAGCAAGCACCTGCTCCATCTGCTCGTCCGCCACAAGACCGTACCGGAAACGCTCCTGCTTTTCCTGTTCATAAGTGCTGTGCCGGGGCTTCCCGTCGTCGCCGAGGGGATAGACCGTATCGAGCGTTCCCTTCCGCACATCCACATAATAGATCGCACGATAGGCATGTACGGTGCTGTTCATGGCATTCTGATACATGACGTACTCTTCTTCCCGCTTTCCGCCCCGGTACTCCCTAAGAACTTGAAAAGCAATCAAGAGTATACCCAAAACGACCAACACAACGCTGATCTTGCGGAACACATCCGAACCGGACAGAATCTCGTCTCTGGGTATGGTCAATATTCCGCTCCATCCATTGTCCGCATGATGGAAAAATACGTTGCGGACAATACCGTCGGAAGGCCGGATGTTCTCCGCCACATGATCCGACCGGTCACAGATATCGTTCGCCCGATACATATCCACCAAATCCTGAAATTCCTCGGGATCAAAATCCCAAGAGGACAGGTAATAAATCAATTTCCCTTCCCGGTCAACCAGATAATAAGAAGCTTTTCCCGGGAGCGTTATGCCCCGGACGCCCTCCTCAAAATAAGTATTTTGGATATCAACAGCCAGAAAACTGCCTGTCTCCGGAATGATTTTACACATCGTCACCACGGGAAGACCGGTCATTGCGTCCGTATAGACGGGGGAAAGATAGGTGTCCCCGTCTGCCTCAACGGCGCCCTTATACCACTCCGTATCCGTAAGGTCATAGTCCGTCATCGCCTCGATTTCCGGATTGTTGGACACCAGTTCCGTCCCGCCAAACGTTTTGCCGTATATCCGAATATATTCCTTGCCGTACAGATCATTCAGCCCGTCCATGAACGGATACAGTCCCTCCCGAAGTTCCGCCAGAGAAACGTCGGACTGTTCTCGCTCTGCAATATAATTGGTGCAGATATTCAAAACCGCCTCGCAGGTATTCATGCGCTGCTCCTCCGCGGCGGACAGATTCTTTACCAGCGACAATCCCATCGCATTGGTATTCTCCCACAAAATGTCCTGCAAAATGTTCGTACACAATGTGACAACAAGGACAAAAACAACCAAAATCGTTGTGTTTACGCATATCTTTCTGACGATAGATCTCTTCTTGCTCATTTCTTTTGCTCTCTTTATCAATACCGTACTGCCAAAATCTGATTTCCATGGGAATTCCTACGGGAAATCCGGTAATATTATACTAAATTTGCCGCGCAAACACAACACGAAAATTTCCCTGTGTTTTCAAAAGCCTCCATGCTTGTTTGCTAATATCGCATTGACCTGTTGTTTCATAAATGTTATTCTATAAAATATAAATTCCTTTCAAAAATTGTCCCGTAACACTTTACATGCTGTTAGGAGGATTGAAACACTATGGCAGAAGAAAAAGATTTTCTTACCTATAATCAACAAATGAGAAAATTGCGAAACAGCAAAAAAATTGAATGCAATGGTTCCGGACACAAGCAAATTCTCATTCGTGCAGGATATTTTAACATCATTAACGGCTATAAAACCCCATTCACCTGTGGTACGGATGCAAAGGGCAATCATGTATATTTACCAGATACCAGTATAGAGCAGTTATATGACTTGAAAAAATTTGACGACAAATTACGGCTTTTGCTGCTTGATTACATAACCCGTGTGGAAGAAGAAATTCGTACTCTCACAGGTTATAAATTTGATCAATGCAATGCCAACGGCAAAATTCCTTGGTACGATACTACCGCATACTCACCGACAAACAGACTACAAAATAAAATGAATGTCATTTCTTCTGCCTACAGTGAATTAAGTGCCAGCCAACAAGAATATGTCAAATTTTATATGGAAAATCATACGCTTATTCCGACGTGGATCATGATCAAAGTTGTCAACTTTTCCACATTTATAAATGTTTTACAAAATAGCAAAACGGATGTCACTCACTCTATCTGCAATTTATACAGTATGTTTGATAAAAAAGGTCATCCAAACGTAAAACTTTTAATTGGCAGTCTTCATTGGTTAAGAAAAGTGAGAAATTCATGTGCGCATAATGAAAGAATTTATTGCATCCATCAATCTAAACAACCTAACAGAACTAATAGTGGACGTATTATTGAAAACTATATTTCTTTGTTGGCACGATCCTATTCCCGTGATACAGACAAAAGGATCTTTGATCTACTTGTGTATTTTAAATATTATCTTCCCGACAATGAGTATCAAGAAATGATCTCTACGATACAAAGCATGTTGAATCAATTACAATGCTCCATCAGCAAAAATGCTTTTGATAATGTCAGGGGGCAAATGGGCATTAAAAATCTTGCCGACTTAGATACATTAAAAAAACTCGAGAAAAATCCTATTAACTACAATCACTTCGACAAGTTATAGCAGCGAATATATGCAAATTCTGTATACACATCAGGTATATATTTATATCGATTTATATCGAAATCGACAAATAATGGTTGTAATATTTTTCAACATATGATAATATACTACTACAGAGATAACCATATTGATTATGGTTGAAAAACACTTGTTTACATTTTGTATTCAGGTGTTTTTTATTGATCGGCTTTTTTCACAAAGTACACTTTCCCGCTCTCCTCATGCTCATACAACATGGGAACAATCTTCCCCCAGTGGGTGAGAATCTCCCCGTTTTTCCTCTCCAAGACAAGCAATACCTCGCCCTCCTCTGCATTTGCCCCGCCGACTCTATGTTCCGGCAGATACTCACAAAACAGCAGCTCGATTCTATCGCTTCCGCTCTCCAATCCCGCCTCCGCCCGCATCCGCGCCAGAGTCGTCTGTCCGTCTATCTCAATATCCGCATAATACCCGCCGTCGTCCCGAGCAATCTTCATGCGGTAATCCATCACCATGGGAATCGGTTCGCTGACAGATTCACAAAATTCATACTCTCCGACCCAGTATTCCAATACCCGGTCCTCAACCGAAATCCCATGAATGCTGTCCACGATCTCCTCAAATTCTTCCATCGTGATCTCACGGCCTCTATACGCAAACGAATCCCCCTCAGCATAGCGATCCCCCTCAAAATTCGCACACAGAGAGAACCAGTCCACCACGCAGCAGCAGGAATCATATTCGGTGACCCAATAATACATTCTTCCCGTGTGAAGCAGATCCGTTCGCTCGATGATATACCTCCCGTTCCTCTCCGCCACACAGCCATTGTCCGTGGTAGAACCGGTGCGCAGCACCTCGTAAACCGTATCGCCTATGACGTCAAAAAACATGCGCGCTCCCGTATAGCCGCCCAGCACCAGCTCCTCCTCCCCGTCATTGTCAAAATCGACATACTTCAGAGACCCCCACCAAGTCTCCCCGCAAGTGATGGACGCATAGATTTCCTCATAATTTCTCCAAAAAAATTCTCCCGCAGCGGTGCCGGTTCCCGAACCGTCCTCATAACAGAGGGCATCCGCCCTGCCGTTTACAAAATCCTCCAGCGCCGCCCGGGAATCCTTTTTCACCGTTCCATTATCATTCGTAATGTCATAATTTAAGTTTTCCTCATGCAAGCTTTTATAAGCCGCCTCCACGCTGTCATAGAGATAGGCGCAGGGAACCAGCCTGTCATATCCCCGTTCCGACAGCAGACTCCGGAACTCCTCGCTCGATATCTCCTGATCCGCCTCATAGGTCAACCAGCCGTAATCCCCGCTCTCGCTCTCCAGTTCCTTGGAAAGCTTTCCTTCTGCATACCGGAGATAATAATCATGCCGTTCCATACCTTCTCCGCCATGAACGCGCAACAGCCCCTGCCGCGGAACATACTCGAACCAATACGGCGTCTGCCTTCCCAATTCCTCTATGCGGTGTTTGGGTCCATAGGTATTCGCCTTGATCTCCGCCTCCGGCATGGCGATGCGCTCAACCTCCGAACCGTCGCAGCAATACAGCTCATACTCCTGCTCCCCGCGTATCAGCAGTTCCGGAACCGCATCGTCGTCCAAATACAAAAGCGCAATTTCTTCTGCGCTCTCCCGCTCACAGAAACGGCGGTAACATTCCAGAAAACCGCTTGTCTCCCCCGCTGTTTCCTGCGCAGAAGATTCCTGTCCGGAAACCGTTTTGCGCTCCGCCGTACAGGCGCACAAACCGGCGCATAAGCTGATAGACAGCGCGGCGCATAAAAATACGAACTGCGGGCTGGTCTTTTTGTTCATGGACATTTCCTCCCGGATATTCCCCGCCGCTGTTACACATGAGATGGAGGGGTAGTATTGATTTTATTATAAGATATCCCTGCATCCTTTTTGCATAATCATTCTGAATAAATCATGAATATCTAATTTTCAATTTTTGCTTCCCGTTTCTGTTTCCTATTTTTGTTTCCTATGCTATACTGTTTTTAAGGCGTTATCGCATTGCGATTTCAAACCGTTCTTCAAACCACCGTACAAAGGAGCGTATACTGATGTCTTCCATTGAAACATTCTACTTAATTGATTTTGAAAATGTCCATGAAGATGGTCTATCAGGTTCCGAAAATCTGGGAAGCCATGACCATGTTTATCTATTTTATACCAAAAATTCCGCCAAAATCAACATCCAAAAACTTACCGCTTTCCGTTCTGTCCATTTATCCACATTTGAAATCCCCAATGGGAATCAATCTCTGGACATGCATCTGGTCTCCTGCCTCGGCTATTTGATCGGTACAAACCCAAACAGCAAATACAAATATATCATCGTCAGCAAGGACACGGATTACGACAACATCATCTCATTTTGGAAGGAAAAAAAGCGTTCTGACATCATACGCCGGAATAGAATCTCCGCACAGCCCGCCTCCGCCCAAACTGCCCGACATGCTGTCGTACAAACTGTCGCAAAGCCTCAAGCCGCTCCTGTTGCAAATGCACCCGCAAAAACACCCACAAAGGCACCCGCAAAAACATCTGCAAAGACGGCTGCAAAAACATCCGCAAAGGCAGCAGCAAAAACACCCGCAAAAACATCTGCAAAAATACCCGCAAAGACACCCGCAAAGGTATCCTCCAACACCAGAACCCGGTTGAATACCGAAATACAACAGGCTCTCAGCAAAGCCAAATATCCCCAAACTACCATCGGCAAAACGGCGTCCATCACGGTAAAACACTATGGCGAAGATCATTTTGCCGACAATGTACTCAAGGAACTCAAGGCTGCATACAACAACTCTGCCCAGATCTACGAAGTGATCTCCCCCATACTGAAACGGTATTCCACCGCATCAACCAAAACTACAAGTTCACCACCCGGTCAAACTCCTCGAAAGAAGTCCGGCGGTGCGTAACCATTAACACCACTTTTCCTTTCATCAATTCCTTCATCGCCTGATGAATCATCTTCTCGCTCTGCACATCCAGCGCAGAGGAAGGCTCGTCCATCAAGAGAATCGGCGAATCCTTCAGGAACGCCCTCGCAATCGCGATCCGCTGCCTCTGGCCGCCCGACAGATTCCTGCCCCCTGCGCAAAGCGCCGTGTCATATCCCTGCGGAAGCATCTCGATAAATTCCTCCGCATAGGCCATCTTGGCCACCCTCCGGATCTCCGCATCAGGCACCGTCTCCTCTCCCGGCAATCCGTAGGCAATATTCTCCCGAACGCTGCCTTCAAACAAATAACTCTCCTGCGGAAGATAAGTAATCAACTGCCGGAGCTGTCGATTCGAGTATTCCTGTACGTCATTTCCATACAGCTTAATTGCACCGGAATCCGTCTGATAAAAACGCATCAGAAGCTTGAGCAGCGTACTCTTTCCGCATCCGGACTCTCCCATAATCAGGATTCTCTCACCCTCCATAACCTCCATGGAGAAATTTTCCAACACGTTTTCCCCATTTCGATAGGCAAATGTCAAACCTTCCACCGCAATCGGCAGGCATCCCTCTCCGGGTTCCAGCCACGCGGCTTTCTCCGAATCACAGAGATCCCGTTCTTCGCAGTCCGCCTCCAGAAAGTCGAAGACTCTGCCGGCTCTCACCAGCGATGCAGAAAAGGTGGTGAGGGCGGAACCAAACCCTTGTACCATAGCGCTCACGCCCATCTGCAGGGACACCACAGCCATCACCGTGCCGTAATCCAAGTCTCCCCGGGCTGCCAAGAACACTCCTGCGCCGATTGTTCCGAAGCTCGCCAGAATCCCCAGCAAAAACAGCACTGTCTCAAGCACCGCTGATTGATAAGTCCTTTTTCGCCCCTCCTTCGCCGCCTGTTCATTTTCCCTGTAAAAATGTTCCAGAACGATGGAAGAACCGCGGTACATTTTCAGAATCGAAAAACCCGATAAAATGTCGCTTAACCGCATTGTCAGTCTGGACAGTTTTTTCTGAATTTCCTTATCTGAGCGCTTGATCTGACTGGCTATCGGGACGGAACAGAATACCGTGGCAAGGCAGAAAACCGTCGATATCACCGTCAGCGCCGGACTGTACACAATCATTGCGATCACGGAGGTCACACCGTTCAGCACTCTGCTAAACACCCAATAAACATGGGAAAAATAAGAGTCCTTGAGAGAATTTGCATCCCAGTTCAAGGTCTTTAACGCTTCCCCGCTGTGATGGTTTTCATAGTAACTCATATCCATCTTCGCAAGTTTTTCAAAGAGCCTGATTTTAATATCAAAAACAATCTTCCGCACAATCCTGATCTGAAAATATCTTCTGTAGGGCGCCAGACAGTTCAGAATGACCAATAGGACGCAAAGTCCTGCAGCCCGCCCAAACAGTTCCCTGTCCCGATACTCCAACGCGTTAAAAATCATTTTATTCATATAGGGATACGCCAAGTTCAACAAAACGGATGTGGAGAGCGTCATGATAAAAATGCTCCAATAGGACAATTTATATTTTCCAAGATAGGAAAAATATCTTTTCAACTCCTTCAATGTTCCATCCCCTCCGACGCTATATAATCATGATACATCCTGCTATAGATTCCGTCCGCCTGCAGAAGCGTGTCATGTGTCCCGGACTCTGCGATCCTCCCATCCTCCAGCACAATGATCTCGTCATAATCCGTTATGGTCGTCAGGCGGTGCGCCACGGTGACCACCGTCTTGTCCGCCGCAATCCGCGCCAGCGTCTCGCTCACTAGCTTCTCGTTTTCCCGATCCAGAGCAGAGGTCGGTTCGTCCAGCAGAAGAACAGGCGCGTCTTTCAAAATCGCCCGCGCAATGCAAATCCGCTGTCTCTGCCCGCCGGACAAATTGCTTCCCCGCTCTTCCAACAGCGTATCATATCCGTCCGGCAGTTCGCTGATAAAGCTATGGCATCCCGCCAGCTTGGCTGCCTCCACAATCTCCGCGCGGCAGGCTTCCGGTCGGCCGATACGGATATTGTCCGACACGCTCATCGGAAAAATGACGGTTTGCTGGGAAATCAGCGCCAATTCTCCTCTCACGGCCTCTGGACTGATCTTGTCAAAACGTTTCCCGCAAAATCGTATTTCGCCCGCGTCGGCCTCATAGTGTCTGCACATCAATTTGATGATCGTACTTTTTCCGCATCCGCTCCGGCCGACCAGCGCAACTCTCTTTCCCCGCTCTATCGACAAGTTCACATGCGCCAGCGCCTTCTTTTGGCTTGAATCCATGTTTGCATAAGCAAAAGATACATCCCGAAACGAAAAAACCGCATCGTCTGCTTGCCTAATCTCCTCTGCTCCTCCCGTCTCCTCTATGGGCTGATCCATGATCTCAAATACCCGTTTTGCGGAGATCATGGCCAGCTGCGTCCTGACCACCAGCTGATACGCTCCTGCAAGCGGCTCGTTTAATTTTTCTATTCCGCTGATAAAAGCGATCAGGATTCCCAGCGTCATATCTCCTCGAAAAACCAGAAATCCGCCCACACACAGGGCTGCCGCTCTGGGCGCCTCCCGGATCAGACAGGAGAGCGGTTCCAGATTGTACTGCCGCAGATCATTCCGGTTGGAAATGTCAAATGTCTCTCGCAGCGCGCGAACATATTTGCTGCGCAGAGTTTCCTCCAGCCCATATGCCTTGACGGCGTCCGCGCCGTCGAAGACTTCCTGAATATTGTTATTGGTCAGCCCCAAGCGTTTGACATAATCGGACTGCGCCATCTTGACCGGTTTTAACAGTTTTACGCTCAAGGGTACCATGACCAGCAGAGGCCCGATACAGACTGCCGCAATCAGAGGATTCAGCAAAATTAGATAAATGGCAAAACACATGACCACAATAGGTACATACAAGCAGTCTTTGAAATAATTCTGCATATAATTTGCGATTTCATCCACATCCGAGGAGGCTCTCTCAATCACATCTCCAAAATTGTGTTTTTCCATAAAATCCGGCGTCATCTTCATGATATGATCCGCCAGATCCCGGCGCAGATCCCTCAAAACGCCCGTGCCGAACAGCCCTGTCATGGATATCACCAGATAATTGGCCAACATTCCCAACACAATGAGCAGTACGGTTTTCACGGCAGCCGTCGGCAGCACGGCAAGGAGCCGCCCGCCAAGCGATTCATCGATCATCTGCCGAAGCAGATCAATGATCCATACATTCACCGCCGAACATCCTGCCCCCGCCAGTGCGGCGGTGATCACATATCCCCAATAGCATTTTGCATAGCGCAGCAATTTCCGCATGTCGCACTCCTTTTCATCGCCTTTACAAGTTTTGATCCATCTGTTATACTTTCTACAGTCTAACAGCTATCAAACGCCGTATCAACTACAAATATGCACAGTTTTTATATACGATCTGCAACCTGTCACAATAGAAGCCGCAGCATTTTGAGGCTGCCAACAGGATAAGAAGGAGATTCCACATGCCCCAGCAGGACCGCCACAAAGACCGAACGATTCCCATAGAATTTTCCTTCTATGATACACTGGAAGCCCTGCCGGTGAAAGAGCGGTGTTCCGTGGTTCTGCTCACCTGCGGAGATGCGGTACTCAAAATAAACGGTTCTATCCGCCGTCTCCAATCTCCCTGTGTACTCTGCGCATCCCAATACGATACGATAGAGCTGATTCATTCGGATCATTTAAGCGCTAAGTCGTTTCACTTTGACCCGTGGTACCTCAAGGACTGCCTTTGCTTTGACAATCTGGAAGATTCCGTAGAGATCGACCCGCAGTACCTCTATGAACGCACCCAGCTCTACCTCTTTACCCAACATCATGAACAGTTACAGGGAATCTTCTTTCTCACGCCTCAAAACTATATCCGTATCAATGAACTCATGCTCATGATCGGGGCGGAGACCTTCTCCCAGAGCGACGGTTTTTGGACTTGCCGGATTCGTAGAATGCTCCGGCAGCTCATCAACTGCATTTATGACATCTATGTGGATCAGCGCAAACTCAAACTCTTTGACGCACCCGAAGATCATAATCCCGCCTCAATCTGTGCCGAGTATATTCATGCCCGCTATGCCGAACACATTGTGCTGGATACCCTGTGCCGTCTTGTGAATCTCAACAGAACCTCCTTAAACCGCCTCTTTAAGGCGCAGTTTTCCTGCACCTGCATGGAATATCTTCTGAATTATCGTCTCAAAATCGCTCAGGAACTTTTGTCCAACACCAATACGAAAATTTCAGAAATCGCCGAGAGCTGCGGTTTTCACTATGACACCTATTTCATCCGCCAATTTACCGCCAAACTTGGCGTCTCTCCGGCGGCGTACCGCAAGAACCCGCTCTCCTACAGCGCTTATGAGGGAAAGCCGATCCGAAAGCTGTAAAGCAAAGCAGCCTCGACGACAAGACCGGGCGTCGCCTGAGAGCAATTTAGAAGATAGCAGTTAGCAATTTCCATCTTCCTCAAAAATGGGATTGCAATTTCCGGAAACAGCTTATATAATGAAAGTAGGTTATTATCTGACGTAAAGGAGGTGGATTCATGAATATTACTTCTGTAAACAGCGGAATGAGCAGCATCTACTCTAAGCTCTCCAGCGGCAAGCGGATCAATACCGCCGCCGATGACGCGTCCGGACTCGCCATTGCCAATAAGCTCCACAAGGAAGAGACCGGATTCCAAGTCGGGGCGCAGAATGCGCAGGACAGTATGGGCGCGCTGAATATAGCAGACGGCGCACTGGACGGCATCATGGATTATCTTCAGAGAATACGAGAGCTGGGACTCCGTTCCATGAACGGCATCAATTCCGATTCCGACAAGGCAACGTATCAGGCGGAGATCGACCAGCTGAAAGAAGGCATCCAGTCCATTGCCAAAAATACCACGTTCAACGAGCAGAAGCTTTTGGACGGCAGTATGGCCGATATGCATCTCGCAACCAATCCCAGCGGGGGCGGTCTGGAGATCGGCATGGCCAACTCCACACTGGAGGCTCTGGGAATCGCCGATTTTGACGTGACGAAGGGGAACTTTAGTCTGGATTCCATCGACAATGCGATGAAAATGGTTTCCAGCCAGAGAAGTTCCATGGGCGCTTACACGAATCGGCTGCAGCACACTTACAACTACAATACTTCTTCCTATCTGGAGCAGCTGGGCGCCAGAAGCCGCATCGAGGATCTGGATATGCCGAAAGCGATCTCCGAGAAGAAGCAGCAGGAAATCCTGAACCAGTACAAGACTTTGATGCTGCGGAGCCAGATGAATCAGAAATTCAATGTCCTGAGACTGTTCCAGTAATTTTTATCATGGCGGTTACTGTGACACATCACCTTATCAAGGCAAACAACGGATGTCAGGCTCCGCCAGACATCCTTATGTTAAACAAAAAGTCTATCGGCGTATTCGTCGATAGACTTTCTTAATGTTGGGAATGCATATTTCTTTACGTCTTCTTCTCCTTCTCTTTTTCCTGCTGTTCCATCGTCCGTTTAAACACACGGTTGATTGTGTGGGAGGTTCCAAAACCGATCAGTCCAAACCCAATGATAATCCACAAATACCATGTGCTGAAAAAAAGAACCGGATAATACATGGAAAGCGCAATCGGCGCAAACCACGCGAGCGCTGTCTTCAGCCATGCCCCAAGATTGCTGACTGCCAGCAAGAAGGCATTTTTAATCGTGTTCCATACGGTATTGTCATACCGCGCGGCCAACGGGAACAGAAACGGCAATGTGACAGCTAACAGCACTACCTCCGCCATCGCCAAGATACTGTAAAACTGCGCGATAGCTCCGGTAAAATTAGCCACATAGACCAACTCGCCATAAATCACGACACAAGCCGCTATCACCATCAGCCATATGACGGTCGCCTTCTTGAAATTCTCCCGAAATGCTTTCACAAAGCCCTTCGCAATAGCTCCGTCCTCCTTGCGGACAATGCGAAGCATCACGGTATACATTGCTGTCAGCGAGGCTCCGATGGTCACAACGGGAATGCTGAACAGAATAAATAATATGTTCACCAGAAAAATATTCCCGAAAGCCTCCAAACCCCGCTGCAGTTTCGATTCTTCTTTATCCTTCATTACTTATGTCCTATTATTCGTTACAATTCAGCCTTACACTGAACTGTTCCGGTATTTCTTACACCTCAGCCTTATACGGAACTGTCCTTATTATTTCTTTGCACCTTATTCTTTTACACCGCCCAGCGCAACTCCGCCGATAATGTATCTTGCAAGGAATATGTACATGATGATGATCGGAATCACGGTGATGAACAGACCGGTATAAATCTGCCCGTAATCTCTCGTCTTATCATTTGCCTTCAAAGCCTCCACGAACATAGGCATGGTTGCCTTCTGTCTCTCGGTCGCCAAGATCAATGAAGGTGTGTACAGGTTGTTCCATGATGCAACAAATGCAAAGATTGCCTGTGTCGCCATCGCGGGAGTCAGCAGCGGAAGCACAATCTTGTTAAAGGTCTTAAACTCCCCTGCGCCGTCAATACGCGCCGCTTCCACCAGACTGACGGATAGCGCCCCCTCCATGTACTGCTTCATAAAGTAAACCGTCGTAGGCGCCGCAATCGCGGGAAGAATCAGCGGCAGAAACGTGCCGTACAGATGCGTCAGATTACAAACCTTGATAAATCCGACGATCGAAACCTGAGTAGGAATCATCATGATCGCATAGATGAAGCCCCACACGAAATCCCTTCCCTTGAAGCGATAGACGGTTACTGCATACGCCGTGAGTGAGCTGAAATAAACCTGCAGAATCACCGTGGGAACCGTGATAATCAGGGAATTGCGCATCGCCTGCATCAGCGAAACGCCACTGGTCTTTTCGGAACCCGCCATCAAGCCTTTATAATTGGTAATAAGCTGCTGGATTGAACCGGGAATCACCTTCATACCGGTGACAATCTGATTGGAGGGCAGCGTAGAATTCACAAACAAAATCCAAAACGGAAACAAGGAGAGAAAACAAAGCAGCACACAGACAATGGTACGAAAAATTTTCACTCCCTTAATATTTTCCTTAGTCATAATCTCTGCCTACCTCCCCTTACTCTTTTTCTCAGAAGTTGCAATATAGAAAATCATACTGATTGCCAATGTCACCACAAACAATACCACGGAGTATGCCGCCGCACGTCCAAAGTTCTGGGAGGAACCGTTGGCAACATACTGTTTGATCAGCATAACCACGGTTCTGGTGGAGTAGACGGAATTCTCTCCAACCCTGACCAAGGGATTGCCCTCATTCAACAGCTGCGGGATATCGTACAGCTGTAATCCGCCGATTGCGGAAGTCACCAATGTGTATTGCAAAATAGGCTTTAACAAAGGCAGCGTAATCTTGAAGAACTGCTGTCTGGGGGTTGCGCCGTCCACACAAGCCGCTTCATATAAAGAGGGATTAATGCCCAGAATGCCTGCTGTCAACACCACCATGGTATTGCCATACCACATCCAGAACTGGATAAACGCAATCAATACCAAGGAGAACCATCCGCTGTATAATAAACCGTCTGACTTAATTATATTCATTTTCAATAAGAACGAAGTAATCGGACCATGGGTATCAAACATGTTAAAGTACAATACCGCTATGGTTGCTGCCGTAATGACGTTCGGCAGATACACAATCGCCTTGTACGCACCGGAAGCCTTTAGTTTCCTCTGGCTGTCCGTAAACCACGCGGCAAGGAGCAGCGACAAAAGAATCTGAGGTATAAAATTCAACAGCCACATCACAATCGTGATGATCAAAGCCTGCCATATTTCACCATTGCCCGCCGCGCCAAATATGTAATTCGTATAATTTCCCAAACCTACGGTCTCCACTACCTGACGACCGTTTTTCGCTGAGTATACAAAGGAATCCGCTATGGTGTACAGTAAGGGATACAGCTGGAAAATCGCAAAAACCAGAAAGAAAGGAATCAGAAAAACAATACCGTATCGACCATATTCTACCGTTTTTTTCTTCACTTCAACACCCCAACATTCTACTTGTTTTTAAAATGCGCATCAGCCGGCGATCGGCCAACTGATGCGCGTGAATGATTACTTCTATTACTCTACGATAAGACCGGTCTTTGCAGCTACCTCTGTCTTCACAAAAGCAATCGCCTCATCAACCGTCTTATAGGTGCCGTTCCAAAGTGATTTGGCAGCATCATCAACGACGTTCTTAATCGTTGCGTCCTGATAGGTCAGGTTCTTCAAGCTGATGCTGGGAGCCGCCTCAGCCCATGCCTGAATAGGATTCTGTCCGCCCAAGAAATCCGTAATGCTATCGGAATTGCCATTATTGTCTGTCATGGTAAGTTTCACGCTGTCACCGGCAGCAATCAGCTTCTCGTTTGCAGCCTTGTTGTTTACAAAGTCACCGGTGTTCACGGTGATGTCATACATGGTCTCCGCGTTACAGGTCATCTCATAGAGCAGGAATGCACAGAGTTCGGGGTTCGGTGTATCCTTGCCAACCATTACATAGGTGCCGCCCCAGTGATATGCACAGGGACCTGTCACAGCGCCCCACTGACCGAAGGAAGGAGTGTCTCCCTCATGAGACTGGCCATAAATCTGGGACATGAACCATGTGGTGCCGAAGTAACCGAATACCTTACCGGTACCCTGCATGTTAGCGTACCACTCGCCGCCCCATGCGGTTGTATTGTTGGTGTAGCCCTCGTCATAGAGCTTCTTGGAATACTCCAGATACTTGTTTACACTGTCGTCAAGAGTCAAATACTCTTTACCGTCCTTTTTGGTGACCCAAGGAGAGGTCTGACCGTCATATACGGGATATTTGATATCGTCGGGACCGGACACAATGTAGTAGCCTTTCTCCTTCAGCTTTGCAGCGGTGTCAAAGAAGGTATCCCAATCCTTTACCAGCTCCTGAACCTCTTCGGGCTCGGACACGCCGAACACTTCCTGAGCGATGTCGCGTCTGTAAGTGAAGGAGCCGGGAGTTCCCTGCCATGTAACAGCCTTGAGCTTGCCGTTGCAGGTACCATAGTCAATAGAGAACTGATAAGCGTCGCCCATCAGGTCGGAGGTAAGTCCGATAGAGCCAAGATCAAGAGTCTTGTCATCTTCCTCTGCCCAATAGAGAGCAACGTCATTATCCGCAGGGATCAAAGAGGGATACTTGTCGCCGCTTGTGAAAGCAGTGTCAACAGCGTCCTGATACGTGCCGTCCGTACCGCTCACACCAAGATTGATAACCTCTACATAATCCTTGAACTGAGGATACTTATCCAGAACAACATTCAGCTTCTTGCCGAAATCATCGTCCCATGCATAAGCATAAATCTTCTTGGAGGCATCCCAGCCGTCCGTAGCGGGCGCCACTGTTACCCCCCCGGCTGCGTTGTTGTCACCAGCGGGTGTGCTAGCCTGCTCGGAAGACGCCGAACTCGGGGACTCGGGTGTAGAACCCTGTGTTGGTGTGTCTTTTCCGCCGCAGCCTGCCAGCATACTGACAATCAAAGTTGCGGAAAGTAAAGCACTAAGTACTTTTTTCTTCATTTTACTTCCTCCCATTTCATTTTTAATGATGAGTTGTTGGTGATTGCATTTATAGCATATTTATGCTGATACCGCCGCATATGCGGCGGTCAAATGCCTATACTGCCGGATTCCTCTGCATCGTATACCGCCGTATACCAAAGGATCCTATGCGTGTCCGACCGACGCCACCGACTGGCCTTCCACCAATTCTCCGGCCACGGTAATCTGCTGAATGATCGTGGCCTTGGGGCGCTCGATCAGACTGATTAATTCTCTGGCCGCCACAAATCCGATCTGCTCCGTATCCTGCCGCAGGGTGGTAATCCGCGGTTCCAGATGTCTGGCCGCCTGAATCCCATCGTAGCCCGCCACCGAAATATCCTCGGGAATCCGAAGCCCCCTCTCCCGGATTGCGTTGATGCCGCCGAACGCTGCAAAGTCGTCGGGATAAATGATACAGGTGGGCGGATCCTGCAGATCCAGCATCTCGTTAGTCGCATGATAAGATTTCTCTGTGTCGCGGTAGAATGCCTCCCTGACATACTCCGCCGGGACTTCTATACCGAACCGTTCCGTCGTCCGGTAGAAAGAAGAAAGCCTATTACCCGTTACCGTCCTGCTTGATCCGGCGTTCGCGCCATGTATGTAGGCAATTTTCCGATGGCCTCTCCGGCAGATATATTCCGCCAGCTCCTGCATTCCCCCCGCATTGTCCGAAAGCACCGCAATGCGGCCGTTGAACACATAGTCTATCGTCACCAGCGGAATGTCGCTCTGCACCAATTCCAGCACCTCGGGATCCGTAAAATCAATACAGGCGATGGCCACCCCGTCAAATCCCCGGTATCTGCTGTGTTCCAGATAGGTCATGCTGTCCACCCGGTTCTTGCTGCTGTTGATAAAGGTGAGATCGTAACCGCACTTTTCAGCCATCCGCTTGAAGCTGTCGAGTACGCTGGCAAAATAGTCATGGGTCAGTCCGCTTCTGGCGTCATCCGCAAACAGCACGCCGATGCTGTGCGTCCGGTTGGTCTTCAAAGCCCTTGCCGCCGAGTTGGGAAAATATCCCATCTCCCTCGCAACTTTCCTGATATGCTGTTTGGTCTCTTCTCCTATGTCCTTGTGGTCATTCAGTGCCTTGCTGACCGTTGCCACCGACACTCCACAGGCTTTGGAGATATCTTTCATTGATGTCATATATTCTCCCCCGACTGTGTCTATGCCCGGCGGCACCGAATAAATACCGAACGAACTACTTAATCGTTTTCGTAATCTAAATATATATCATTTTCACACATTTTGCAACGTTTTTTGAAAATTGTTGTGCGTTTTGTCCGAAATAGCTAATTTTCACATACCGTTTTTGTGCATTATGCTTTTCTATTGTCTCAAATATGCTTTTGTGTGATCTCAAAAGAATACTGCGGCGCTTCCGGGAAGGCATTCCTTGACCGAAAACAAAATTGATTTAGAGTCTTTTTGCTCTCTACTCGTGCTTATTTTTCTAAACTTTCTGAATTTTCTATAATCTTTCTATTGCTTTTTATGTCTTCTTTCTGTATAATTTTACTCAAAGTCTCGCTAACTTAAACGTTTACTTTCAACAAATCAACCAAAACGGAGGATCAAGCGTATGAAATTCGGCTATTTTGATGACACCCGGCGGGAATATGTCATTACTACTCCCAGAACCCCTCTGCCCTGGATCAATTACCTCGGCTCGGGAGAATTTTTCACACTGTTGTCCAACACTTGCGGCGGCTATACTTTCTATAAGGACGCCAAACTTCTGCGCCTGACCCGTTACCGCTACAACGACGTACCCGGCGACGTCAACGGCAAATACTTTTATATTAAGGATGGCGATACCGTCTGGAATCCCGGATGGAAGCCCGTGAAAACCGAATTGGACGCCTATGAGTGCCGGCACGGCATCGGCTACAGCCGTTTCTTATCAGCGAAAAACGGATTGCAGTCCGATCTGCTAATCTTCGTACCCGAGGGGGACAACTGCGAAATCAGCAAACTGACGCTGACCAACGAGTCCGACGCCGCCAAGACCTTCTCCGTATTTTCCTATGTGGAATGGTGTCTGTGGAACGCAGACGACGATATGAAAAATTTCCAGCGCAACCTAAGCACCGGGGAAGTGGAAGTCGTGGGATCCGCCATCTATCACAAGACCGAATACCGCGAGCGCCGCAATCACTACGCGGTCTATTCCGTCAATGCGGAAACCGCGGGCTTTGACACCAGCAGGGACGCTTTTCTGGGCGCATACCGCGGCGCGGACGATCCCGAGGCGGTGGAACAGGGAGCCTGCACCAACTCCATGGCAAGCGGCTGGTCTCCCATCGCCTCCCATCAGCTGAACGTGCATCTTGCGCCGGGGGAGAGCAAGACTTTCGTCTTCGTGCTGGGATATCTGGAGAATCCGCAGGAGGAAAAATGGGAATCGCCCGGCGTCATCAACAAGAAACCCGCTCTGGAAATGCTGGCAAAATATGACACCACGCAGAAAGTGGACGCAGCCTTTGAGCGGCTTCAGGCTTATTGGCAGGAGCTTCTCTCCAAGTATACGGTGAACTCCGCCAACGATAAGGTCAACCGCATGGTCAATATCTGGAATCAATACCAGTGCATGGTGACTTTCAACATGTCCCGCTCCGCTTCCTACTATGAATCCGGCATCGGGAGAGGCATGGGCTTTCGGGATTCCTGTCAGGATCTGCTGGGATTCGTCCATCTGATTCCCGACAGAGCCAGAGAACGCATTATTGACATCGCTTCCACACAGTTTCAGGATGGAAGCGCCTACCATCAATATCAGCCCCTCACCAAAAAGGGCAACTCCGACATCGGCAGCGGCTTTAACGACGACCCGCTGTGGCTCATTGCGGGCACCAGCGCCTATGTGCGGGAGACCGGCGATACTTCCATCCTCACCGAATCGGTTCCTTTCGATAATGACATGAGTGTCGCAACGCCTCTCATGGATCACTTAAAGCGCTCCTTTGACTATACCGTCAGCCACAAAGGTCCCCATGGTCTGCCTTTGATCGGCCGCGCGGATTGGAACGACTGCCTGAACTTAAACTGCTTCTCCGAGCATCCCGGGGAATCCTTCCAGACATTCGGTCCCAGCGAGGGGCCGGTGGCCGAGTCCGTGTTCATCGCCGGAATGTTCGTCAAATACGGCGAGGAATACGCACAGCTCTGTGAACTCATGGGGGATGAGGCGGAAGCCGCCCGCGCCCGAGGAGAGGTGAAAACTATGTATGACGCCATCCTAAAGGACGGCTGGGACGGCGAATGGTTTGTGCGCGCCTATGACGCATACAGCCACAAAGTGGGATCCAAAGAGTGCAAAGAAGGCCAGATCTATATCGAGCCGCAGGGCTTCTGCGTGCTGGCCGGCGTGGGCGTAGCGGAAGGGCTTGCAGAGAAAGCGCTGGATTCCGTGAAGGAACGTCTGGATACACAATACGGCGTGATGATCCTGCAGCCCGCCTACACCGAGTATCATCTGGAGCTGGGCGAAGTGTCCTCCTATCCCCCCGGATACAAGGAAAACGCCGGTATTTTCTGCCACAACAACCCTTGGGTTTCCATTGCGGAGACGGTTCTCGGGCGCGGCGACAGAGCCTTTGAGATCTATCGGAAAACCTGCCCCGCCTATGTGGAGGAAATCAGCGAAATCCACCGCACGGAACCTTATGTGTATGCGCAGATGATCGCGGGGCGCGACGCCAAATTCCACGGCGAAGCCAAGAACAGCTGGCTCACCGGCACCGCGGCGTGGACTTTCGTCAATATTTCACAGTATATTCTGGGCGTGTCTCCCACCCATAAGGGGCTTTCCGTCAATCCCTGCGTACCCAAGGGATTCGGCGACTTTACCCTGAAACGCAAATTCCGGGAGGGTACTTACCATATCACCGTGAAAAATCCCGGAGACGTAGAGAAAGGCGTGGCTTCCATGACCGTGGACGGCGTGCCTGTGGAGGGATGCGTGGTGCCTTACGAAAAAGGGAAAGAGAACTATGAAGTTGTGGTGACGATGGGGTAATACCGCAGATTGCATAGATTGATAACAGCCGGTTTGAACGCCGCCGGACAGAAACGCCGGCGGCGTTATTTCTTCAGCCACTCTATTTGGACATCATTTTTATCATCACCCTTCCGCCAGACATACGCATCCGTACTTTCAAAAGCCGGATTTGCTTGATATCGCTCCGTACTTTCCTGTTTCATCTGCTCATACGCCTCGCTTGGCAGGGATATTCCATAACCCGCCACGCGGACAAACCGATCCTGTCCCCAATAATACTTGATATTTTCCGCCGTATCCGGAATCTCCCATGCCAGCGTTGCCGTTTCCGCTTTTTCCCGAAAAGCCTCAAAACTTGCAAAGCGTGTCTGATGTCTCGGAATCACATTATCCCAGAGGGCAATCCATACCAGCGATACGGGAAACAAAATCAAAAAGATCTGAAGTCCGATCAGGAAAGGGATGCTGACCGGCTGCTTTTTCTTCTGTCTTAATCGCTTTTGTTTTATTTTCTCCTCTTTTTCCATCCGTTCTCCCTTGATTTAATACATCCAATATACTTTCTTGCCGTCGCCTTTATACCAGAATGACACGCCACATATTTTTATAAAGATTCGTCCTTGCGCATATCCTCCACCTTTCTCCCAATAATATTATTATATAGGCAATTGCAAAACTCCAATTTAGGTAATCCGAATTGTGCAGATTGTATATT